>CAYYPX010000074.1:0-7966 GCA_964473655.1 uncultured Micavibrio sp.
AGGGGTTTGTTGACCAGCATCCCATATTCGCCGCGTTCCATGATTTGCCCTTCGCGAAGATCGGCGGCATCCATATTCGCACCGGATAAATTCGCACCGGATACATGGGCGCCGCGCAAATCAGAACGGTTTAAAGTGGCGTGGCTTAAATCGGCCAACTGTAGATCGCAGGAAAAAAAACAAGTTCCGGTAAAAATTCCGTGAGATAGATTGCATCTAGTTAAATTCGATCCTGTAAAGTCGGCTTGTGATAGATCCTTGTCGCTCAAATCCAATCCCGAAAGATCGCCGAATTTTATGACGGCGCGTGCACCGCCACGTCGACCCTTTAAAAAGTGTGAGTGCTTTACGATAATCTCGTCGAGATCACTTTGTGTATAGCGGCGGAATTCTTCGGCGGGTGGTTCTTTCATCTCGCCAAAGATACATGAATCTCTTAGGATTTCATATAGTTGAGCAACGAGCGGGTAGATGAATCCATCTCGCCGGTTTTGCCCTTCTCAATGTTGCTGGCTAGCTCTTTACCCAGCTCGACACCGTATTGGTCATAGGAATTTATATTCCATATCACACCCTGAACGAAGACTTTGTGTTCATAGATTGCGATCAGCATTCCGAGTGAATAAGGGTCGAGTTTATCAAAGAGAAGCACGTTGCTAGGGCTGTTGCCTTTGAACACGCGGGCCTGATTGCCACCAGCTTCGCTCAGCGTGCGGCCTTGCATCAACGCTTGGCTTTGCGCCAACATATTGTTGAGTAGCAATTCATGCTGCTTGCCGATCGGGTTTTGCGATTGTTTCGCGGCGATGAAATCGCACGGAATTGTTTGTGTACCCTGATGGATCAATTGATAGAATGCGTGCTGGCCGTTTGTTCCGGGCTCCCCAAAAACAATCGGGCCAGTTTTGTAATCGGTGATGGGATTTCCATCGCGATCAACATCCTTACCGTTCGATTCCATATCCATCTGCTGCAGGAAAGCGGGGAAACGGTGGAGGTATTGATCGTATGGTAATACGGCAATGGATTCACAATCGCCGAAATTGCGGTTCCATACACCGAGCATCGCCATGATAACGGGTATGTTTTTTTGCATCGGAGCATTGTAGAAATGCTCGTCGATCGTGCGGCCACCGGCAAGAAGCTTTTCAAAATTATCGAACCCTACAGCCATGCAAATGGAAAGGCCGATCGCAGACCAAAGCGAATAACGCCCACCGACCCAATCACGGAAACCGAACATATTGGCTTCATCGATGCCAAAAGCTTTTACCGCGTCTGCATTGGTAGAAAGCGCGCAAAAATGTTTGGAAACAGCGGCATCGCTGCCTAGTTTCTTTGCCAGCCAATCTTTGGCTGCACTGGCATTCGCCATCGTTTCCTGTGTGGTAAAAGTTTTAGAGGCAACGATGAATAAAGTGCTTTCGGCATCGATCTTTTTAAGAGTTTCCGCCAGATGTGTGGGATCAACATTCGATACGAAATGCATATCGATTGCGCCGCCATAAGGATTTAACGCTTCGCACACCATATAGGGGCCAAGGTCCGATCCACCGATACCAATGTTCACAACGTGCTTGATAGTCTTGCCTGTATGGCCTTTCCACGCGCCCGATCGCACCGCATTGCTGAAATCCTTCATGCGAGCCAGAACGCTATGCACGAACGGAACAATATTTTCACCATCAACGTAAATCTGCTCATTAATGGGGGCACGGCAAGCAGTGTGAAGAACGGCGCGGCCTTCGGTATTGTTGATTTTCTCACTTTTGAACATGGCTTCAGACCATGTCGGCAGCTTACAGGCCGTCGCCAAGACGAACAGTTTTTGCAAAGTTTCTTCTGTGATCCGGTTCTTTGAATAATCGAACAACAATCCCGGAATTTTCACGTTGAATTTGGAAAACCGCTCGCCATCTTTTGCAAACATTTCCCGCATAGGTGTCTTTTGAACATCCTTCCAATGAGCTTCCAGATCAGACCATTCTTTTGTGCGGGCGGGATTATTTGACATTGGGTAACTCTTTGACGATTTCTGCTGTTGTGTTTTCAGGTTTGCCGACCAAAACAGTGAGCATTGATTCAGGCTTTAAAATGCGTTTCGCCACGCGCTGAATATCATCGGCGGTAACGGCATTAATGTAAGTGGAAAAATTATCCAGATAATCGATGGGAAGGTCATTCGCAAGTAGCCCAAGCAGCATACTTGAAATATCGTCCGTTTCAGTAAGGGCCAGAGGGATCGAGCCAGTGATATAGGATTTTGCGTCTCTCAACTGTTGATCCGATACTTTGGTATCACGCATCTTGGCCATTTGGTCTTTGATGATTGAAAGCATTTCAGAAACGCTTTCATTCTTCGTCGATGTCGAAATGCCGATTGTGTCGGCATGGCGCATATCTTGCGTGTTCGAATAAATGCCGTAAGTCAGGCCCTTTTGCTCGCGCGCGCTGTCCATCAGGTAAGACCCAAACCCCGCGCCGCCGAACACATAGTTCATCAATTGCAGAGCGTAGTAATCCTTATCTTTCTGATCGAACGCAGGGCCGGTGACTTCGATCACCGTTTGCGGAATAGGCTGCTCATATAAGTAAACCTTACCACCATTGGTAATTATAGTGTCTGCAATCACGCCTACAGAAGCCTTGTCTGATAAATTTCCGAACGCCTTATCAATCGCGGCGCTTAGTGTTTTTTCATCGATATCGCCCGCCGCCGCAATCCTTAGGCGATCCTTGGTCAGGTAAGATTTTTTGAAATTACGCAGATCATCAGCCGTGATCTTGCCAAGGCTGCTGAGCGTTCCGCCGCTATTCTTGGAATAGGGATGTCCTTCGAAGGCTTTATCATTGAGCAATCGGGCCGCCATCCAATCCGGTTCGGACAGGGACGACTTTATGCGTGTTAAATTGCCATCGCGCATGCGGGCAACCGGCTCTTCGTCAAAACGTGGGGCATTCATGGAGAGAGCTAGAAGCTCGAACGCCTTATCCTTGTTCCGCGATAAAGTCTTCAACTCGCCGTAAAATCCGTCTTTGGTTGCAGAATAAACAAGCGTGATGGAATTGTCGGCCAGCGATTTTTGAAAACTTTGCGAATCCAGTTCGCCCGCACCTTCATCCATCGTGTTGGAAAGCATGCGCACGAGGCCCTGCTTGTCTTCAGGGTCGAGCGCCGTTCCGGAATCAACGAATGCGAACCTTACCGAAATAACCGGCAATGTGTGATCTTCCACCAACCAGACGGAAAGACCGCCCGGTGTTTTAATGTCCTTGATCGGAAGATATTTATTCGCGGCCTGTGCCTGCATACCAAAGAAAAGCACAAGCCCCAGAAGAATGATGGCCAAAAGAGTGCCTAGTAAAAGCCACTTCTTCGGATGATTATCCTTGAACATCTTTGGCCTCCATTGCTTTTGGTGCCTCGATTACAGGCTCTGGCTCCGGCGGCAACAAATATCCCGTGACCGGCGGTCTGATCCATGGGTTTGCCGCATCCAGATATTTTTTCGCGGCTGCCTGCACTTGAGCAGGCGTAACCTTGGCTATATCTGCGGGCCAGCTCTCGATGTCTTTGATACTGCTCCCTGTTGTGATTGCACCGCCGAAGATCATGGCGGGGCCTTTCAAGCTATCGCGCGCGTAAACGGCTTCGTCCTGCAATCTCGAAATGGCTTCTTTGGTTTCGGTTTCAGTCACGCCGTCATCTATAATTTTTTTGATTTCGGCTTCAATCAACACGCCAAGCTCTTCAGGCTTTACACCATCCGCAGGCGTCGCGCCGATTTCAATGCTGCCGTAATCGAGCGCGTTTCCATTATAATTGAATCCAACGCTGGTTGCTTTCTTTTGCTCTACCACAATCGATTTATAAAGCCGTGTTGTTGGGCCGCCATCGATAATTTCCGCTAGCACCTGAAGCGCGAGTGAATCGTTCCGGTCCTTGGCTTCCGTCGGCGCAATATAGGCTTTTTGAAATACGCTCTGATGAATGTCGGGATCACGAAGTCGCGCGAACACACCCGACGGTGCGGGCGGAACAACGGGGCGTATGCGCTCTGGAATTTCTTTGCGTGGAATCTCGCCGAAATATTTTTCTACCATTGGCTTTAACTTTTCCATCGTCATATCGCCGCTGACGACCAGCACGGCATTGTTCGGCGCGTACCACATATCATAGAATTTTTTGACATCAACCCATTCATATTTTTCAATCTCGTTCATCCATCCGATGACGGGAATGGCATAGGGGTGGTTCACATAGAGAAGACTGTTCAATTGCTCGCCGAATTTCGCACGCGGATCATTGTCTGTGCGCTGGCGACGCTCTTCGAGCACGACGGATTTTTCGGAAGCGAAATGCTCCGGCGGCGGATTCAAATTCACCAAACGATCTGCCTCCATCTCCAGAACCTTGGGCAGGTGCTCAACCGATACGGTTTCGAAGAAGGCGGTGAAATCGCGACTGGTAAACGCGTTGTCATCACCACCCAGTGTTTTAATAGTTTTTGAAAATTCTCCCGGCGCTTGGTTGGCTGTTCCTTTGAACATTAAATGCTCCAGATAATGCGCCATACCGGAAAGCCCCGGTTGCTCGTCCGATCCGCCGACCTTTATCCAGAGCATGGAAGTGACAACCGGCGCGCGGTGGTTTGGAATGACCACAACCTGCAGGCCATTTTCAAGCGTGAATTCCTGCGCGCCGAAAGTCTGGGACATCGCGGCAACCGGCGAAAATGTCAGAGCAAAAACAAGGGAAATACGGGCTAAAAGCATAGCCCTAGATATAGAGAATTATAGGGGGGGCGTCGAGGGGCTAAACAGCCTTATTCCTCATCAATCGTCGGCGTTTTGCCGGTGGTGATAGGCTTGCCTTGGGCTCTGTTTTGCTTGATGCGGTTTACTTCGGCAACTGGATCAACCAACTTGGCCGGTGGCTCAACATCCTGACCAACCCATTTTTTGATTTTGTCGATACCCGGTGATTGCTCTTTGGCGATTTCTTCTGTTTCGCGGTCAACCGTGGCACGGATAGCAGGGCTGGCATTCGCTGCACCTGTTTTTTGTAAGAGAACGGATTCACCCGTGCTTGTGCTAGTGGATGTTGGTTCATCTGGCGCGGCTGTCTCACCCAGAATGGCTTGGCGTGCCAATGCATCGGTAGCTTTTTCCTGCGGACGCTGCGCGCCGGGGCGCGGGGCTTGGATTGTTTTGAAATCAGGTGGCATTTCCAGAGGTGCACGGCGGACCACTGCAAATTCATCCGGTGCTTTTTTGGAAAAATCGAATTGCTCGCGGGTTTTGTCGCACGCGCCAAGCGATATCGCGGCAGAGGCTAATAAAACGGAGAACAGAACGGTTTTTGTCATGCGGCTTTGCTTTCCTCTAGACGTTTGGCACGTTTCGGCTCCAAGAATATCCCATCTATGACCAGCATGGCAATCCCGACCACAATGCCGCAATCGGCTATGTTAAAGGCGGGGTAATGCCACCCAAAAGCATGGAAATCGAAGAAATCAGCTACGCCGCCGAAACGGAAACGATCCAGAACATTGCCGATGGCACCGCCAATGACCATACCGAGTGCTACGGTTTGCAGCCACCCTTGTGCTTTGAACATCCACACCGAAAACAACACGGTGATGGCCAGCGATAGAATAGATAAAATCCACACGCCGCTGCCGTGGAACAAACCAAAGCTGATCCCTTCGTTCCAGACCATGCTAAGGTTGAAAAACGGCAACACTTCGACGGATGCAAACGGAAAGCGCGATGGCGGATTGGTGATCCAGTGCCATAGATCGATCGGCAATGCGTTTGGTTGGATTTCTTTGCGGATAATCAATTCTAAGATCAACCATTTCGAAAGCTGATCCAGAATAAGAATATCCGCTGCGATAGAAAATCCGACAAGTGGTTTTGATGCGCTGAGCTTCCAGTAAGATGCCATTATGCGGCTTCCTTGTGCTTGGCGTACCAACGAACGGCATCGGCGTCACGCAGCGTCAGATCCGGATATTCTTTATCAGTTCCAACTTCTGGTAACACTTTCCAACTGCGGGAGCATTTATTGCCTTCGGCTTTGCCAAAAGAAACTGCAATGCCTTCGATCTTGGCGTCTTTGAACGCGTCAGGCGTTGCATTGCCTGTTCGGACCGTCGCTTGCGATGTAATGCAGATTTCCGCCATATCCGTGCCTTCTATAGCCTTGGCGTATTCTTCATTCAGATAGATCGCTGGATGCGCTTCCAATGAAGAACCGATCGTTTTCGCCGCGCGGTGCGGCTCCAACGCGCCCAGAACAACTGTGCGAACTTTCAAGATCTTCGCCCATTTTTCTTCCAGCTTCTCATTCCGCCATTCCGATGGAGCGTTGGAATATGTTCTCATGTGAATGCTTTCGGATTCTTCGAACACGCCTTTCGGGCGATAATCCCACGCTTCTTCTGCCGTGAATGACACGAATGGGGCAAAGCGTGTGACGAGGAAGTCATACAATTCCGCCATCACCGTGCGGCATGCACGGCGTTCGAATGAATCCGGCGTATCGCAATAGAGCCTGTCTTTCCGGATATCGAAGTAAAGCGAAGACAAATCGGAATTGCAGAAATTAAACAATGCCTGAATGATGTCGTTGAATTCGTAATTCTCGATATGTTTCTTGATCTGCGCATCAAGCCCAGCCATGCGGGACAACATATATTGCTCGAGCTCCGGCATATTCTTGAATTCGGACGCGGGCACGCGCTCCGCACCGTTAAACCCGTCGATCGCGCCGAGCAAGAAACGCAAAGTGTTACGGATACGGCGATACAGATCACCCGTATTCTTCAGCGTATCTTTGCCGATGCGCATATCGTCTGAGAAGTTCGATGTAACAGTCCATAGGCGAATGATGTCCGCGCCATGCTCTTTAAGCAAATCCGCTGGGTCCACAACATTGCCGAGTGATTTCGACATTTTGTAACCTTTGTCGTCCAGAACGAAACCATGGGTCAGCACGTTTTTATACGGCGCTTTACCCTTTGTGCCGCAAGATTCCAAAAGCGATGAATGGAACCATCCGCGGTGCTGGTCTGATCCTTCCAGATACAAATCAGCCTGCGATACGGCGATCTCTTCGCGGTCATCCATCACGAAGGTGTGCGTGGAGCCTGATTCAAACCAAACATCGACAATGTCGAAGATTTGTTCGTAATCTTCGGCTTTGTATTTATCACCCAGAAAATCTTGTGCTGGTTTCGACCACCAAACATCCGCGCCGCCAGCTTCGAAAGCATCGGTGATGCGCTTGAACACGGCCTCGTCTTCCAACGGCTCGCCGGTTTTTTTGTCGACAAAAAGTGCGATCGGAACGCCCCATGCGCGCTGGCGTGAGATACACCAATCAGGGCGTTGTTCGATCATCGCGGTGATACGGTTTTGTCCGGCCGCTGGAATCCATCTGGTTTCCTTGATCGCCTGCAGCGCGACATCGCGCAGATTGTTGTCATCATCCAGCGCGATAAACCATTGCGGTGTCGTGCGGTAAACAACCGGTGCCTTCGATCTCCAGCTATGCGGATATTCGTGGCGCATGGAGCCTTTGCACAGCAACGCACCAGCTTCGTCCATAGCTTTTAGCACCGCAAAGTTTCCTTCGCCGATCTCGCCTTTTTGGGTGAGGATTTCTTGCCCTGCAAACAATGGAACAGACTCGCGGAATTTCCCGTCATCTGTCGTGTTGTCCGGAATATCGCGCGCACCGAAGTGCTTCACGTATAGGAAATAATCGTCCTGACCGTGGCTCGGCGCGATATGCACGAAACCCGTTCCGGCATCGGCCGTCACGAAATCACCGGCCAGAGCAGGCACATCGAATTCGTACCCTTTGCCATGCAACGGGTGTTTGGCAATCGTGCCTTCAAGTTCGGAGCCTTTGAAAGCTTCGCCCTCAATCCAGTTTTCGATCTTCGATTTTTCTTTC
>CAYYPX010000075.1:0-7885 GCA_964473655.1 uncultured Micavibrio sp.
ACGACCTTGCCAAGGTCGGGGTCGCGAGTTCGAGCCTCGTCACCCGCTCCAAACGAAATTCAAAATTAGGCGGCCTGTTGCAGGGCCGCTTTTTTGTTGTCTGAAAATAAAGCTTCATATACCGCGATCGTACGCTCGTTCACTTGCTCAACGGTGAAACCGGATTCAATGCGGGCGCGGGCGCCGCGACCCATGGATGCGCGAAGGTCTTTGTTCTTGATCAATTTCTCAAGCGCGTCTGCAAGGCTCCACGCGCTTTTCGGCTCGACGAGAATTCCAGTGACGCCATCCTCCACCGTCTCGCGGCAGCCGGGCATATCGGTGGTGACAATGGCGCGACCAACGGAGGCTGCTTCCAGCAAAACTTTCGGCACGCCCTCGCCGTAATAAGATGGGAGCGTCACGATATTTGCGGATGCCATGAGGGTTGGCATGTCGGAACGGCTGCCCAGAAATTCAACAGAGCCTTCCTCTTTCCATTCATTCAATTGCTCGCGGCTCACAGAATCATGATTTCCTTCGGCGATATCGCCTGCCGCCTGAAACCTTGTCGTCACACCTTTGGATTTCAAAATACGTGCGGCATGGACAAATTCACCAATGCCTTTGGCTTTGAGAAGGCGCGAGCAGAACAGCACGATGGGCGGATTATTCTGTGGTTCTGGCGAATAGGCAAACTGCCCCGTATCGACGCCCGATCCACGAATGACCGTGCATTGGTTTTCTTCAACTGCACCGCAGGATAACAGAGCCTGCGCATCATCTGGATTCTGAAAGATCACGAAACGCCCCTCGCTGCCGAACGCACAACGGAATAAAGGCACGATGAGGGCGCGAACGATTTTAACCTTCAGATTTTCTTCATCTTGTAATGATCCCAAACCGGCAATCGTGAAAACCGCACGAGGCGTTTTGGTTATCTTTGAAGCAAGGCCGGTGAAAAATGCATGACGCAGCGTGATCGCATGAACGATATCCGGCTGCACATCTTTCAATGTTTTGAAAATATTGAACGCCAGCATAGCTTGGCCGATCGGGTTGAACGATCCCGTGTGCGCGGGCAGATCATGGCCTTTGATACCCAACGCAGCAATCTGCGCATTGGTCGCCGCATTGTTGGTTGCCAGATGCAATTCCGCACCTTGCGCCATGATGGCTCTCGCCAGCGGCAATCGATGCGACCAGAACCACGCCATGTCATTCACAACCAATAAAACTTTTTTGCCCTTCATGCCGCGTGTCTTTCGCTTTTGAAATCATGATCGATCATGCGCTCCAACCCTTGCGCCAAGGTAAAGGGTGGTTCGAATCCGGTCAGGCGCACCTTGTCGGCGTTGCTCGTAGTGTTGGCACAGAATTTTTGTACCCTCACCGCGCTGATCGGAAATGTCTTACCGGTCAGTCTTGCCAGCCCGTCAAACGCATAGCCCGCGCCAAGCCCTGCAATATAAGGGAGCGCGATTGGCGGCTTATCCTTGCCGAGCTTTTTGTAAATCACATCCATCAATTCATTCATGGTGAAATCCGGCGTATCGGCATAATTGTAAATCTGCGCTCGTTGCGCCTCGTTCAAGCAATGAACGAGGAACGAAACCACATTCCCAACATACGCCATCGACTTCTTGTTCTTGCCACTGCCGACCATCAGGAATTTTCCGCTCGCCACCTGATTGATCAAATTGTAAACATTCCCGCGGTTGGATTCCCCGAACACTACGGTTGGACGCACAATGGTCAGATTGGCGTGTGGGTTTTTATCGGCCCAGCGTTGCAAAACTTTTTCCGCTTCTAGCTTGCTCTTGCCGTAATCATTGAATGGTGCGGTCTGGGAATTCTCACTCGGCGTCAACGCATTCAATCCATAGACCGCAAAGCTGCTGGTGAAAATCACCCGGTCAATCTTGTTCATGTCGGCTGCATCCAGAACGTGCTTCGTGCCCTGCACATTCACATCGTAATAACGCTGGCGCGGAAACACATCATCGCGGTGTTCCGCCGCCAGATGATAAATCGCGTCGCAACCTTTCAACGCATTTTCTAGCGCGGGATAATCGAGGATATCAACCGGCGTGGAATGTTTGAGGTCGATGATCACACATTCATGCCCCTGTGCTTCCAGTTCTTTTTGAAGGCGCGTTCCGATAAAACCGGAACCACCCGTGATCGCTATTTTCATTTCGTGCCCCATTTATCAAACCATGACTGGAACATCAGTGCTGCCCAAAGATCGGTTGCGTTGGCATGGCCGCCGCGTCCCTTTTGGAAATCCTGCCAACGACCAGACACCAGTTCCGCATTCAAAATATTCTGCCGTTTTAATCGATCATAGCTCAGTAGATCATCACCCCATTGTTTCAAAGGTCCGCGCAGCCATTGATGAAGCGGCACGTTGAAACCACTCTTCGGTCGATCAAACATCGCTTTGGGCACGTGTTTTTCTAAAATACGGCGCAGAAGCCATTTGCCCTCAAGGCCGCGGATTTTCATCTCGTGCGGCAACCGCCAGCTATATTCGCAAAGCTTGTAATCCATCAATGGCGCACGCGCTTCCAATGCCACGGCCATCGACGCGCGGTCGGTTTTTACCATCAAATCATTGGGGCGGTATGATAACGTATCCGCATAAATCATTTTCTCGGCGAGCGATAAATTCGATGGCCACATAGATTCATCATCCAGCGGAATGGCTGGCATGGTTGCGCCCATCACCACCGATTGATCTTCCGGCCAGACTTGCAACAATGATGCGTAGAGATTCTTCGTATCGCCTTGTGCCACAACTTGCGCCATGCGGTGCACGCGGCGTCCAAATTGCGGATACGATGGTTGCAGGCGATCATAGGTCTGTTGCGGCACGCGCAGCGCGAGATTGCCCATCGTCCGGCGCACGGCGTTCGGCATCCATGAAATCTTGTTCCAAAGGGCCGGAATGTGCGTGTGGCGTTGATACCCGCCCAATATTTCATCGCCGCCATCGCCGGTGAGGGCCACCGTCACATGGTTCCGCGCTAATTTCGAAATTAGATATGTCGGAATTTGCGAGGCATCCGCAAACGGCTCATCGAACATCTCCGACAATTGCGGAATAACATTCAGCGTATCCTGCGATGTCAGATGGAATTCATGATGGTCGGTCCCCAAATGTGCCGCCACTTGCGCGGCCGCTTTTGATTCATCGTACGCCGCATCATCGAAACCGATGGAATAGGTTTTTACTTTGCGGGATGAATGTTGCTGCATCAAAGCAACAATGGTCGATGAATCAATCCCGCCCGATAAAAACGCGCCTAATGGAACATCCGCGATCATGCGCTGCTTTACCGCCGTTGAGAGCATTTCTTCGAATGTTTCAATGATCGTTTGTTCGTCATCATTGATCAAATGCATGCGGGCATCATCCACCTTCTGGCGGAGAGACCAGTATAATTCCATCTTCCGCGATAGATCTTCGCCAGCCCGCAGGCTATTCAAATCAACGCTCAAACGACCGCCGGGCAAGAGCTGCCAGACATTTTTGTAAATCGTGTGCGGCGCGCAGGTATATCCAAAACGCATGTAGAGCGCGAGCGCGTTAAGATCCAGTTCCGGTTTAAAATGCGGATGCGCGTGTAAAGCTTTCAATTCCGATCCGAATACCAGCGAAGATCCCGCCCAACCGACATAAAGTGGTTTCTTGCCAAAACGATCGCGCGCGAAATGAAGCTGTTTGGTTTCGCGATCCCATAACACGAACGCGAACATCCCGTTCATTTTTTGCAAAGTCTGATTTAATCCGTAATGTTCAATGGATGTTAGAACAACTTCAGTATCGGACCGCCCTTTGAAAGAATGACCTGCCCCACGCAAAGCCTCTTCGATCTCCAGATAATTATACGTCTCTCCGTTATAGACGAACATATATCGGCCGGAGTGAGACGCCATCGGCTGCGCGCCATCGGCAGACAAATCGATAATCGCAAGGCGGCGCTGCGCCAGCACGAGCGGCGCGTCAGGGTCTTGCCATGTATCTGCGGAATCAGGCCCACGATGGGCAATGGCTTTGTGCATGGCCGTGCCGATAGCGTGGAGCTCACGTCTATCGGAAATGCCGTTCGGGGTAAAAAATCCTGCTATACCGCACATAAATAAAGCCGTTTGCCTTTGCTTTCAGGCATTTGATAGACTATTTCTTAATAGGTGAAAAGGATAGATTTCCCTTATGAATATTGATTTGTTCCACAATGGCCAGAGCGAGGCGGGCCTCGTCTGCGATACGGCGTTCAAAGAGGCTGTCACAGGTATCATCCTCGACGCCCAGACCCGCGAGCTGACCCTAGAATTAACGGGCGGCGGCACATTCCATTTGAACGTGCCTGTCGAAGAAAGCCATAAAGACAAACTCCTCTTTTCCCACCGTATGCATATCGGTTTTATCGAAGGCGGGCTTTTGACAGATGCACTCGAAGTGCCCCTGCTTTATTTGAACGATCCGTATGGAAGTTCGTTCGGGCAGGATTCTCCGCTCGCCAAACCGCAGCAAAGCATTGTTGGCTTCGATCAATTCATGAAACGTTGCCGCTTCGCGCAGGCCGTTCACCGTGACGATCTGGGCAATGAAGATGATGCGCGATCTGTTTTAAAGGGTGTCGATCCTTATGCGTTGGAATATTCGCCTGCCCTGCAACGTCAGATTAGACTGGGTCGCACATCAACACCGCAAGCGGCTCCTTCTGCGCAAGCCACACCCAATCCTAATCTGGGCGGCCCTACCGTTCAGATGCAGCCAAAGCCACCAACCAAGATGAGCGATGGCGACGGCAATAAATAACTAGTTCTGCTCTTTTCTGATTTTGCGCCAACGCGCGACATTCGCGTTGTGTTCGGCGAGCGTGCGGGCGAAGACGTGCCCGCCTGTTCCATCGGCCACGAAATACACATAGTCATGCACTTCGGGGTGCAGCACGGCCGCAATGGATTCCTTCCCCGGATTGGCGATCGGTGTCGGCGGCAGACCAGCATTCATATAAGTATTATAAGGCGTGTCTTCTTGCAGGTCTTTCGTGAGAAGGCGACGACCAATAGGCCCCTGCCCGTCGCTTTGCACTTCGCCCTTGGTGATGCCGTAAATAACGGTCGGGTCTGATTGCAACGGCATACCTTGCTTCAAGCGATTGATGAACACACCGGCGACGCGCGCGCGCTCCGATGGCACACCGGTTTCTTTTTCGACGATGGAGGCAAGCACCAGCAATTCTTTCTCGTTGTTGATGGGCAATCCCTCAGCACGTGTTGGCCACAGATCGGCCACCACCTTATCCATTGCCTCTTTCATCTTGCCGAGCAACGCCGCGCGATCGTCATTCTTAATGTAATGATATGTCTCTGGCAACAACGTGCCTTCGGCGGGGATGTCCGTGATCTCGCCGCTCAAATCTTCCAGAGATTTTAATGTCTCGACGATCTGCCAGCTTGTGACGCCTTCGGGAAGTGTTACTTTTCGGTCATAGAACTCGCCATCGCGCATCATCTTAAGCGCATCGACCAGCGGAATGTTGGCCGTGAATTCATATTCGCCCGCTTTCAATGGGCGTTGGTCCTTATCCATCTTTGTGATGATTTTGAACACCAGCGCAGAATCAATCACGCCTTCCGCCTGCAATTTATCGGCGATGGAAGATACGCCCATGCCGCGCTCGATCAACACGATTGAATTTTGCGGCAGAGGACCCGATTCATAGGCGTTTTTTACGGACAAGCCGATCCATATCCCGACGGATAAAATCGAGAGAAGAATCAAAAGGCTTAGAAAAATGAAAATTTTTTTCAACGAATGTCCGTTTAGTTTTTGTTTGCACAACGTCAACCTATAAGACCCGCAAAACGATCCAAAAGCAAAAAATTTTTAAAATTTATTTCGGGAACACTCTCGGGCTTTGCGTGTTGGTGGGGCACTTCCAACAAGCTAAACAAGGAGAAAAGTTATGGCTAACAATCAAAGCTGGAATCAAAAAGGCTCTCAGGAAAAAGAACGCAGCCAATCGAAAGAAAATCGCGGTAACTTTAAAAACGATCCGCAGCGCGCCGCAGAAGCAGGCCGCAAAGGCGGCGAAGCCTCTAGAGGACGTCGCTCATAATTGAACGGAGCAGAATCAATCAGGCGGAAGCAGCTTGAATGTTGCTTTCGCCTGATTGTTTTTTTAAACGGCCTTCATGATGACGGATGCGTTTGTGCCGCCGAAACCGAATGAATTGGATAGCGCAATCTTGACCTTCTTCTCTTTTGCCACTTTCGGCACAAGGTCGAGGCCCTTGCAAGGCTCCGATACGTTGTCCAAATTCAATGTCGGCGGTAATATGCCTGTCTCAATCGCTTTCATCGAATAGATCGCTTCGACCGCGCCCGCCGCACCAAGCAAGTGGCCGATCGCCGATTTCGTCGAAGACATCGACATTTTATCAAGGCTGTTGGCAAAACGGTTTTTGATCGCCGTACATTCCAGACCATCGCCCACTGGCGTCGATGTGCCGTGTGCGTTGATATAATCGACATCTTCCGGATTGATCTTCGCGTTCTTCAACGCCGCCGTCATGGCACGGAAACCGCCATCGCCGTTTTCGGCTGGCGATGTAATGTGATACGCATCGCCGGACATGCCGTATCCGATGATTTCCGCATAAATTTTTGCGCCGCGTTTTTTCGCGTGCTCATATTCTTCCAGAACAACAACGCCCGCGCCTTCGGCGATGACGAAACCATCGCGGCCTTCATCGAACGGACGCGATGCGCGCTCCGGTGTGTCGTTGTAGGATGTGGAAAGGGCGCGCGCTGCGCCGAAACCACCTACACCGAGTGGCGTGACTGCTGCTTCGGCTCCGCCTGCCACCATCACATCGGCATCACCCAGCGCGATGATACGCGCGGAATCGCCAATGGCGTGCGTGCCTGTTGCACAGGCTGTGACCACGGAATGGTTCGGGCCTTTGAATCCATACATGATGGAAACATGGCCGGAGGCCAGATTGATCAACATCGCCGGAATGCAAAATGGCGACATGCGTTTCGGGCCTTTTTCCATCAAGGTTTTTGACGCTTCGAACATGGTGCCCAAACCGCCGATGCCGGAACCAATCAAAACACCTGTGCGATATCTGTCTTCTTCGGTTTCGGGAACCCATCCGGAATCCTTAACCGCTTCAGTCGCGGCTGCGATTCCGTAATAGATAAACTGATCCATTTTCTTTTGTTCTTTGACTGGTACGAACAAATTGACGTTGAATGCGCCGTCTGTCGGGTTTTCATCCGTTGTTTTTGGAACGAGGCCAGCAACATGAGAAGACATATCGGTTAAATCGAATTCATCGATTTTTCTGATCCCGCTTTTTCCGGCGATGATGGAATCCCAGTTGCGTTTTACGCCAACGCCCAACGGCGTGACCATTCCCATACCCGTAACAACAACGCGTCTCATATTTTCTCTACCCTCTTGGACCAAATAAAAACGGCGGCTTAACTATATAGAAGAGTCAGGGCCGCCGTTATATCAATAGATTATCGGTAATTATTCGCCGGAATTGGCTTTGATGAAGTTGACGGCATCGCCAACTGTCTGAATCTTTTCAGCAGCATCATCAGGAATTTCTACCTTGAATTCTTCTTCGAACGCCATAACGAGTTCGACAGTGTCGAGGGAGTCTGCGCCCAGATCATCGATAAAGCTTGCGCCTTCCGTGACTTTGCCAGCATCTACGCCGAGGTGCTCGACAACAATTTTCTTTACGCGGTCTGCAATATCGCTCATCGCGGTTTCCTTACCTTCTTTAGTGTTTAAGTTAAAATCGGGGCGACTTTACCAATCCGCCAAGGCTTTGCAAGCCCTTTCCTGCTTTGCAGCAAGAGCTGGATAAT
>CAYYPX010000076.1:0-3245 GCA_964473655.1 uncultured Micavibrio sp.
GAACGTTGTCATTATCGTGCCTACCGGATTTGGTTTGTATGTGTCGGCTCTCTATATTTTAGATAAAAATTTGTTCAAACAGATTTGTGGATTGGTTCTGTCTTTGATTTCGAAAAAGAAAAATGCCTTATAAAAGATTTTTCCCGCAATTATTCACATCGGCAGACGCTCTCCAGATTTTGGGTGGCGCGTGCAAAGCGTACATACCAAAAGAATTCGGCGTTCTGGTCTGGAATATTTACAAAGGGAAAAAAGTAGGGTGGGAGCATGATTTCCATACGCTGGTTTCGGATAATGACCTAGTAATGCTGCAGGAGGCCGTCCTCAATACGCGTTTCGATTCCATTTTCAACAATCCGGAACGTATGGAATGGGTGATGGCGCGCACCTACAGCCACAAAACAACATCCATTTCCACAGGCGTTAAGACAGGCTGCTCTGTGAAGTCTGCGGCACAAGCGTTCTATATTTCGCCGGATGTAGAGCCTATCGTCAAGACACCCAAGATGTTGCTTGCCACAACCTATCCGGTGGAAGGCAGCGATAAATTATTGCTAACCGTAAATATTCACGCCGTGAATTTTGTCTCATACGAAAAATTCAACCGGCAAATGGCGCAAATTGTCGAGGCGGTCGAAAAACATGATGGTCCTGTCATCGTCGCTGGCGATTTCAACACGTGGAATGGCATACGCTATCACGGGCTTTTAGAAATTATCGCCAAGATGGAATTGATCGAATTGAAAATGACACGGCAAAGACGGCCCTATTATTTAACGCGCCATCTGGATCATGTGTTTTATCGTGGGTTGGAGCCGATAAAAGGCGAAGTTCTCTATAATATTCGCTCATCCGACCATTTTCCGATGACGGTGAGATTTAAAATCTTATAGCTGATTCTCTATCGGCAAGAATCCCATCAAAAGTACTTGCACGCGTCGCCACAGGTTGGCCTCTGGTTCAACCGAATGTACGGATTTCTTACCATCTTCATGGGTGATCCAAACAATGCGTGGGCCAATATCGGTATTTTCAAGCAACAAGCGATAGCTGGATTCTGGCGATGTTACTTTCTCATACAGATCGTGCAGTTGCCGGGCAATATCTTCGTTATAAACCGTAAGGGCAACTTCAGTATTAAGATTTTGTGAGCGTGGATCGAAATTAAGCGATCCAATGACCGCAGCCTTGCGATCGACGACATAGACCTTGGCGTGCAAGCTGGCATTGGACGGTGTTTTCCGACCCAACAAACGCTGCCTTGGTTTTTTATCGTTTGCCTTCATCTCGTAAAGCTCAATACCATTCTCCAGAATTTCCATCCGTCGGCGCACATAGCCCGTATGCACAGCAACCACGTCGGTAGAAGCAAGGGAATTGGTCACGATGCGTACTTTGATTCCTTGTTTTTTGAGGCTTTTCAGCCACGCCATTTCTTTTGCTTGCGGTACGAAATATGGCGATACGATCAGAAATTCTTCTTCTGCGTGTTCGATGAGCGATAGTATTTCCTGAATGGGCTCGCTTGCGTTTTCAACTTCGCCATCAATTTTATGAGGCTTGTCGGCAATGAAATCCGCGTTCGCCCATATCAGGCGGCTATCCGCGCTTTCCAGATATCCTGTGCAAGCGGCGTAGAATTCTTCACGCTTTTTCTTGCTTCGAATTTCTGTTTTTAAGTTTTTACGAAGTTTATGTTTAAGTTGCAGGATAATCTGCATACTCTTTTTCATTTTATAAAGCTCGCCAATCGGATGGGCGTTCTTGTCGTTCCAGAACTCTTCGAAGTTCTGTTCCATGTCTTTTATCACTGGTCCGATGGCCATGATATCGATATCCTTGAATGCGACATCGGCATGGGCATCGAAATATTCATCGCCCAGATTGCGCCCGCCGGTAATACCTGTTTCGCTATCCGCGATTAAAACTTTGTTGTGCATACGTTTGGTCGCACGGTCAAAATTGGCAAAGAAAGATATAAACCGCGCAAGCGATGATTGATATGTTTTACTGATTGGATTAAAAATCCGCACCTCAATATTATGCATCATATCGAGAATGCTCAAACTGCGTCGTGCTTTACCGATACTAATATCATCGATCAGTAGTCGAACCCGCACACCGCGCTCGGCGGCCTTAACAACGGCTTCGATCAGAAGGTTCGAAGTGATATCATCATGAATGGCGTAATATTGTAGATCAAGCGTATGACGCGCCGTTTGAATCATACACAAACGGGCCTTCAATGATTCCTCACCGGTATCGATGACTAAAAGGCCAGAAGGGGCGGAATGAGCAGCAGACATACCATCCACCATATCCTGCCAATAATCTTTTTGTATCATTTCTTTCAAAACACGGCCCTTAAATCACTGAAAAATATGAAGGCAAACGCGCGAAAGTCTTTGGCGTTCCTGCGGTTTTCATATTTTTGAATTTTCTCGACGAAAGAGGCCATACGGCGTAGATTGCGGCCATGTCGATCCGCCTTGGAACCATAGATATAGCGCATCCTGTCTTTCTCGCCCCCATGTCGGGCGTGACGGATGTGCCGTTCCGCCGTCTTGTGAAAAAATACGGGGCAGGATTAGTGTTTTCTGAGATGATCGCCAGCCGCCCGATGGTAGAAGAAGCTCGCCGCAATAAACAACGCCCGCTCGATTACACCGAAGAATTTCCCATCGCCGTGCAACTCGCCGGATGTGAGCCAGAATTGGTAGCGGAAGCCGCGCGTATCAACGTCGATCGCGGCGCGTCGATCATCGATATCAATTTTGGCTGCCCAGTCAAAAAGGTAGTGAATAATTTTGCTGGCTCCGCACTTATGCGCGATGAAACCCTTGCCACAAAAATCATGGAGGCAACAGTCAAGGCCGTGAATGTTCCGGTCAGCGTAAAAATGCGCCTAGGATGGGACGAACATTCCATCAACGCACCTAGCCTTGCCAGAAAAGCCGAAGACGTCGGCATAAAAATGATCACCGTTCATGGCCGTACACGGTGCCAGCTATACAATGGCAATGCCGATTGGAACGCTGTGCGTGCGGTAAAGGATGCAGTATGTCTTCCCGTTATCGTCAACGGTGATATCAATTCACCACGTGATGCGGAATTGGCATTGGCCGCGTCAGGTGCGGATGGTGTGATGGTGGGCCGCGCGAGTTACGGTCGTCCATGGGTGGTCCGCCAGATCATCGATTATCTGGAAGGCGGAATTGTTAGCGATGATCCGTCGTTTGAAGAAA
>CAYYPX010000076.1:3255-7851 GCA_964473655.1 uncultured Micavibrio sp.
TTTAGTTTTGAACCATTATGACATGATCATCGATCATTATGGTGAGCGGGGAGGGGTCGGCATCGCCCGCAAACATATCGGCTGGTACACCAAGGATTTCGACAATTCGGATGTACTCCGCAGTGACATAAATGCGCTCCATGATCCTGCCAACGTGAAGACCAGATTGCAGGCTTTTTTCGCCGATCTGACCGCTTTGTCTTGTCATAATTTAAAAACAGCCGCTTTAGCCTGAACTATTTGCACTTTCAAGGGGTTATTTGCCGAAGTGGTGCGCTTTCCGTTTGGCCTTACCGCATATTTTTTGTAAGTCATTAAGGAACAGCACATACCAAGGCATCCATGACCCAGACCCGTGATTTTTATGAAATCATTTCGGCCGGTGGCGAGAGCAATCTTCGCCTGCGCGGTGACTGGACCATGGATTACGCCGAGCCACTCGAAAAGGCTCTGAAGAAACTCTCGAAAACGCAAGCGCGCGCGATTGATGCGAGTCAGATCGAGCGGATGGATATCTGGGGTGCGGTCCAGCTCAAGGAGCTGATGGACAAAATGGGTGCTCCCGCCAATCTGAACGAGCATCAGAAAAAAATCTTTACCTTCATTCCAGACAAAAACGAAAAATTGCCACGGGAAGAAATCGATTCCACGTTTGAAAAAACATTTCAGACGTTCGGTGAGGTGATTGTTGGCGGAATCAAAACCGCCTATGGAATTACTTGTTTCGTCGGCGAGATTTTCGTCGTCTTTTTAAAAAACCTCGTGAAGCCTTCGGGATTTCGCTTTCATTCTATCATCCGCCACATTGATGAAACGGGTTTTCGCGCTCTTCCGATTATCGGTTTGCTCTCCGTTTTGATCTCGATGGTGATTTCTTATCAGGCGGCAACACAGCTCGCACGTTTTGGTGCGACAATCTACACGATTGATTTAACCGTGATCTCGCTCTTGCGTGAAATGGGCGTGCTTCTCACCGCTATTATGGTCGCTGGTCGCTCCGGTTCTGCTTTTGCCGCCGAAATCGGCGTGATGAAATTGCGCGAAGAAGTGGACGCGCTCAAAACTATGGGCATGAACCCAATCGAGGTTTTGGTTCTGCCGCGTTTGATCGCCACCATGATCACGCTTCCCATTCTGGCATTTCTTGCCGTGATGATTGGTCTGGCTGGTGGTGCGGTGATCTCCATCATCCTGCTCGATATTCCGCTCGCGCAATATATCGGCCGCGTCGAAATGGTGGCAAAACCCACCATGTTCTTCGTCGGGATGGTAAAGGCTCCCGTCTTCGCATTCATCATCACCATCATAGGATGCTATCAGGGAATGAACGTCACGGGCTCGGCTGAAAGCGTGGGTAAGCTTACCACCGTCGCTGTGGTGCAATCGATCTTTCTTGTCATCATGGCGGATGCTTTGTTCTCCGTGCTATTTTCGAATATGGGGCTCTAAGATGCAAGCAGAACCCATCATCGAAGTGCGCGGATTGACAACACGCTTTGGCGAACAGCTAGTGCACGACCATCTGGATTTCACGCTCTATCGCGGCGAAATCGTCGGGCTTGTCGGCGGTTCCGGTTCGGGAAAATCGGTACTCTTGCGCAAAATCTTGGGCTTGATGGAAATCCAAGACGGCAAAATAAATGTAAAATCGCGCCACTATCAGGATGAAGACACATCTGTGTACAGAAATTGGGGTGTGTTGTTCCAAAACGGTGCACTGTTTTCAGGCTTGAGCGTTCTTGAAAACGTCATGCTGCCTTTCCGTGAGAATTTCGATCTACCCGAAAGCGATATCGAACAACTGGCTGTGGCGAAATTGAAAATGGTTGGTCTATCACCGGATGTCATCAACAAAAAACCATCCGAATTGTCCGGCGGTATGGTAAAACGCGCGGCATTGGCTCGCGCACTCGCGCTTGATCCAGAAATTTTATTCTTGGATGAACCGACGGCGGGGCTAGATCCTATCGCGGCGGCATCCTTCGATGAATTGATTGTCACACTGCGCGACATTTTCGGACTAAGCATTCTCATCATCACGCACGATTTGGATACGCTCACATCTATCTGCGACCGTATCGCCATGCTGGTCGATAAAAAAATTACTGAAGGCACATTGGAGGACATGATGAAATCTACCCATCCATGGATCAAAGAATATTTCACAGGGCCGCGTATGCGGGCCATAAAGGCGGCGTAAATGGAAAAGAAATCGCATTATTTTATCATCGGCTTGTTCGTCAGTATATCATTGATGGGTCTCGCATTCTTTGCCATCTGGCTCGCGGGTACGCATGACTCTCGTCACTATAATCGCTACACGGTTTATTTTTATGATCCGGTCAGCGGTTTGAAAGATGGCGCGGTCGTACAATATCGCGGCGTTGATGTTGGGCGTGTGCAGGACGTGCGCGTTGCGGGTGGCCGTAGTGATTTGGTCAAGGTGGATATCGAGGTGGAACAAGCGACGCCCATCACCGCATCTTCTCGCGCCAATCTGGCAACGCAAGGGATGACCGGTCTTGTCTTCATCGACCTTAACACGCCCGAAGGCGACAAAGCCGCACCGCCCGTTATTCCGGAAGGGGAGGATTACCCCGTTATCCGCGGAAGCGGCACACAGATCGGAAAATTGTTCGAAGATATTCCGCAAATCACCGAACGGATTCTGACTCTCACCGATAAAATGAACAAGGTTCTCAACGATGAGAACGTGACATCGTTGCAGAGCACTTTCAAGAACGTCGAAAAGATCAGCTCCGATATGAGCTTGCTGCTCAGCGAAGAAAACATCGCCAACACGAGCGCGATGATCAAAAACCTATCAAGTACAAGCGAAAGCGTGGATGAATTGGTGGCCCGTTTCAACAAAACGGCGGATCAAATGGATAGAGCGGTCAATTCGCTGAATTCTATCCTGACCGACAACAAACAAAACATCGATAAATTCGCAGGTTCCGGCCTCAACCAAATTACAGAGATGAGCCGTGAAACAAAAGAAATGGCGCGTTCCATCCGTCGTCTGGCCGATCAACTGGGTCAAGAACCATCGCGTCTTTTATATCAACCGAATTACCGTGGCGTGGAGATCAAAAAATGAGAAATTTATTCAAAATATTAACGTGCGTTCTTTGTATATCGCCGCTCGCGGCTTGTGGCGGCTTGCTGCAATCCACCGCGCCGCAGGAAACAATTTACACGCTGCGCCCCGTGCCGCGCACCGATGCTCCGGCGGTTGATCAGGCGCGTGTCGTGGAAGTCATGAAACCTGCCGTGCCACCGGGCTTTGAAACGGATCGCATCGCGCTCTACACCAATGGCGGGCAAAAGCTTGATTACTATTCGGCCTCGAAATGGACGACGCTGATCGACGATGTGATCCAGAATTTCACGCGGCGAACGATGAGCACGATTCTGCCTTCCGTGGTCACGACAATTCCGGCGGAATCCCTGATGGCCGATTTCCGCCTGCAACTAAAGGTGAACGAATTCCAAGCGGTCTATGATGCCGGCCTTGATACGCCGCCGCGTCTCGTGACCGATCTGGAATTCACGCTGATCTCCTTGCCGGAAGAACGTATTGTGCGCAGCTTCTCTTTGGGTAAAACCGGCGTTGCAACGTCAAACCGTCTGGATGTTATTGCCGCCGGTCTTGAAAAAATGTTGCAGGAGCTACAAGCGGAAGCTTTCACAAAAATGCGCAGCAGCCTGTATCCGGAAAAGACAGATAAAAAACAGTGATGAATCAGTCGGAAGGCAAACCAATTAAGCGGCAAATCCCACGTCACTTGGGATTTGTTCTTTTATTTTCCGATATTTTTGCTTTGTTTGGAGCTTTTCTCACGACGAAATATGTTTCGGCGTTATTGGTGAATTTATCGGCCAAATATGATTGGTCATACGAATTCCATCATTTCGATACCCGCAGATATTATTATTACTTTTTAGGATTTTTTGTAGTTCTACGCTTTGTCCTCAAAGGACATTATTCTCGCCGTGTGCCGTGGCTTGCGCAAGTCGAAACGATTTTTAAAACGATTATCTTCGCGGCTCTATTTGATTGCTTCAATTTCTACTTTCTTGATTATAATTCATTCCCCATTCTTATCTTGTCCAACTGGGGGCTGGCCATAGGCTTTATTCTTATTGCGCGATATATCTCTCTTCACATAGTCTCCAGTTCGCCAAAATGGAAATTACCGATTGTTCTAGTGGGTGATAACCGTATGGCGATGGATAGTCTTTATGCTTTTTATGCAGATGGTCAAACAGGATACGAAGTAAAGGCCGCACTACTCACTTACGAAGACCCAAATTTTGACCGCAATTTTTTACCAAAAGAGCATCCATCTATCTTTTGGTCTACTGATGTCGATGAGTTCGATAAATTCATTAAAGAAAACAGACAATATTATTACATCTTTGGTATGGATGAATTATGTGGTCCCTACAAAGATCGTTTTATAAGTGCCCTCAATGAATCCCAAGTCGAATATGGTGTTATTCCGAACACTAAAAATCTTGATGTTCACGGCATGGAGCCGCATTATTTTTTTGGTAATGACATTATGCTTTTACATCGGCGTGATCCTATTA
>CAYYPX010000077.1:0-6547 GCA_964473655.1 uncultured Micavibrio sp.
AGGAAGAATCCGCATTCCCATCCGCCAAACGCCGCTACATCAGCGCGAGCGATATTTTCGAAGCGGAGAACGAGCCTGTCCTCATGCTCACACCATCCAACAAAAAGCCGATGGTCAAAAAAGCCTCGCACATGATTTTGCACACAGTCGGCCTTTTCCTGACCGCCATGTGGTTTGGCTTATGCGCATCCTACGTCTTTACGGACGTGGGTTGGAGCACGCTGGCACAGCAACAACCACACCTGCTTGGCGGTTTCATGGCCGGTATGTTGGCACCGATCGCATTGCTATGGATGGTTCTCGCATATGTACAGCGCGGATCGGATATCCAGATGTATGCGGAATCCTTGCGCGGTGAGCTACAGCGCATGATCTTCCCATCTGAAGAAAGAAGCCAAGTCATCCATAAAGACATTGAAGAGCTAGTTCGCCAAGCGGCCGAGCTTTCAACGGCTTCCAATGCGGTTCTAAAATCCATTCACCGCGCACGCATGGGTCTTCGCAACGAAATCCAAGGCATGAGCGGCATTTCCAAAAAAACGGAAACGCATATCGAAAGTCTGGTTGAAACTCTGGCGGATCGCTCGGCCAAGCTTTTGTCCATAACGGACGAAATCGAAAAACGCACCGCCAATATCGATGAAAAAACACAATCTGGTGCGCACGCATGGGATAAAGCATCAATCACCGTTCTTGAGCGCGCCAGTGAAATGGAAGCGGCGTTAGGCAAGGGCGCAACAAAACTTCTGGAAGCAGCTGATGCTGCCAAAGACAAAACGGCCTCCATCTCTGAAACACTGGAAAGCAGCTACGATGGCTTGAAAAAAGCGATCGATGAAATTGCAATCCGCCTTGAAAAACTCAGCGGTGACTTCGAAAACCACAAAAAAGATCTCGCCGGTGCGACCAAACAAGTTTCCGATGAAACCGCGCGTCTTGGTGAGACACTGCAAAGTCAGATCCAAGATCTTGAAAATATGACCAAGCGTACGGTTGAATCTATGACCGAAGCTGGCAATACAATTCAAGAAAACCGTGATGCGTTGGATCAAGGCGCGAAAGACCTTGCCGGTGAAGCCGAGAAGATTGCCGAGCGTTTAAACAATGGCGTGACCGTCATTCAAGATGCAGTCGAGCATATTTCCACCAAGACGGAGTCTTTAGAAGATCGTCTACAAGTTCGCGCAGATTCTTTGAAACGCGTGATCGACGGTATGGATGCAAAGGTCATTGCCATCGACAATGTTGGAACGGAAACAGCCAACAAACTATCCGAAGGCATGACGGTTGCACTCTCCGGTGCGGAAAGCATTAGCAGCGCGGTGCGCCGTGCGATTGAATCGCTAACACGCGCCACGGACGAAGCACAAAAACAATCCGCAAACCTGATCGATACGACCAAATCAAACATCGAGCAGTTGAACGAGGCGGGCGCAGGCAACATCGAAAACATCAAGACGATCGTCGAGATGCTTGAAAAATCCCGCACCCAAATTCAGGCAGCGTCCAGCATGGCTGACGAACAGGTCAACAAACTTTCAGCCTCTGTTGAAGAACAAGTCGAGAAAATCAACATTGCGCAAGCGACATTGACCGAGCGCATTGAAAACGTACGTCAAGCTCTATCACAACCATTGCAAGCCGTCACACGCGCCGTTGCCGATGCTGACATCAAGCATGAAGCGATTGCGACGACATTGACACGCCGTGTAAAAGATTTGACGGATGCATCCGACAAAGCGACAGACAATGCAGAGAAAATCCGCGATGTCTTGCGCACACAAGCGCAGGATATTTCCATCCTCGCAGGCCAAATCGCAGGACATTCCCGTTCGATCAACGAGCATATGGGCAATCAGAAGGATGATCTTTCCAAGAAAGTCACCGAAAGCCTTACACAGATTGAATCCGTTCGCTCGGCTCTCGAAGATCAGGCTGGACGTCTAGCCGGCCTATCGCACGCGGCGCAGGACGACATTACACGTCTGAACTCCAGCATTTCCGATAGCTGTGCGGATATTTCCCGCAACACACAATCGGCGATCAGCGATCTGACATCTTTGGAGGACAAGCTTTCCAACCGCATCACGGCACTTCGCAACGAAAGCCAGCAAGCAACGACAGCCATCGAAACGGTTGGTGAGGCGTTGATCAAAACAACAAACGGTATCGAGCCTATCTACATTCGCGCTGTCGAAGAAGTGAACACCGCCCAAGACCGTCTTGAAAAACTGCGTGTTGATTTCGATGATACATCTGTAACAAACTTCAAACGTCTGCAGGAAATCGGCAATATCTTTGACGAACGTCTTGAGAAACTGAAAGACGGAGCGGATGAAGCGTCTAGCGTGCTGAAATCTTCTTCGGATCACCTTCGCGAGCGTCTGGACGATATCGAAGCGGCCGCAGCCTCAACGAGTGAGAAAATGCGCACGATTGAAGCAACGTTGGACAATCAGGCCTCCGATATCCATCTTGCAACCGATCAAGCCCTTATCAAGATCGAAACGGTCCAAAAAGCCATCAACGAGCAATTCCACGAATTGTCGACGTCCGTTGGCCAATCGGTTGCGCAAATGAAAGATGCAGGCGAAGAATTCATCCGTCAGGCAAACCATGCGGAAACAGCAGCCGATCAAGCATCGAACAGCCTCAGCCAAGCAGGATTAAACGCCGCCGAAGAAACACGCAGACTTAAAAATGCGAGCGAAGAAGCGGTCAATTTCGGCAAGGAATTGGTTGCAAGCGTTCAAAAAGAATCCGAAAACCTGCTTCAGTCTTCACAAAACACGCTTTTAGAGATTAAGAAGGCCGGAGATTCCTTCTCCTTACGTGCCCGCGAAGTGGCAGAGCAGATGAAAGTCTCGCTCAGCACATCACGCGAATACGGCCTCGAATTGTCAGCGCAGGCAGATTCCGTGGCCGAAGCCGGAAACCGCACAGCCGATACGATCAGCCGCGCCGTGTCCGTTCTTTCCACCAAATTGGACGATGTCGGCTCCAGTGCAAAAGATATCGCCATCAAGATCGACGCATCCCGCGAAAGATTGTCGGAAGAATCCGAGCGTCTGGTTACCGTCTCCACGAAGGCACTGCGTGCTTCGGAAGAAGCGTCCAACACCTTTGCCCGTCAGTCGAACGCGATGTTCAAGGCGGCGCAGGATGCCACCAAGCAAGTGGAAGCCATCCGCGATGCCGAATGGAAGGTCAAACGCGAAGCGTTCCTGTCTTCCGCCAAATTCGTGGTCGAATCACTGCACTCACTGTCCGTCGATATTACCCGCATGGCCGAAGGCGAAATTCAGGAAAAGACATGGAAGTCGTACCAAAAAGGCGATGTGCCAGCCTTTACCCGCCGCCTCGTCGAAATGGGCGATCGTCTGCCGATGGACAAAATCCGGACCAAATACGCCGACGATTCCGAATTCCGGAACTATGTGGGCCGCTTTGTTCGCCAGTTCGAGGAAGTCTACGATCAAGCACAAAGCAACGATCATGGCGATCTGCTGGGCTCGACCTTCTTCTCCTCGGATGTGGGCAAACTCTACCAGATCCTATGTACGGCATCCGGCAAAGAGCCAAAACGCCCGCGCGATACAAGCACACGCAAGGTCGCGTAAGTTAACTTAACGGGTTGATCGGACAACGCTTTACGGCCATAATACCGGCCGTAGAGCGTGTTCACTTATCCGAAGGCCACTTTAGCACTATGGCAAAGACAAAATTCTGCGAAGGTATCTCCGATATCTCCGACAGCTACATGGGTTTCATCATCGATCAATGGGGCGTGCTCCATGACGGTGAAGAACTGTTTCCGGGTGCTGCCGATACGCTCAAAGAACTCAAAGAACGTAAAAAGACCATCCTGATCCTTTCCAACTCTGACGAGCGCGCCGAAACCAACAAGGCGAAGCTGAAGGAGATGGGGATTGGCCCAAGCCTTTACAATCAGATCGTGACGCCAGCCGAAGTATTGTGGGAAGGGTTTAATTCTCGCAAGGAGGGCGCGTTCGAAAAACTCGGCAAACGCTGTTACGTGTTCGGTCGTAGAGGTCAAGAAGATACATTCAAAGACAGCGGGATCGAATTCGTCGACGAAGTAGAAAATGCAGATTTTGTTTTGATCCTCGGTATGGATTACCCGCGTAAGACTTTACAGGATTACGATCCAATTATTCGCCGTGCCATTCAAAAACGCCTTAAGGCTTACTGCCAGAACCCTGACAGTCTTTCCATGATCGGAACGGGGTTGTTGACGGGGCCGTTGCTGTTGGCGCGCCGTTATGAAGATTCCGGCGGTATCGTCAATTATATTGGAAAACCGCATAAACTGATTTTCAATTACTGCATCCAGTATCTGCAAAAGAAAGATATCTATCCGGCGCAAACAGTCATGCTCGGCGATACGATGGCGCATGATGTTATTGGTGCCGCAGCTTCTGGTATTGATACCTGCCTTTTCCGTTCGGGCCTGCACGCCGCAAACTTTGCTCATTGCAAGACACCGAAAGAAATGAACAACGCGCTGAAAAACTTGATCGCAGTATACAACAACGTGATGCCAACGCCAGCCGAAGTATTGTGGGAAGGGTTTAATTCTCGCAAGGAGGGCGCGTTCGAAAAACTCGGCAAACGCTGTTACGTGTTCGGTCGTAGAGGTCAAGAAGATACATTCAAAGACAGCGGGATCGAATTCGTCGACGAAGTAGAAAATGCAGATTTTGTTTTGATCCTCGGTATGGATTACCCGCGTAAGACTTTACAGGATTACGATCCAATTATTCGCCGTGCCATTCAAAAACGCCTTAAGGCTTACTGCCAGAACCCTGACAGTCTTTCCATGATCGGAACGGGGTTGTTGACGGGGCCGTTGCTGTTGGCGCGCCGTTATGAAGATTCCGGCGGTATCGTCAATTATATTGGAAAACCGCATAAACTGATTTTCAATTACTGCATCCAGTATCTGCAAAAGAAAGATATCTATCCGGCGCAAACAGTCATGCTCGGCGATACGATGGCGCATGATGTTATTGGTGCCGCAGCTTCTGGTATTGATACCTGCCTTTTCCGTTCGGGCCTGCACGCCGCAAACTTTGCTCATTGCAAGACACCGAAAGAAATGAACAACGCGCTGAAAAACTTGATCGCAGTATACAACAACGTGATGCCAACGTATCTGGCGCCCGAATTACGATGGGGTAAGGCGTTGCCCGATCGCAAGCATAAGAAACGCAAACAACCGACGTAATATGACGCAGAACCAAGCCCAGCCTTTGGTCGCCAAGACGAAATCGTACGATCTCGTCCGCCGTATCATGAAAGAATACCTCAAGCCTCACGCGGGGCTGCTGGGGCTTGCAACATTCTTCATGCTGGTATCGTCGCTTTTAACGGCGGGCTTTGCCGCGATGATCGAACCCGTCATCGATGATGTCTTGACCAAAGGAAATTTGGGCCGAGTCTGGTTTTTGGGCGGCGTCATTCTCACCATCTTCATCCTGCGCGGTATCGCAACCTATCAACACACACTAATCATGAGCCGCATTGGCCAAACGATTGTTGGGCAAATACAATTCGATCTATTTTCACGCTTTATGGCCCTTGATCTGAAATTCTTTCACCAGAACCCCAGCGGGCAGCTGATCTCTCGCGTCGTCAACGATGTGAATGTCATGCGCGGCGCGGTGACAGATGGCATTATCGGCATCGGTAAAAATCTTCTGACGCTCGTGTTTCTTGTCTGTGTAATGTTCTATCAGGATTGGTTCTTGTCCTGCGTCATATTCCTTGTGTTTCCATTCACGGCCGCATTTGTCGCATGGGTTGGAAAACGGCTTCGCAAAATGTCGGGACGCATTCAGGATGATATGGCGCGTCTTTCCGATATGCTCTCGCAAATCTTTCAAGGCATACGTCTGGTAAAAGCATACGGCATGGAAGATCATGAGCGCGAGCGCACAGGCCAAGCAATCGGAAAGCTTCGCGATATCGTCATAAAATCTGTTCGCGTGAATAATCTTTCGACGCCTTTCAACGAAACGCTTGTAGGCTTGGTTGTGTTCGCCATCGTCGTCTATGGCGGCTATCAAGTTGCGGCAGGACATAGTACGGCCGGTGAATTGTTATCTTTCATCACGGCCTTTTCCATGTCGTATGAGCCGATGAAAAAACTGGCCAAGCTGGCCGGTACATTCCAGATGGGATTGGGGGCGGCAGACCGCGTATTCGCGATGATGGATATCTCGCCGCAAATTCGTGAAGTCACTACGCCAAAAGAAGTCTCATATTCACGCCCCGATATTTCGTTCGAGGCCGTTGAATTTGATTACGGCACCAACGAAAGAAAAGCTCTCAACGGCGTATCGTTCAATATGTTTGGCGGGACTGTCACAGCACTGGTCGGCCCATCAGGTAGCGGTAAGACCACGATCATGAACATGATCCCGCGCTTCTTTGATCCCACCGCAGGGCGCATTCTGATCGACAAGGATGATATCCGCAATTTGTCCATCGCATCGCTACGTCAAAACATCGCGCTCGTATCGCA
>CAYYPX010000077.1:6557-7836 GCA_964473655.1 uncultured Micavibrio sp.
CGATTGATGCCGAAGCGGACGATTTCATTCGTCGCTTGCCGCAAGGATACGACACACGTTTGGGCGAGGAAGGCTTAAAACTTTCCGGAGGCCAACGTCAGCGTATCGCCATCGCCCGCGCCGTTCTTCGCAATGCTCCGATTCTGTTGCTCGATGAAGCAACGTCCGCACTTGATAACGAAGCAGAGCGCGCAATCCAGCAGACATTGAGCGAGTTACAAAAAGGTCGCACGACTCTGGTCATCGCTCACCGTTTGAGCACAGTTCAAAATGCCGATCAAATTCTTGTTCTGGAAGAAGGACGAATCGTCGAGCGCGGACGTCATGAAGACTTGCTTGGTAAAGAAGGGGTCTATGCCCGCATTCATGGGGCCGGACTGCGCGGATGAAAAAGAAAGTGCTTAACCTTCTCGCCGCCATATTCTTTATCTATCTCATATTAATCGCGCTCATGTACCTCATGCAAAGAAACATGATGTACTATCCGACACTAAATAAGCCTGACATTCCAGCAGCCAAGGTCACAGGACTGCATGAGATCAGAACAACCACAGAAGACGGGCTGGACCTTTTCGGATGGTACAAGCCAGCGCAGGAAGGCAAGCAAACCATTGTTTGGTTTCATGGAAATGGCAGCAATGTCGAGATTACAACATATCGCGCACTTCCTTACCTGAAGGCCGGTTACGGTTTGCTCGCCGTTGAATATCGCGGCTATGCGAGCAACAAAGGTTCCCCCAGCGAACAAGGCTTTTATAAAGACGCGCGGGCTTTCATGGCATGGCTTAACAGAAATGAAGTAGCCGACGACTCAATTATTCTTTACGGGGAGTCCATTGGCTCCGGCGTCGCCGTTCAGATGGCTACTGAGCACGAAGTGCACACATTGATTTTGGATTCACCTTTTTCATCGATGTCGGATGTAGCGTCATCTCACTATCCGATTGCTCCGGTGAAATGGCTTTTGCTGGACAAGTACGATAGCTATTTAAAAATAGGTGACATCAAATCACCCCTGATCCTCGTACACGGCACGGCGGATGCCATCGTTCCTTATAAATTCGGCAAAAAGCTTTATGAAGCGGCGCCACAGCCTAAAACTATGATGTCCATCGAAGGCGGTGGGCATAACAATCTGGATGACTTTGATATAGCTTATAAGATCATCACCATCCTTTCGGAGGAAAAACCATGAAGACCATTCTGATCGCCTTATTTTCGATGATGCTTATCGCTTGTGACAATCAGACAGACGCAGGAAGTTCTGACCCTACGCATC
>CAYYPX010000078.1:0-3826 GCA_964473655.1 uncultured Micavibrio sp.
CAATCCGTAATGGATAAAAACACCAAAACCATCAGCGTCGTTTTTTTGGTCGTCGCCTTGATGGTCGGCCTCGCCTTCGCCTCCGTCCCGCTCTACCGTATGTTCTGCCAGCTCACAGGTTTTGGCGGCACGACCATGCTTTCGACCAAACTGCCTGACAAAGTTCTAGAACGCAAAGTCACCATCAAGTTCGATTCCAATGTTTCCCGCGGCATCAACTGGGATTTCAAACCGGAAAAGCATCAGGAAGTAGTGAAGCTCGGCCAACAAGGCCTGATCGCCTTCATGGCCAAAAACAAAGACCGCGTCCCCACCACCGGAACCGCCGTCTATAATGTCACCCCGCTGAAGGTCGGTAAGTATTTCCACAAAATGCAGTGTTTTTGCTTTGGTGAGCAAACCTTGAAACCCGGCGAGGAAATGCCCATGCCGGTCGTGTTTTACGTAGATCCGTCCCTGAATGACGATCCTGAGATGGAAGACGTCACCAACATCACCCTCTCCTACACGTTTTTCCCATCAGAATCGGAAGAGCTTGATAAGGCTCTGGAAGCCTTTTACAATACTGAAACGAAGTGATAAAACACCCCTGACAGAATTACTTTTCAAGGACTTACCATGGCAGAGCATATCGAATACGGCACAACCGGAAAGCCGCACCCTTACCACCTCGTCCGCCCGAGCATCTGGCCCCTCGCCGGTGCGTTCGCGGCAGGTCTCGCCGCCATGGGCGCGGTGCTCTATATGCACGAGGTCAAAATCGGCGAATTCCCGATCGGCTTGAAAGGCGTTGTTCTTGGCCTGCTCTCCGTTCTGGCCGTTATGTTCTTCTGGTGGAAAGACATCTTGTTCGAAACCGTGAAGGAAAAAGTCCATAACGGCGTCACCGAAGTCGGTCTTCGTTTCGGTATGGCCTTGTTCATCTCATCCGAAGTTATGTTCTTCGTTGCGTTCTTCTGGGCGTTTTTTGACGCCAGCCTGTTCCCCGGCGAAGCCCACCAATATCTGCGCTTAGAATACACCGGTGGACATTGGCCACCGCCACAAATCGAAGCCATTCCGGCCTTTGATCTTCCTTTCATGATGACGATGATCCTGCTGCTGTCTGGTTGCACGGTCACATGGGCGCACCATGCCGTTCTCGAAGGAAAGAACAAGGAATTGGTTTTGGGCCTTGGTCTATCGGCGGCTCTGGGCGCAATCTTCCTGTGCTTCCAGATGTATGAATATCACCACGCAACCTTCGCTTTCAAAGGCGGCGTGTTCCCCTCCACCTTCTATATGGCGACCGGTTTCCACGGCTTCCACGTTCTGGTGGGAACCATCTTCTTGTTCGTTTGCTACTTGCGATCGCGCAAGGGCGAATTGACACCGCAACGCCATTTCGGCTTCGAAGCAGCCGCTTGGTACTGGCACTTCGTTGACGTGGTCTGGCTGTTCCTGTTCATCGCCGTTTACTGGTGGGGCGGCGCAGGCGGCACGGCTGGTGCGCACTAAGATTCCTTTCCGCGAAACCGTTATTACCGCCGCCTGTGTTGCGATTCTGGCGGGGTTGGGCACGTGGCAGATCCAACGTTTGCATTGGAAGAACGACATCATCGAACAACTGAACGCGCAATATGCCAGCGCGGCAAAATCAGATCAGATCTCGAAAACGCAACTGGACGCTTGGTCCCAAGAAGAAGCCCCGATCGGCTACGGCGTTATCGAAGGACACCTTCAAAGAGACAAGGCTGTGCTGCTTGGTCCCCGCACCGAAGATGGCCGCATGGGCTATCACCTTCTTGTGCCGCTCGCGCTTGAAGGCGGTCATACGCTCATCGTCAATGCCGGCTGGGTGAGTGATCTCTGGAAAGACGATACCGAAGAACGCTTGGCTTTACTGCCTCAAATTCCTGTTACGATACGCGGCGTAATTCACAAGCCCGATTGGTCCAGCTTTGCTTCCAACAACAGTCCGGCCAACGATATGTGGTTTCGCGCCGATATCGCTCAGATTTCCGCGGTGAAAGAAGTCTCAAATCCTTATCCGTTCATTCTCTATGCTGATGGAGCATCGCCCCCATTGCAGGATGTCACATTGCATGAACGCAACTGGCTTCCCCGCAACAAACATTTACAGTACGCATTGTTTTGGTATGCGCTTGGAATTGTCATGCTTGGTGTCTACGGATTCTACATTTATGGACGCAATAAAAAAGGAGCCTAGCGGCTCCTTTTGATTTTATCTCGATCAATTGATCAGTTCAGCTCTTCATCATCCGCAACTTGACGCTGGGCGACTTTAACCGCGCCGGTGGATTTCGAAGCATACTGGTTGTTCACTTCTTTCACGTGGGATTTGAATTTCTTCAGATCGGCCCCAGCCAATGCCTGACCGATCGGCAGATTGATTCCGCGTGGGTTGACCTGCTTGTTCGCGACCATCACTTCATAATGAAGGTGCGGGCCAGTGGAACGTCCTGTCGTGCCAACATAACCAATAATCTGACCTTGCTTGACGAACGCGCCCGGCTTGATACCAGCTGCGATCTTGCTCATGTGGCCATAGGCCGTGTCGAGATCGCCGCGGTGACGAATGCGGACATAGTTTCCGTAGGAGCTGAAACGTCCGGCCTTTTGAATTTTACCATCGCCTGCAGCAAAGATCGGCGTGCCTGTCGGCGCGGCGAAGTCCATTCCTTTGTGCATTTTGGAATATCCCAAAACAGGGTGACGGCGCATACCGAAACCGGAAGAAACGCGTGCACCGTCGATTGGTGTTTTCATCAGAGTCTTTTTGGTCGATTCACCGTTCGGGCCGTAGAAATCAACGGCGCCATCTTGGCTCTCATAACGGTAGAGCGGAATTTCGCGGCCACCCAGGGTAAGCTTGGCAAAAAGAACGTCGCCTGTTTTGGCGACGTATCCGTCATCTGTCTGGTGGGTTTTGTACATGACTTCGAGAGAGTCGCCCGATTGAACATCGCGCTGGAAGTCTACGTTGTGGGAATAAATACGGATCGCTTCGGATACCACACTCTTCGGAATGCCTGCTTTTGCGGCGGAACCATAAAGTGAATTGTTGATGACGGCTTTTTGCGCAGTGATAACTTCTTTGACTTCTTTTTCTTCGAGTGCGGATTCGAACTCATCACCGTTACGCTTTACTTTGATGGTCTTGAGCGGGTTCAGCGCAATCGTCATATCGGTCAGCTTGTAACCGTCGGCGTCTTCAGCTGGTTCAAAATGAAGGGCGACATCTTGTCCGGCTTTCAAATCGCGCGGATTGAAATGCTCGGCCATCGCTTTGATGATTTCATGCACTTCGCCGTTTTCGATTCCTTCTTTTTGCATCACTTTGCCCAGCGTCGAGCCGGAGCTGATAGTGACGATACGATCGGAAGGGCCGGCAGGCTCTTCGAATTGCGGAACGGATGCCAGAGCAATCTGGCTAAGGTCGCCATCATCCACATCGCCCGCAACACCAACGGATGGTTCCATCATGTTATAGGCTTGGGCGGCGGACGCGATTTCAAAGTGAATAGGAAGGCCAGAGATTGGCGAGAAAGCGATGGCGGTTGGAAGACCTGCGGCCATGGCGGCAGTTATGCCTGCGACATAGCGCAACCGGATACGATTGTTTTTCGTGAAGACATAGCGGTGGCGTAAGCCTAAATGCCTTGCCACGAACGTGCAGGAGTTACCCAGAACATTCTTTAGTGGCATTTCACACCCGTGTTAAACTGTTTCATCTTTTTGTACGTTTCGCATCTACCGGAAAATGCGTCTTCCTCTTAAAAGCTTTAGGCTCTTCGTTGGTTAAACTATCAATGATTTAGCTTAT
>CAYYPX010000078.1:3926-7480 GCA_964473655.1 uncultured Micavibrio sp.
GCTTATCTGACGTATAAAAATGACGAAAATATGGGCAAAAGTTAATGGGCGCGGCCAAAAGCATGGGTTTGGGACTTGTTGAAAGGCCGTTTCAAGGTGTTAATACGCCTATGGAACCTGCACCAATCGCCAGCAACGACCAACCGAACCCGGCTTATTTTCGCGATCTTTTGCTGGCCGTAGCAAAAAAGGACAAGCACGCCTTTGCAGCCTTGTTTGATTATTTTGCACCACGCATCAAATCATTTCTTATGCGGGGTGGTGCCGCACCCGATCTTGCGGATGAACTGGCGCAAGACACGATGGTGACCGTCTGGCAACGCGCGGAGAGTTTTGATCCAGCCAAAGCCAGCGCGAGCACATGGATTTTTACCATCGCAAGAAACAAACGGATCGATGAAATCCGCCGTGAAAAACGCCCCGAAATGGACCCCGCCGATCCGCTTTTGGTCGTTGATGAATCGCCCAGCGCGAGTGATGAAATCGCGCAACAACAAGAAACCGACATCATGGCAAAAGCAATTCAAGGCTTGCCTGAAGAACAAGCACAGCTTTTGTACAAATCTTTTTTTGAAAACAAAACCCATGCGGATATATCGGCCGAAACAAAACTGCCCTTGGGCACCGTGAAATCCCGCATCCGCATCGCACTTGATAAATTGCGCGGCGATAACAAGGTAAGACAACTATGGAACTAACACGCGAAACACTCTACGAAACGCTTTTGGTTGAATATGCCAGCGGCACATTGGACGAAGCGCACGCGCTCATCGTCTCCACGCATTTAACGCTCTCCCCCGATGCACGTAAAATCGTGGCGGGGTATGAAGCCGTCGGCGGCTCGATGTTGCAAGGTTGCTGCTCGCCGGAAAAGATGAAGGCGAACGCGTTCGATTCCGTCATGGCAAAACTGGAACGCGCGGAATCTGTTGCACAAAAATGCGAAGAAAAAATCGCAAAGACCGAAATAGGCTTTATGCCGTCTTGCCTTCAAAAATACATGGAATGCACCTGCAGTGCGCTGGGCTGGAAAAAACAAAATGACGGCTCGCACATCGTCCATGTCAAAACCACTTGCTCCGGTTCCCGCGCCAGCCTTTTGAAAATCGAAGGCGGCCAGCAACTATTCCAATCCGCAATCACACTTGTTCTGGATGGCACCCTTGCGGGCAATGCCCGCAGCTACGCCAAGGGCGATATGATCATGGTGGATCAGAATGACAATCACATCCTGCTCGCCGATCAAAATGGCTGCGTTTGCTTAATCGTCTACAAAAGACAAACGCCACTTCAAAGGCTGCGGCGTTTATTCTCTTGAGCTTTAAATTTTTATAGTTGCGGACTTAATTCCAAACCGATTGCTGGATTATTTTTAGCCCACAACTCCCGAAAATAGGCCCGCGCCTCATCGGTTCGATCTTCATTCAATCTTTGGGGCGGATATCCCAAATGCCTGCAAGAATATTGTTCATTTTGCGTGATCTCTGGGGAAAGGCCCTTAAAAAGCGGCGTATTAAAAATGCTTATAAACCCATCGATATACGCTGGTCCTTCGAACGTCTGGAATGCGGGACATTCACTCACGTGTACCCCCGTACAACCATTCCCGTCCCATTCACCTTCTTCATTGATGATAAGGCCGGAACCAATCTTCTCAAACGCATCGCATTTGCAAACCATAAGGGATCTTGCTCTGACATTTTCAACGACAGACTTTACACCCCAACATCCATCGAATTGAATGGCGCCGGCTTTTGTATTTTTTCCTAAAATGATATCGCCGCCGCAACCCATAAGGAGTATATGTTTGACAACCAAATCATCCGCCAGCTTGATATCGTTTTCTACACTTTGGGCAAAAATGAAATTTGCTTTTTTAAAGCTCGCTAACTCGGCCAAGGTTACTGGATTTCCATCAACTGTTATCTCTGCATACTTGCTATCCCACTCGTCTTTTTCGACTTGGGACATATCGCTCGCTAGGGAAAAATCGCCAGACGTTGATGTACTCATAAATACTCCTTTTCGGTAATAATAATATGCGTACTGCCAATCAAAAATTCTGTAAAGAAATTTAACTTTACAATATAGGAATTAATTCATATAATGAAAGATGATTATTCTCCCAACCGCATCCCGCGTAACGCCCTTTCATGTCTATTCGTCATCCCGAGCGAAGCCGAGGGATCTGGCTTTTGAGATTCCTCCGTTCCGCTTCGCTTCAGTCGGAATGACAGCCCGTAAATGCAAAAAATCATCAAACGAACTAAGTGATTCCAGATTCTGGCAAATAAAAAGCTCGAAAAACTTTTTTTCCGTGGAACGAACTAGACAAAAGTTAACATCAGCGCGGTTTGATAACCTGCTCGAGACGGTCCAGAGCTTCCAACATCCTCTGCTCCGAAACGGCAAAGCACATACGAATCCATCCGGCGCAGGTTTTTCCGAACGCGCATCCGGGCGCGAGGCTCAATGCGCTTTCATCGATCAGGCGTTTGACCAGCGCAAGATCGTCCGGCTCACCGTCCACTTTGAAGAACGCGTAAAATGTTGCGGGTGGGCGCTGCATGATGATGCGACCGTTGCTTTCGAATCTATCCATCACCAGATCCAGATTGGATTTCCAGATCGAAACTTGTTCGGCGATGAACGGCTCACCATGACGAAGCGCGGCGATACCGCCATACTGAGATGCCGTCGGCGGGCCCATATTATCATAGAGCGCAAGATCGCGAAGCGGCGTTTCCGAATTGGCGGGCCCGATCAACCATCCCAATCTCCACCCCGTCATCGCGTAGGATTTCGAAAACGAATTCACCACGAACAAACGATCGTCGGCTTCGGCATGATCGAGGAAAGATGGGCTGCGGGTACCTTCGAATACGATGCGCGAATAAACCTCGTCGGCGATAATCCAGATGCCGCGCTCCCGCGCGAATTCCAGAACTTCTTTGATTTCGTGGGAAGTCATCGTCCAGCCCGTCGGGTTGGATGGTGTCACCAACAAAATTGCTTTCGTTTTGTGCGTGACCGCGTCGAACAATTTGTTCATATCGAGCGTCCAGCCCGCGCCCTCTTTATGTTCCAGCGGAACTTGGACGGTAACAGACTGCGTCAATTCAATCGCGCCCAGCAGATTTTTCCAGATCGGCGTCACCGCAACAATCTCATCACCTTCATCGAGGATGGAAGTCAGCGCAAGGTGCATCGCCGTTGTACCCGAAGACGTTACAAAGATGCGGCTCGTCGGGATATTCTGGCCAAACACGTGCGAATAATAATTCGAAATTTCCTGACGCAATTCAGGAACACCAAGAACGGGTGCGTAGAATGTCTTGCCCTCGCTCATTGCTTTGCTTGTCGCTTCCGTGATGAAGTCAGGCGTTTTCATGCTGCCCTCGCCTTGCGCCAGCGAGATCACGCCGGGACGCGTCCAGCCATAGCGGAGCATCTCCGCACCCTGATTGGGCGAAAGTCCGGACAAAACGGAGCGGAACTGGAGTGGTTTGGGTTGTTTCATGTCTAAAGTATCTTCGTTTAAAACTGTGCTGCCT
>CAYYPX010000079.1:0-538 GCA_964473655.1 uncultured Micavibrio sp.
ATCGTCGATTCCAACGAAGAGACCGAATTCCGTGATGTTGCGGATTTCGCCTTCCAGTTCCTGACCGACTTTGTGTTTGTCGGCGAAACCTGCCCATGGATTTTCCTGACATTGTTTGATGCCAAGAGAGATGCGGCGTTTGTCCATATCGACTTCGAGAACTTTGACTTCGATCTCTTGTGATGTGGAAACGATTTTGCCCGGGTGAACGTTTTTCTTGGTCCAAGACATTTCAGACACGTGAACGAGCCCTTCAATGCCGTTTTCCAGTTCAACGAACGCGCCGTAATCAGTGATGTTGGTGATGCGGCCCTTGAAGCGTGAGCCAACTGGGTATTTAGCGGCAACGCCTTCCCATGGATCATTTTCAAGTTGCTTCATACCAAGGCTGATGCGGCCGTTTTCTGCGTTGTAACGGATAACTTGAACATCAACCGTTTGACCAACGGACAGAACTTCCGATGGGTGGTTAACGCGCTTCCAAGAAATATCTGTTACGTGCAGCAAACCATCTACGCCGCCCAAATCAATGAACGCG
>CAYYPX010000079.1:548-7444 GCA_964473655.1 uncultured Micavibrio sp.
TTGACCAGACCTTGTACGACGGAGCCTTCCTTGATGTTTTCAAGAAGGTCGGAGCGTGCAACATCACGGGATTCTTCCAATACAGCGCGGCGGGAAACAACGATGTTTCCACGTTGACGGTCCATCTTCAGAATCAGGAATGGTTGTGGTGTGCCCATCAGCGGGCCGACATCGCGCACTGGACGGATGTCAACCTGAGAGCCCGGCAAGAACGCAACGGCGCCGCCGAGGTCAACAGTGAATCCACCTTTGACGCGACCGAAGATAACGCCTGTGACGCGCTCGCCTTTGTTGGATGCTTTTTCTAGGTCGATCCAGACTTCTTCGCGGCGTGCTTTTTCACGGCTCAGAACTGTTTCGCCTTCGCGATTTTCCATGCGGTCGACGTAAACTTCGACGATATCGCCAACGCGGATTTCAGCTTCCTGACCCGGTGTTGTGAATTCGCGAAGTGCCACGCGGCCTTCGGATTTCAGACCTACGTCGATAATGACGGCGTCTTCTTGTACTTCGATAATCTTTCCTTTGACGACAGAGCCTTCAAAAGATTTTGTTTTCATGGATTCGCCCAATAGTGCGGCGAATTCCATCGAATCGCTGTTGTCAGCGATTTTTGCAGATGCTTTACCCATAGTTTGGTAGTCCTTTCAGATTTTTTGATAGATCGGCCGAAAACCGTTTTCTCCCCGCAGGGTGGGTTTATCGTGATCTTCATATTCAAGGCAGAGGCGCAAGGGCCTTTGGATTTACCGAGAATGGGCCGGTTTTAGGGGTTTTTTCCCTTAAAAGCAAATGATTTATAGGGAAAAACTCAAGCCGCTTTGTGTTCCACAGGGCATTCAAGGGCTTGGCGTGGGCCAAAAAACTCGAAATGCACTTGATTGGCCGGAATGCCCCAAGCCAGAAGGTCATGATAGATACCGACCATAAAGGGCTGCGGGCCGCAGAAATAATAATCCGCATCGCGCTGTCCCGCCATGGATTCGATCAGGCCAGCATCGATTAAGCCAGTGCTGCAATTGCCCGTGCGTTCGGATTTTGCTGCATCCGTGTAACGATAATGTGTTTTCAGGTTCGAATGTTTTGCTGCAAGCCCTTCAATCGTGGCATGGAAGGCTTGGACATCTTCGTTCAACGCGCCATGAATGAAGACGATTTTGCGGTTTGGCATTTCTATCAGGGCGGTTTGAAGCATGGATAAAATTGGCGTAATGCCGACGCCTGCCGCGAGCAGGACCAGTGGGCGATCGTGCTTTGCTGCGGTATCGAGGAAGAATTCGCCGCAAGGCGGGCCAACTTCTATTGTTGCCCCAACCTCATAGGAATCGTGCAGCAAATTCGAGACATAGCCTTTGGGAGTATCAGCTTTCGGGCCTTCTTCACGCTTGACGCTGATGCGAAGATAATCACGGCGTGTCGCGTCGGACAGGCTATAATTGCGCATGGTCGTATGGCCGCAGGGGCTTGGCACGCGCACTGTGATGTACTGGCCCGCTTTGAATGTCGGGACACCGCGGCCATCCGCAGGTGCGAGATAAAAAGATGTGATGTTGGCGCTTTCGCGCTCTTTTTTCTGGATTTTGAATGGCTTGAAATCTACCCAGCCGTTTGGGGCGCTTTCTTGTTCCTTGTAGATCTGGGCCTCGCGGCCGATCAGAATATCGGCTAGAAATCCATAGGCTTCGGCCCATGCGTTGATGATGTCTTCTGTTGCGCCTTCGCCCAGAACTTCGCGGATCGAGGCTAGTAGGTTTTCTCCAACGATTGGATAATGCTGCGGCAAAATGCGCAAGCTCGCGTGTTTCTGTGCGATCAGCTCAACTGCCCCGCCAAGAACTTCCAGATTGTCGATATTGGCGGCATAAGCGCAAATGGCGGCGGCGAGGGCTTTTTGCTGTGTGCCAGTATGCTGATTGGACGCATTGAAAAAGGGCAGGACTTCCGGATTGTGGGAAAACATACGCTTGTAGAAATGACGGGTAAGGGCCTCTCCATGCTGATCGAGGATCGGCGCGGTGGCCTTGACGATGGCTATGGTTTCCGGTTTCAACATGGGAAGGTCTCCTATAATATGTATCTAAAATGCATATTATAATATATGCTATGGAAGGCAAGCGAAAAATAAGACAAATAGACGATGCAACTAACGATCTTCACTGATTACGGCCTGCGGACCTTAATGTATCTGGCTTCACAGCCGGAGAAGATGTGCAGCGTGCGCGAAATTTCGGATCACTACGACATCTCCTATAACCATTTAGTCAAGGTCGTGCATAAACTCTCGCGGATCGGCTTGATCGAGAGTAGCAAGGGCAAGGGCGGTGGATTGAAGTTAGCGGTGGCACCGCACACGTTGCGGCTCGGTGATCTGGTCCGGATGCTGGAGCCAAACATGGACTTGGTGGAGTGTTTCAACAAGGACAAGAACAAATGCCGGATTACATCGTCTTGCACCTTGAAACATTATCTATTTGATGCAGGACAATCCTTCATCGACAGTTTGAACCGGCATACGCTGGCGGATGCAGTAGCAGGCGGAACACTTTTCAAGTTTTGATCACTTTGAGTGCATGATTGAACGCAGCGTCCGCCCCCATTTCACTGGTATCCAGTATATGGCTGGTCGGGGTTGGTTTGAGAGGGGCGATATCGCGATCGGAATCGCGGGAATCGCGGGCTTTCATATCGGACAAGACGTCTTTGTAAGCAGGATTGAGGCCTTTTTGCTGCAGTTCCAAAAGTCTGCGTTCTGCCCGCTTTTCCACGCTGGCGGTGACGAAGAATTTGATGTCGGCGTCTGGGCAAATGACGGTGCCGATATCGCGGCCATCCATGATGACACCTTTTGTACCGGCGGGCGGATGTGCAGCAAAATTGCGTTGGAAATCGAATAGGGCTTCTCTCACGCTGGGAAATTGCGAGACTATCGAGGCGGCCGTGCCGTATTGGTCTTGGCGCAACACAGGATCGCCCAGAATTTTGGTATCCAGATTTTGTGCAGCATTTGTAGCGGTCGCGACATCGGTGGGATTACCGCCAGCATCCAGAACGGCCTTTCCCACGGCGCGGTAGAGTGTGCCGGTATCAAGATAGGCAAAGCCAAGATGAGCGGCAAGGCGGCGGGCAAGCGTGCCCTTGCCGCTGGCGGCCGGTCCATCGATAGCGATGACGATGTGTTCGTTGTTCGACATGGCGGGCATCCTACCTGAAAAGACGGCTTTGCGTCCACCCAGCGTTCGTGGCAGCATGACGCCCATGAAAAGATTCTCGATTATTCTCAGTGCGGCTTTCATCTTAAGCGGGTGTTCCACCGGTATCAGCACGCAAAAATACAATGCGCATCCGGCAACACCGGAAAGCTTCGTGCTCTGCCATGGTTATAGCTGCACGTCCAAAACACCCACGGGGTTCAGCCAGAAGGAATGGTCGTCGATCAAGGGCATGTTCAAACCGCCCGCGAAAACCGCAGAATCCGAGCGCAGCAAAATCGCGAAGGCGATTGCCCAGATGGAGCGTTATAGCGGCGCAAAAACAGGCACGGATGAGGATATGGCGCAGGCCAGCAGCATCAAATCCAGCAACAAGCAAATGGATTGCCTTGATGAAACGGTGAACACCACTATGTATGTGGGTTTCCTGCAGCAAGCGGGTTTGCTTAAATTCCATGAAGTCGCAGAACCTGTCCACCGCGGGTATATATTCGATGGACGCTGGCCGCATAATAGCGCGGTGATTCAAGAGATCGACAATGCTAGGGCCATGTATGTGGTGGATTCGTTCTACCGCGAGAATGGGCAAGAACCCTATATCAAGCCAAGGCAGGACTGGATCAATGGCTGGCGGCCACCCGGTGCGACGCAGTGATTAAGTTTTGGGAATTTCTTTGCCGTTTTTCCACCAATATTCGAATTGGCGGCGCATGGCATCGGCGAGGGTTTTGTTTTTGATCGTCATAAAACGTGCCTCGGGTCCTATCCCAATAGGAATGACGAATTTGTCTGCATAAATCACAAACACTTCCGATTCAGCGAAATAATCTCTCGGTATACCTTTGCTGGGTATTTCATCTCTGCGGAATACATTTCCTTCGTATGTTGTGGCTCTAAAGTTTATGTTTTTAGAAATCATCTCTAAAGTTTTTTCTATCACATTAGGCGGCGACCTTTTTTCATCGGCACAATGCAGCAAAACCTCTCCTCCATCGGGAAAGGCATTCAAGATATCACATAAAACATGATGATAAGTTTCAAGAATATAGGTTTTGCTAGTTGATAGGCTCACACCATTATTTTGACCAAATTCAATGCCGCTATATTCAAAAATCTCCCCAATTTTTTGAAGGGTCTTTTTTGTCGGACTTCCGGTATCACTTTCAAAAGCGCTGATTGTTTGCACGTGCATATCGCAGCGTTTGGCAAGTTCAGGCTGACTCCAATTAAGCAGCGCACGAGCAGCGCGGCACTGGGCGGGTGTAATCAAAAGCATTGGCCAAGAATATACTATTTGTTAAAGCTGCTCAAATCGCCGTTATAGGACTGAATGAATTTGTGGAAGTCGCCGAGTGGGATCGGGCGGGAATAACGGAAGCCTTGAACCTCGTCGCATTTTTCTTCCATCAAGAACGCTTCGTGTTCCTTGGTTTCCACGCCTTCTGCGATAACTTTAAGGTTCAATGAATGGCCGAGGCGAACGATGGTACGGGCGATGGCGGCATCGTCATTGTTGTTCAGTGCGTTCCGGATAAAAGACTGGTCGATCTTCAGACGGTCGATCGGGAATTGGCGAAGGTACGAGAGCGAGGAATAGCCTGTACCAAAGTCATCAATGGCCAGCTCGACGCCGAGTTTGTGTAGCTGGTTCAATGTCTCAACCGTCTGGTTGATGTCATCCATAAAGACGCTCTCGGTAACTTCGAGCTCGAGGCTGGATGGCTTCAGACCGGTCTCATTCAAGCATTTTGCAACAAATCCGACCAGATCGGATTGATAGAATTGTGCGCCCGAAACGTTGACGGCAACGCGTATGTCATGGCCAGCACGCGCCCATGCTGCGGCGGTTTCGCAAGAATGACGCATGACCCATTCGCCGATGGGAACAATCAAACCGGATTGTTCCGCGATCGGCACGAATTCGGCAGGGGAGATAAATTGCCCGCCGGCCTTTGAGTTGTCTTTTTTGAACCAGCGCAGCAAAGCTTCGGCACCGATAATTTTGCCGTTGCCGAGTTCGAATTGCGGCTGGAAGAATACTTGAAGATCCTTGGCATCCATCGCATCGCGTAGATCGCGCAGCAACTGGAATCTGGCCTGTACGGCGCGGTCGAAATCTTCGGAATATTCCTTGACTGTATCGCGGCCTTCTTCCTTGGAACGGTTCAGCGCAATATCCGCGTTTTTTCAAAACCTGATCGGGATCGATGGCATCATCGGGGAATGTTGATACGCCAACGGATGATCTGATCTGGAAGCTTTCGTTGAACACTTTGAACGGTTCGGTGCGGATGACTTTTAGAATTTTGTCTGCAACATCGCGCGATGTCATGGCATCGCTGGTCAGCGGCATGGTGATGGCGAATTCATCCTCGCCCGACCTCGCCACAACAGCACTTTCCGGCAATGCTGCACGTAGACGTTTACCGACGCCCCGCAAGATGGCATCGCCAATATTGTGGCCCATCGAATCGTTGATGTCCTTGAAATGGTCGAGGTCGAGCGCAATAACGGCAAAGCGTTTCGGGTGATTGCCATCTTCGTCGTTGGCTTTGCGCGCCTGTTCGGTCAATTTTTGCAAGAACAGCGTACGGTTCGGAAGGCCGGTCAACGAGTCGTAATAGGCGAGCTTGTGGATTTTATCTTCGGCGGCGGATTTGATCTGGGTGATATTTTCCGCGTTCTGCTGGATCAATTTTTGTGTGAGTAAAATGGCACCGCCGACTTCATCCTGCGGATCGAAAGGGGATTCTTTGATATCCGGATTTTCAGGGTTTTCAGCAGCGGCCAGCAAATTGTCGCGCATAAACAGGATTGGTTCCAGCAACCATTTCGAGAGCGATATCATCAAGACCACCGTCACGAAAGCAGACATCAAAAGCATGATCATCAATGTCTTTTTTACGAAGGTCAGAAGCGCAGGCGCGACGTTTTGTGAATCCAGACGTGTAGCGACGATATAAGGGCGGCGCAGATCGTTGGAGCGATAAACAACCTCGTAGGAGGAGCCATCCATCGAGCGGTATGTGCGGCCAAGACTATCCTGATCGCTTAACACCAATGAAACCGGCTCACCGTAAGAGCCCAATATGCGAAGATCGAGAGAATAGACCGTAAAGCCCTTTACGATCGTCGAGGTTACGATGCGATCCGCCTGTTCTTGCGAGACTGGAGAGGCAAGCAATTCGGTGGGGGTGCCGATATTCGGTGCGATCACGGAGCGGCCCAATTCGCGCACGCCATCAAGCAGCGTAAATTCTTCTTGCTTGAACGTCGCAAACGTAATGGCAATTTGAACGACCAAAATGGTCAAAAATGCGGACATGGCGATGCGCCAACTGATCCGCGATTTCCAGATTTTGGTTGGTGTCGCGCCGATGGCTGCGAGTGCGTTCGCCCTTTGATTTCTGCTTTTGAGCATGGATCCAGACCAGTTAGAAGATGTTTGCCGCGTCGAAGACAAAGCCATGTAAACCTTTGTAAAGCAGCCCTTTGAAAATTCCCCTAGACGGCAGGAACGCCATCATAAGATTAGTATGCGCTTAAGATACTTAAGAAGAGATTAGGAAAGGGCCTTTGGATGCCCCTAGACACACTCGAGTCTAATCCGATAAGCCCCTTATTTGGAAGGGTTTTTTTTGTGTGTAGAAACAATAATCGCAAAAATTGAGCGAAATTTATTTCAAA
>CAYYPX010000080.1:0-1560 GCA_964473655.1 uncultured Micavibrio sp.
TGGCCGTAGCGCGGCTGCTGGACATCGGTCATCTGACCTTTGCCGCCGTAAGACACCCGCGCTTCCGCAACTTTGTCATAGGAAATCGTGTTGTTGATCGTGATATCTTGCGGACGGATCACACCTGCAAATTCAAGGATGCGTTTTTCGTAGTTCACGCGAACTTCCTGACGGCCTTGAACGACCATGTTTCCGTTCGGCAGGATCTGCATGACGGTGGCGGCCAGTTTCAATTGAATTTTTTCTTCACGGTCGATCTTTCCCGTACCTTTAAAATTGGAATCCGCTTCTGCACCAATCAGGGCGTTGTTGTTCACCGTATCGGGAAGAACGGCTGCAAGATCTGCTTCGTAGCCAAGAAGGGCAGCTAAACCTGCATTTTCACCGCTTTGACGTTTGCGTTCGCTTTCGTTGTCGAGCTCCGCTTTGTCTTTAATGTCGAGTGTGACGGTCAGGATGTCGCCGATGTCGTCCGCGCGTTGATCTTCAAAGAACGCCTGACGATCAGATGCCCACAAAGAGTTCTTCTGTTTTGTAGCAATCTTTGGTGTTGGCATTGGCATGGATACAGCACGGTAATCCGCCTTTGTTGTCGGGTTTTCAATGGCGCTCATCGATGGTGCTTTGCCGACTTCGGCAAGACGTTCGCCCGCGCCGCACGCTGCCAGCATTGTGCTGACGGCTACACTAAGGCATAAATTGGTCAGAATTTTCTTGGATGTCATGATCGGTCTCCCTTGCTCAACTGTTATCGGATCGTAACTTCACGGCTTCCCGTGACGATCCCTTGCAAATTCTTATTGCTGTCCGTGTTTGCAACGCGAACCGTATCGCCAATAGCGCCGGCTTGCAGTGATTTTCCTTTGGCGGTCAATGTCATCGCGCCGGTTTCAAAAATCAACGTGATGCTATCACCCCGGTCAACCATCTTGGGGCTTTCCAGATCGTTTTGGGAAACGATTTTGCCGGCGTTGATCGTGCGGCGAGGAGTCATATTGATGAGATGTTTTTCATCGACAATTGTGCCATGCGGCAGATTGCTTTCGGCCACATCGATGTAGTCGATATCGAGTGCGCCAATGATGTCGCCGTTACGCAGACTGTTTTTCAAAACCGGTACAGCGATCAAACGATTGATGCGTGCACTGATATTGACTCGCTTTAAAGGGTTCTCGGCTGATGGTGCCACGACAACAGCGTTAAATGTGTCGCTCTGTGCATTGTAATTAAAAGCGGTCACGGCAAGCGTGGTTTCGGCGTCGGCAGGAAGATCGATGTCAGCGAGCGCGCTGATATACTGAATAGAAAATTTATCATTCACACCGGCTTTTTTTACATTCTCTTCCAGAGCGGCTGTGATCTCGCTTTGTGGGATAACCGTGGCTTCGCGGCGTAGGATAATCTGATCTGTGTTGGAGGATGGTTTCCAATCCACATCAAGGGCAGAGGCGACACGATAAAGAGTGCTGGCATTTAAGATCATGTCTTTGCCCGGTTGTGGAGCGGGACCCAAAACATAATCGGCATTCTTGACGCCATCGAAGATATCGCCAAGACGGA
>CAYYPX010000080.1:1570-7434 GCA_964473655.1 uncultured Micavibrio sp.
TTAGCAGCGATTTCAAAACTTTTTAGCGTGTCTTTGGACATGGTTTATCCTTTCAGATTACTCAGACTTATCGAAGTTGCGTTACTGTTTGTAGCATCTCGTCACTTGCCGTGATGACTTTTGAGTTCATCTCGTAAGCGCGCTGCGCGGTAATCAAGTTTGTAATTTCTTCGACGATATTGACGTTGGAATTTTCTAAGGCACCTTGGCGAATTTCGCCGTAGACGTCTTCGGAAGGGTTGCCCACTGTGGCCGCGCCGGACGCATCTGTTTCCAAGAACAGCGTATCGCCGATACCTTCAAGTCCGGCTGGGTTGATAAAGGTTGCCAGTTGGATTTGTCCGACATTCTGCATCGCGACCTGACCCGGCAGTTTTACAAGAACTTCACCCGACTGGTTGACGACAATGTCTTCTGCATCGGCCGGAACGGTAAGACCCGGTTGCAGCGTGTAGCCCTGCGCCGTAACGATTTCGCCGTTTTCATTTAATTGAAATACACCGGAGCGCGTGTAGGCCGTGCTTCCGTCTGGCATATCGATCTGATAATAACCTTCGCCGGTAATCGCGAGATCAAGCGGGTTTTCCGTCATTTTGATCGTGCCTTGTTCATGCAAGCGGTAGATGGAGCCAAGCCCAACACCAAGGCCGAACTGCATACCGGCAGGAACGGTCGTTCCTGCATCGGAAGAGGTTGCGCCGGGGCGTTGTTTGTTTTGATAGATCAAATCATGGAATTCTGCGCGCTGGCGTTTAAAGCCGGACGTCGTGGTGTTCGCGATGTTGTTGGAGATAACATCCACGTTCATCTGCTGACCGAGCATTCCGGTGGCGCCGATATCGAGTGATCTCATCATGGTTTTACTTCCTTCTTCTTCAAATCAAATTCTAGCTACGTTGTGACAATCTCTGGATCATCGTTCTTTGCAGATCGTGTTCGCTCTGCATGAAACGTTGGACCGCTTGATATTCACGCATTACATCAATCATGCGGGTCATTTCCAACACCGGTTGAGTGTTCGAACCTTCCAGTTTCCCTTGCAGGACTTTTGTTTCTGCGGCCGGTGTCGCGGGCTGATCGGTTTTGTAAAGACCGTTGCCTGCCGGATCGAGTTTCTGATAGTCGGCAAATTCCGCCACCATCAATTGACCGACAACACCTTGATCGGTTGAGATCGCGCCTTTGTGGTCTATCGACAAATATTTTGCGTCTTCGGGAACGACGATCGAGCCGCCGCCTTGGCTGGCTACGCGGTATCCGCGGGAAGTTACAAGTTCACCTTGTGCGTTGAGCGCGAAGTTACCGGCACGGGAATATTGAACGCCTTCCGGTGTCTGCACGCCGAAAAAGCCGGGGCCGACGAGAGCTACATCAAGCGGGTTTCCGGTAAGTTTTATAGAACCGGCATCGGTGGATTGATATTGTCCGTAGTCAAAGACGAGGGAAACATCTTCCTTCATGCGTCTTTGGTCGGAAATGAATTCCTTGAAAAGAACGTTCTGGTTGCGATAGCCCGGCGTCGCCGCATTGGCAACGTTGTTGGCAATAAGTGCCATCTTTGCTTCCATTGCTACTTGGGCCGATAAGCCGACGTAGAGTGAATTTTCCATGGGTAATCACTACTCCTATGCCGAAATCGTTGCGAAACCCGTGCCAACCAAGAAAATCGAGGCAATCAAAGGCGTTATGGATTTATCCACAGCATGGCGAATCAAACACCTAAGGTAATTTCGGCAGGGGGATTCCGAGTCGGGAGGAAATTTTTGCCTTGTGGGCGGAATACACAAACGGACTGTTATAATTGAATGAATCTGATTTATACTTATGTGGAATTCGAATTTAATTCCCGCAGGTAATGTATGGCAGAAGAAGTAAACGCTTCCCTAGAAGAGGGTGGAGAAGTTGCACTGGATGAATCCGGTGGCGGCAAGAAAAAGAAGCTCATCATCATTATCGCCATTGTTGTGCTGGTATTGGCCGGTGCGGGGGCGGGGCTATATTTTTCAGGCTTTCTGGATAAATTTCTGAAAAAGGAAACACCTGTTGAAGGCACGGAACACGCCGAAGGTGGTAACGAAAAGCCCAAGGAAGAATGCGTTAAAGATTCTCATGGCAAGGAAGTTTGCGGACCGGCTGCGGCACAGTTCCTGAAGATCCCCGACATGATCGTCAACCTGAACAGCGAGGATGGAACGCCGCGTTATTTGCGCCTGTCTGTCCAGCTCGAATTCAAGAATGCTGGCGACATGGCCGAAGTGGAAAAAGTTCTTCCCCGTGTGGTCGACCAGTTCCAGACATATCTTCGTGAGCTGCGCGTGCGTGATTTGCGAGGTTCAGCAGGTATTTACCGCCTACAGATGGAGCTTCTTGCCCGCGTCAATCAGGCATCCTATCCGGTGGAGGTTCAGGATGTCTTGTTCCAAGAAATTCTGATACAATAGTATGGAAATATTCGAACCGGCATGGTTTTTGCGATGATTTCCCAGATATTACTATAGTGTGCAGAAAAAACAGGTGATTAACAGCATATGAGCGATACCGAAACCGCCAATATGACCGACGAAGAAAAGGCCATGATGGAGCAATGGGGCGCCATGGCCGAGGGTGGCGACGCCGCCGCCGATCCTGCCGCATCTTCCGAAACATCAACCCGCATTCTGAACCAGAACGAGATCGACTCCCTTTTGGGTTTTGATGACGATCTTGCTGGAAGCGGCGAGACATCAGGCGTGATGGCGCTGATCAATTCGGCCATGGTCAACTACGAGCGTCTGCCGATGCTCGATATCGTGTTCGACCGCTTGGTGCGTTTGATGTCGACAAGCCTTCGTAACCTGACGTCTGATAACGTAGAAGTATCGCTCGATAACGTATCGACGGTTCGCTTTGGCGATTATATGAACTCCATCCCATTGCCTGCCATGCTTTCCGTGTTCAAGGCGGAAGAGTGGGACAACTCTGGGCTGATGGTAACAGATTCCGCGCTGATCTATTCCGTCGTCGATGTTTTGCTCGGCGGGCGTAAAGGAACGCCCGCTATTCGCGTCGAAGGCCGTCCATACACGACGATCGAAACCAAACTTGTCGAACGGATGGTTCAGGTGTCGCTTTCTGATCTGTCATCCGCGTTCGATCCGCTATCGCCGGTATCGTTCACCTTAGACCGCATGGAAACCAACCCGCGCTTCGCCACGATTTCACAATCCGGCAATGCTTGCGTACTAGCACGCCTGCGCGTCGACATGGGTGATCGCGGCGGACGCATTGAGATTGTCATTCCTTATGCAACGCTGGAACCGATCCGCGAATTGCTGCTCCAGATGTTCATGGGGGAAAAGTTCGGTCGTGACTCCATCTGGGAAACGCACTTGACCAAAGAACTTTATCAGACCGAGGTGCAGTTGCAGGCTGTTCTGGGCGAAGTCGCGGTACCGCTTCGTGAAATGCTGAGTTGGAAAGTTGGCACAAAGATATTGTTCAACACGCGTCCGCAAGACGAGCTTGAATTGCGTTGCGGCCATTTCCCGATGTTCAAAGGGCCGGTGGGGCAGAAGCAGGACAATATCGCTGTGCGCATCGAAAAATATATCCAGCCTAAAGAAGCGGAGAACGATTGATGAATTTCGCATTTGCCATGGATGTCAGCATTCTAATCCTTTTGGCCGCCACGGTATTTCTGGCGTTCCGTTTGACGATGTCGCTTCGCAATTTCAAGGAAAGCCGTTTTGAGATGGAAGGTCTGGTCAATCGTTTAACGGCCAATATCGACCAAGCGGAAAAGGCGATCGGTGGTATGCAGAACACGGCGCGCAAAGTGGGATTGGAGATGGACGAGATCATCACCGATTCCAAAAAGCTGGCGGATGAGCTTCGTGTGATGAACGAGTCTGGAAACAACCTTGCCAATCGTCTTGAAAAGCTGGCCGATAAAAACCGCGCGCTGGTCAACGAAATTGAAAGTGCAGGCGGCCTCGGCCACGCACCGATCATGTATCAAGAGCCAGTGCGCCACGCGCCACGCACTTTGGATGAAGAGCTTGAAGACGAATTGGGCGGCGCGTTCTCTATACAGGACCGCGAATTCGATGGACCTGAATTCTTGAATGAAGACTCAACATTACAAAGTCAGGCAGAGCGCGAATTGTTTGAAGCACTGAACAAAGGCAAATCGCGCAAGATGGGCGGGAGGGCCTGATCCATGAGGGATCTATCCGCATTCCGTATTTTGCCGGCCCTGATGATTGTCGCCGCCATTTGTTTTGGGGTGCGCTTCAATGATTTTCTGGTCAAAATGTCTTTGGGGTATCAAAGCGCGTATGCTGCAACCGATGCCAGCCTGATCGAGCCTGCTTCTGGAACGGCCCCGCCACCCAAAGAAGAATTGAAAGCCGCTGATCCAAACGATAAGGGCGAGAAGAAACCGGCTGCTGAGGCTACGCCCGCTAAGCCTGAAATCGAGGCGCCATCTTTGGGCGCCGCACCCCAGAAAGAAGACTGGAAAGGGGCGGACGATCTGGACGATGAATATTCCGAAGTGAAAATGGAATTGTTCACCGATCTGTCCAAACGTCGTAAGGATCTTGAGGCCAAGGAAAAGGAGCTCACCATGCGTGAGGCTCTCTTGAAAGCCGCACAAACGGAGCTTGAGCAAAAAACCACTGAACTCAACACCATAAAGGCCGACATTGAGGAATTGCTTAAGAAGCAAACGGAGCAGGAAGACAAGCGTATCGCGAGTCTTGTGAAGATATACGAGGGTATGAAGGCGAAGGATGCGGCACGTATTTTTGACTCACTTGAAATGGATGTCCTTATGCAAGTCATGACCAAGATGTCGGAGCGTAAATCTGCCCCCATTCTGGCCGCCATGGACCCTGAAAAAGCCCGCAGCGTGACCATTATGCTGGCCGAGCAAAACAAACTTCCAAGCTTGCCCAATATCACGGTATCGCAGTAAGATTGCCTATCGGGCGTTTTTCGGCGTTTATTTTCCCTATATTTCTGGTTTGTTGCACTGCGTTTAACTTCAGTTAACCAATTTGGGCCATACTGAAATTTATTCGGGGCAACCTTTCTTTAAAAAATTACTTTGAATTACAGGAGATTATCGTGGCCGTAGACAAGAATATGAATGTTCTGGTTGTGGATGATTATCAAACCATGATCCGCATCATTAAAAACCTGCTCAAGCAGCTTGGGTTTAACAATGTTGATGAGGCCACCGATGGCGGTGCTGCTTACGAGCTGCTGCAAACAAAGAAATACGGCCTCGTGATTTCGGACTGGAACATGGAACCTGTATCCGGCATGGATCTTTTGAAAAAGGTTCGTGCGACAACGGGCAACGATAACATCACCAAAGTTCCGTTCATCATGGTAACGGCAGAAAGCAAAACCGAAAACGTCATCGCCGCAAAACAGGCTGGCGTGAACAATTACATCGTCAAGCCGTTCAACGCGGAGACGCTCAAAACAAAAATCGCCAGCGTCATCGGCGAATTCTAATCAATACGCCATAGGGAGAGGGAAATGCCCAACACGCCAAAATATGGCCGCGGACAGGTGATCGAGATCATCAATTCCGTTGTAAATAGAATCGATGCCGGTTCTATCAATCAGCGCGAGGTGTTTATGCATCTTGCGGAATTGGCGCAGATTATTGACTCGCTGAAAAAAGACATTTCATCGCAACGTCCGGAGCACGTGAAAAATTCACACATTCCAGACGCAACGGATGAGCTTGGTGCTGTTGTGACCGCCACTGCGGAAGCAACCAACAAGATTATGACGGTGTGCGAGGAAATTCAGGAAATCGCCGGTACGCTTGAATCTGATCCTCAGCAAAAGATCAACGACAAGACTAT
>CAYYPX010000081.1:0-7136 GCA_964473655.1 uncultured Micavibrio sp.
ACATTAATTTTGGATGCTTGCAAAGGCGCAATCGTTGTCATCGCAGCCTATGTGTTGATGAATATTTTCTTTGAGGACTGTTCAACCATCGTTTTTGACGGAAGCGCCGATACCAGCCACTGTCAATCGCCTTTCACATTTTCAACCGTGCCGATGGTCGCCGGATTTTTTGCATTGGTCGGTCATTTGTTTCCGGTTTGGCTGAAATTCAAGGGCGGCAAAGGTGTGGCCACAACGTTTGGAACGTTGCTCGCGCTACAACCCTTCGTTGGCGTTGTGGCTTGCAGTACATGGCTGCTCACCGCCGTGATCACAAAATATTCTTCGTTATCTGCATTGGTTGCTATCGGCCTTACGCCGTTCGTTGCGAATTATTTTTATCATGATCCGAATTTGAGTGGGTTGTGCGGATTGATCGCCTCACTGGTGTTTTTCAAGCATCGCGCAAACATCAAACGTCTGATCAATCGTGAAGAACCCAAGATCGGGCAGAAATGATGGGAAGCCTGTCCAGTCGCAACGCCAAACCGATTTCGCTGGACGAAAAAGAAAAGATTGCGTGGCTGCGTCTGTTCCGCACGGAAAATGTCGGGCCGATTACATTCTATCAACTTGTCGATAATTTCGGCTCCGCCCAAAAGGCGATAGAGACACTACCTTCCCTGTCCCGCAACGGCGGACGATTAAAAAACTTAAGCGTTTATTCCGAAAGTGCGGCGATTGCAGAGATGGAAGCATTGCATTCATTGGGCGGACAGATGTTGTTCGCGGCGGAGAAGCTCTATCCGCTGTCCCTCGCCGCCATTGATGATGCACCGCCGGTGATTTCTGTTCTGGGCAATCCGAAATTATTGAACCTCGCCACGATCGGTATGGTCGGCGCGCGTAATGCCTCGCTTAATGGACGAAAGTTTGCGGAGAAGCTGGCAAAAGATTTGGGCAGTGGTGGACAGATGGTGGCGAGTGGATTAGCTCGCGGGATCGATACATCTGCGCATACGGGTTCACTTGAAACAGGAACCATCGCCGTGGTCGCTGGCGGGATCGACATTATTTATCCGCCGGAGAACACCGCGCTCTATCACAAAATAAAATCTGAAGGATGCATCATCGCGGAAAGTCCACTGGGTATGGAGCCTCTGGCGCGTCACTTCCCCAAACGCAATCGTATCATCTCTGGCTTGTCTTCCGGCGTCGTCGTTGTCGAAGCCACATTGAAATCGGGATCATTGATCACCGCACGTATGGCTGCGGAACAAGGGCGCGATGTGTATGCTATCCCCGGCCATCCGTTCGATCCGCGTGCCAGCGGCCCTAACAAACTCATTCAAGACGGCGCGACATTGGTGCAAAATGCCGATGATATTTTAGAAAATATCCGCACGTTTACCGGCGTTCGACAGGTGCTTGAAGAGCCATCGCAAACACCATGGTCGCCCCTCGAAATGTCTGAATCCGAGACCGAAGACATTCGCACTCAAATTTTACAGAATATGTCTACAACGCCCGTAACGGTTGACGAACTGGTTCGAAACTGTCATTTGACTATCCCTGCCGTGCAGATGGTTTTGCTGGAATTAGAGCTGGCAGGACGGATCCAAAGGCTTCCGGCAAACCGGATTGTGTTGATAAATTAAGGACTTAACTCTTTTGAGCGCAGACAACCTCGTCATCGTTGAATCGCCCGCCAAGGCCAAGACCATTAATAAGTATCTTGGTGCGGATTATTACGTGCTGGCCTCTTACGGCCATGTCCGCGACCTCGTGGGCAAGGACGGATCGGTCCTTCCTGACGACGATTTCGCGATGAAATGGGAATTGGGTGACCGCGCCGACAAAAACGTTCGCGACATCAAAAAAGCCGTCAAGGAATCCAAAAACATTTTCCTCGCGACCGACCCTGACCGCGAGGGTGAAGCGATTTCGTGGCACATCAAAGAAATTCTCGAAGACGGTTCGCTGCTCAAAGGCAAAAATCTTCAGCGTGTGACGTTCAACGAGATAACGAAAAAGGCCGTGCAGGACGCATTCAGCCACGCGCGTGCACTCGATCAGGATTTGATCGATGCTTACCTTGCACGCCGCGCATTGGATTACCTCGTCGGATTTAATCTCTCCCCTATTCTATGGCGTAAATTGCCGGGATCAAAATCAGCAGGACGTGTGCAATCAGTTGCGCTGCGTTTGATCTGCGAGCGTGAAGCAGAAATCGAAGTTTTCAAAAGCCAAGAATATTGGAGCCTTGAGGCTTTGCTTCATAGTGCCGATGGTGCACCATTTACCGCACGTTTGACACATCTTGCCGGTAACAAGCTCGACAAGCTGGATATTCCCAACGAGGAACTGGCGCAGAAAGCGGCGGATCGTATTCGCACGAAAAACCTTGTCATCCAAAAAGTTGAAAAGAAACAAGTTCGGCGCAATCCATACCCGCCATTCATTACGTCGAGCTTGCAAATGGAAGCGTCTCGCCGTCTTGGTATGTCGGCTTCACAAACTATGCGCACAGCGCAACAATTATACGAAGCCGGTTTTATTACTTATATGAGAACGGACGGCACCACGCTTTCCGATGATGCGGTTGCGCAAGCGCGCGGCCTGATCAAAAAAGATTACGGTGATCAATATTTGCCGTCCGCACCGCGCCTCTACAAATCCAAGGCAAAAAACGCGCAAGAGGCGCACGAAGCCATTCGCCCGACAGACTTATCCGTCAAGCCCGGACGTAGTGGTGGCCCGGATGATGAGGGCCAACGCCGCCTGTATGAATTGATCTGGAAACGCACGATGGCGTCGCAGATGGAAAACGCGGTGATGGACCAAGTCTCCGCCGATATTTCCGATGGAACGGATGACGTTGTACTCCGCGCGACAGGTTCGACTGTTACGTTCGACGGATTTCTAACACTCTATAATGAAACCAAAGATGAAGACGACACAGAAGACGATGAAAATCGCCGCCTGCCGAATTTGAGCGAAGGCGACAAGACAAAACTCATCGATGTTCGCCAGAACCAACACTTCACGCAGCCGCCGCCTCGTTATTCGGAAGCGACTTTGGTGAAACGTTTGGAAGAGCTCGGCATTGGCCGTCCTTCCACCTATGCATCTATCTTGCAAGTTTTGCGTGATCGCAAATATGTGATCATGGATAAGAAACGTTTTATTCCGGAAGATCGCGGTCGTTTGGTTACTGCCTTCCTGCAGCGTTTCTTCACGCGTTACGTCGATTACGATTTCACCGCGAACCTCGAAGAAGAACTCGATGCCATCGCCGGTGGCCATGTCGAATGGAAAGAGGCACTTCGCCAGTTCTGGATCGATTTCAACAAAGTCATCGGCGAAACCAAAGACCTGAAGATTTCCGAAGTCATCGATCACCTCGATGAAGAGCTTGGTCCACACTTCTTCCCGAACGGCGATGCGGATAGAAAATGCCCTGCCTGTTCGACCGGACGCCTTTCATTGAAGTTCGGTAAGTTCGGTGCGTTCATTGGTTGCGTCAATTATCCGGAATGTAAATTCACCAAGCCGCTTGAAATCGCGACAGCGGATGGTGAAAGCGATGATGCTGCCGCATTGTCAAACGAGCCGAAAATTCTTGGCACCGATCCAGCCACAGGCCGCACCGTTTCCATGCGCCGTGGGCCTTACGGTGCTTACGTTCAAATCGATTTACCGCCAGAGATGGAATCCGATCCAAAGAACAAGGAAAAACCAAAACGCCAAGGTATTCCAAAGGGTGTAGAGATTGCATCGTTCGATCTTGCCGCTGCGCTTAGTTTGCTGGCATTGCCACGTGAAGTCGGCATTCACCCGGAAGATGGCAAAAAAATCGAGGCAGGTGTTGGTCGTTTCGGTCCGTTCCTCAAACACAACAACCGTTTCAAATCGCTCAAAAAAGGCGATGACGTGATGACGATCGGCATGAACCGCGCCGTTGAATTGTTGGCAGAACCGGTAAAAGAAACGTGGCGCACGAAGAAGAAAGCAGAAATGCTCGCTAAGAAAGAAGCGGAAAAAGCAGCGAAGGCTGCAGAGAAAGCCGCAAAGGCCGCTGCGAAAAAAGCAGCCGCGCCTGCAAAGCCTGCAAAAAAATCCACCGCCAAGAAAAAACCGGCGGCAAAAAAGAAATCAACGTAAGAATAATCTAGCAGTAATGAACATCCGTTGGTGCGGGGCCTTGCTTTGCCTTCGCAGCAGCGCATTGTTTTAGAAGTACTTCCGTTGATTTACCAGATACTCTTTCATGGTAGCGGCATAACATATCTACAGTGATAGTTTTGCCTTCACGTCTTGAAAGCTCTTCGGCTTGCTTCACTTTCGGTACGTATTGATCAAACAATTCAATATTCTCTGGCTTCGAAAAATAGCTAAGCCCATTCCAAATTTGCGAATAAAAATAATCCTTAGCCAATGCGTTTAATTTCATAGGATTAAATTCGGGAATTGGATCGTCATTATTCCAAATACATCTCAAACCACACATAGATTTACTCCTTTTGCATTTTGGTTATGCAAAAATATGATATCTGTCAATTTTAATGTATCTTAACGCGCGGGACCGTTGCCAAGCTTGTAATATTCACGATACCAGCCCACAAATTCGCGAAGCCCTTTTTCGAGCGGCGTGGCTGGTTTGAAACCGGTTAATGATTGCAGAGCGTCAACATTGGCATAGGTCGCGTAAACGTCGCCGGGCTGCATCGGTTGCATATCGATTTTTGCCTTCACTCCGGTTTCTTTTTCAAGAAGATCGATTAGCTTCGTCAAATCTTCGGGTGAATTGTTGCCGATATTGTAGAGGCGATATGGCGCGTTGCTGGTCGCTGGATTGGGCGCATCGCCGCTCCAGTTTTTATCGGGCGTGGCAGGAATATCGACGATACGCGCAACACCTTCAATAATGTCATCGATATGTGTGAAATCGCGTTTCATATCGCCATGGTTGAAAACCTGTATCGATTTACCTTCGTAGATCGCTTTGGTGAATTTGAAATACGCCATATCTGGGCGGCCCCATGAGCCATAGACGGTAAAGAACCGCAAACCAGTGCATGGAATACCGTATAAATGCGCGTAAGAATGCGCCATTAATTCATTGGCTTTTTTGGTCGCCGCATAAAGGCTGACCGGATGATCGACATTATCAGAGACCGAGAATGGAAGCTTTGTATTCGCTCCGTAAACGGAACTGGATGATGCAAACACAAGATGTTTGATATTATTGTGACGTGCGGCCTCGAGGATATTTGTGAAACCGACAAGGTTACTGGAGATATAGGCTTGCGGATTTTCGAGGGAGTAACGAACGCCTGCTTGAGCGGCCAAATGGACGATCGCATCCGGTTTGAATGATTTTACCAGAGCCCCAATTTTATCGCCTTCTTCCAGCCCACATTTTTCGAACCGGAAATTTGAAAGATTTTTAAGATTATTGAGGCGATCTTCCTTGAGCGATACATCGTAATAATCGTTGAGGTTGTCCGCCCCCAAGACATCACGCCCATCGGCGCACAAACGCCGGACCAAATGGTAGCCGATAAACCCCGCCGCACCTGTAACCAGAATCTTTTGCATGGATAGTGTCGTTTTTCCTTGTCTTAAGGGATTGGAATAGCACCCAAAAGCCCTACAATCAAGGATATGAGCCGTGATAAAGCCCCTTCCCCCGACAAAGATGCCATTTTAAGGCTGATCGCCGAAAGCCCGTCCCCTCTAAGCAAGCGTGATATCGTGCAGGCGTTTGGCATTCGCGGCGATGACAGGCGCGATATCAAGGATATGCTGCGTGACCTTGAAGCCGAGGGCGCGATCATCAAAACCCGCGGCAAGGAATATACTATTCCCAAGGGATTGCCGTCCGTCGCCGTAGTCGAAGTTTATGAGATCGATATTGATGGTGACGTGTTTGCAAGGCCCACCGAATGGAACGAACAATTCCAAGGTCCCACCCCAAAGATCGAAATTGTTCCCGATGCCAAAGGCCATGCCACGCTAAAAGAAAAAGATCGTGCTTTGGTTTCGTTACGCCGTTTTTCAGACAAGCTCTATGAAGGCAAAGTTATCAAGAAACTGGATGACCCTCGTGGTCAGGTGATGGGGCAGCTCGTTCGCGGACGGAACGGTTATATTCTGGAGCCTGCTAGCAAACGCGCCAAACACGATTTCGATGTGCCGCAGAATGATTTGAATGGCGCGAAGGAAGGCGATCTGGTTGTCGGTGAAATTCAACCGGGGCTTGGATTACAGCGCAAGAAAGTACGTATCGTTCAAGTAATAGGTCGTCGCGATGATCCGAAAGCGATTTCCCTTATTGCGTTATACGAAGCAGGCTTATCCGAAACATTCCCGGATGACGTCATCAGCGAGACCGAAGGAATGACGGTGCCCGATACCAAAGGACGGGAAGATTTACGCGACTATCCTTTGGTTACGATCGATGGGGCCGACGCCCGAGATTTCGATGATGCCGTGTTTGCCGAACGCGAAGAAGATGGCGGATATCACTTAATCGTCGCGATTGCCGATGTTGCTTATTATGTTCGCCCCAATTCAGCATTAGACCGCGAAGCCTATCGCCGTGGAAACTCCACCTACTTCCCTGATCGCGTTGTGCCAATGCTCCCCGAAGCATTGTCGAATGATCTATGTTCGCTTCGCCCGAAAGAAAACCGTGCCTGCATGGCGTTCCATATGCGCATCGATACCAGCGGCGGATTGAAAAGTTACAAAATCGTGCGTGGGCTTATGCGCTCAGAAGCACGTTTAACTTACGATCAAGTCCAAGCGGCGAAAGATGGCGAGCCATCCGATCTAACCGGACCATTGATGGACAAGGTTATCAATCCGCTTTATGAAGCCTATGAAATTTTGGATAAAGCACGCCGTCAGCGTGGCGCGCTCGATCTTGATCTTCCCGAACGACAAATCCTGATCGACAAAGACGGCAACATGACCGGCGTGAAGAACCGCGCACGTTACGACTCCCACAAATTGATCGAGGAATTCATGATCCTCGCCAACGTGGCGGCAGCGCAAGCGTTGGAAAATCGCAAAGCACCGTGTGTTTACCGCGTGCATGATCGTCCATCCGCACAGAAACTGGATTCCGCGCGTGAATTCCTCGAAGCCTT
>CAYYPX010000082.1:0-7116 GCA_964473655.1 uncultured Micavibrio sp.
AGCTTTTCTTTTTCGCGGCGTTGGCGATCGCGCTCGGCCAATGTCGGCAGAACAACAATATTGTCGTCCTGTGGTTCCTTCTCGCCGCTGCCGTTCAAATGTCCCATAAGTCGTATATCCCCCAAGAAGGTAGATCTTACATCATTATGAGGGAAATCAGCGGCATTTTTATGGCAGGGTGAGTATAAAAAATCCCCCGCACATGGCGGGGGATTTAGGTCCTCATGCCCTCTGATAAATCAGGTAGGCGTTAGTCCCCCAAACATTGGTGCGGTGCGTTCCGCATCGTATTTGTATTTGATCGTCTCATCACCGCGGGCCGTAAGTCCGCCGCCCGGGGTGGCTTTGTGGATGATGTTGGCAACGCCTTTCATCAGATCCATCGCCATGATCTTAGTCTGGCTGAGCTGCGCCTTGAGATTTTCAAGAGCCTGTGCGTAGCCTTCCTTGGCGATCTCTTTGCCCATGATCACGAATTTCTTGATCTCGCCGAGTGAAGACACAAGACCGTCGGCAGTCTTGCTGAATGCGCCCAAGGATGAGAGAGTGCGCTCTTCGGGATTTTTATGTTTCGGTTGTTTGCCGCCGCCTTTTCCGCTGGCGGATTTTCCGTCTTCATCGTCGTCTTCAATATTGCCATTATCGGTTTCGATGTCTAGGAACGTGGCTGCCTGAAAACTGACTGGATAATTATGAAGTTCTTTTGCCGTCAGTGTCGTGCCGTTCATGCCGGCCTTGAGCTCAACGCGAAGGTTCTTGCCATCATGCCAGTCAAATACCACGCAGTGGCTCTTATGTTCGCCATGCTGGATGTATTTTTTGACCAGACGCTTGCCCGGATAAAAGGCTTCGTCTTGTAATCCTGCATTCTCCAGAAGATCCTGAATATTCACCTTCATGGCGTACTCCTTCTACACATTGGCGGCCTAGACCGCACCCTCATTTATTTTACGAAATAACAAGCCCATCATGCTTTCAAAGCTTTAAAGAAGGGTTAAAAAACGGCCGATTTTGGGGTTATCACAACATTATTTATAAGGGGTCGGATTCATTCCGTTTTTGGCTAGGGGCATGACTTTGTGGTAGAGTGTGGAAGTAGATAGGAGATTGAGATGCATTTGTTGAATAGCTTGAAATCGGGTGCGGCGATATTGGGGGTGACATTGGCCATTGCCATTCCGGCCTTTGCACAGACAAATGCGCAAAACACTCAGACCTATAATGCGCAGCCTGTCTATAACGCGGCCCCTGTTTATAATAGTGGCGCGAACGTGCAGCCTTATTCTATGCAGCAGGCGATTGCTGGTAAAAACGCGCCTTCCTATAACTACAATCCTAATCCGCAGCCTTATAATTTTAATGCAACGGGAAATCAGAATGCCTATGGCAGCAATGCGTTCGGTGCGATGACACCGGAACAAGCCACTATGCTTCGCGCACAACGCGACGCACAGGCGCAGGCATACCAAGCACAGTACATGGAACAATTACGCGCGCAGCAACAAGGCGGAGTCTATTCCAATTCTTCCGCTTATCAGGGAAATGCTTTCAGCCAGCTTTACAACAGTTTTGGCCAGAAGGACGAAGAGAAAGTCCCCACCAAACGCCGCGTTGTCTATAGGGAAAAAAACAATCCTTTGATCGAACCACCACGTTTATTTAATCCTGATCAGTGATCGTTCATAAATCCATACCTATCTTTGCTGCGTTCTTATTCGTAGCGATAATTCTGTATGCGTTTTTCAGTTCGCCAACACCAGATAATCCGGGCTTGATCGAAGCTGCTATCGGTGGGCTTTTGATGTTATCGGTCGTCACGGCATCGATAAAAAATGGGCTATCTATTTTTATTGGGCGAAATTTCTATCTAAAATCACTTCAGGTATTTTTTTTATGCGGTCTGATTTTACCGACGATTGTCGGTATATATTATAACAATGATCATGGCTTGATATTACGCGATTTTCTCGCGTTCATGTTCTTGGGATTGCCGTTGTTTTTATCGGAGCGACTTGCTATCAACGATCGCGCTTCCAAAATATTTGCAACAATTTTGGTGATGGCCGGAATTGTCTTTTGTGTTCGCACGCTTTTGCCCGTTTTCAATATCTGGATTCCCGAAGGCGAGCTTTTATACCTTTCCAACTCCCCTTTGGCATTGTTTGCTGCTGTGTTTTTAATATGCGCCTTGTGGATTAAGATTCAAACGCCAACCAAACAATCACTCGCGCAGGTGGCTATCATGCTTGTTTATCTTGGCATACTTCTGGCGGCGATGATTTTGGACGTGCAGCGTGCGACGATCGGCGCGGTTTTAATCTCGCTGATCGTTATGATATTCGCTACCCTTGTTCAATCTCCCCGAAAAATTATTTTGCCGTTTGTGCTCATGCTTGCCTTGGGATTGGCCTGCTTTTCGTATGTCGATGACGCCTTGCAAGCCATGCTTCGAAAGACAGCGGATGTTGGTTTGAATATGCGCAGCCAAGAAGCTATGGCTGTGTTCGATACCATCCGTGCGAACCCCTTAACGTTTTTTGTGGGGCAGGGTTGGGGCAGCGTTTTTACCTCTCCGGCCGTTGGTGGCCTAGAGGTTAATTACACCCACAGTTTTCTGACGACGATGGCATTGAAAGGCGGAGCCATATTATTTTTGCCCGCGATGTTGATGGTTTTGGGTGCGTTACATGAAATTTTCCTTATATTTCAAAGGGACAAGGGGAGAGGCCTTTCGCTTCTATGGCCTCTCATCATTCCTGTTTTTCTCTATGCCTCGCACAAATCGCTCGATTTCGGGCTGATCCTGCTGCTCATCGGGGTGTGGAGTATTCAACGGGCCGGCGTTGCACAACGTCCGTCGCTCGTGTAAAAAATCTGTATCTGTAAATATAAAGTGAAATTCGGGGTCTCCGGCGCTCATGCTGAATGCAAAACCGTCCGTATTGTTGATCAACCGTGTCTATCCTCCGGCCAAGGGGGCGAGTGGGCGCGTTTTGCGCGACCTTGCTCGTGAGATGGTGCGCGCTGGATGGGTTGTAACAGTCCTGACGACTGGCGACAAAAGCTTTACAGAAAAAGACGGCGGCATCACCGTCAACCGTGTGAAGGCACCTCTCGACCCTAGCGGTATGATTTCTTATGGCCGTGTTCTTTTTAAATTATACCGCGCGGCGATGAAGCAGCCTCGACACGATCTGGTGATCACACTGACCGATCCACCTCTTCTAGTGACGATCGGTCGCCGTTTTGCCAAGCGCAAACGTTGCAGCCATATGCATTGGTGCCATGATCTTTATCCTGATCTCTTCCCGTCGATTGGTGTGAAGGTTCCCGAATTTGTTTTACGTGCGCTGAGTAAAACAGCACGCCGTTCTATGAACAAGAGTGGGCGCGTGATTGCTGTTGGTCGCTGTATGGCAAAACATCTCGCGCATACCGGTGTTGAAACGGGTCGTATATCTGTGGTTCCGAACTGGCCAGACATCGAATTAGTCGATCCAAATACAAAGCCACGCAAAAATGATGTGCGTATAAAGGAAAACGTGCCATTGGCACGCCCCACGGAGCATTTGCTTCGTGATGATTCACCGCGTTTTCGCATTCTTTACGCAGGCAATATAGGCCGCGCACATCCTATGAAAGCTATTCTGGAAGCGGCAGAACATTTATCAATCCATCCGGAAATAGAGTTCGTGTTCGTAGGCGAAGGTGCTAACCATGATCGTCTTGCGCAAGAACGCGCCCGCCGCGGATTGCAAAACATCAAGCTTCTTCCTTATCAGCCAGCAAGCTGCCTGAAAGATTTAATGGAATCGGGTGATCTTCATTTGATCAGTATGCGCGATGATGCCGCCGGTCTTCTAGTGCCTTGTAAATTCTATTCCGCAATTGCGGCTGCACGGCCAACGATTTATGTGGGACCTGCAGACACGGAGGTAGGCCGCATGATCCGCGATTATGGATGTGGTGCTATTGTCCCTCAGGGCGACGGCGTTACGCTGGCGCAAGCTATTCTTTATTTTCGGAATGACTCCGATGCTTGGTTTTCCGCGCAACAGGGCGCAGAGCAGGCGGCACTGGAATCTCGCCCCGTTAAATCCATTCTTTCCATCATGAAGGAAGCCGAAACCACCATTCAGACGCGCGTTGCTTGATATCGGGCACAATGGGGGAGCAAGAAACAACACTGGCTGACCTTTTGAAAGACATCTGGGCCGCACGTGCTTCGATGTTTGTTTTTGCTCTAGCCTTTATAGCGATTGCTTTTTTGATCATTCTTTTATCGACACCTCTTTATCGCGCTAGCACGATCGTCGCGCCGGCCGACGGATATGCGCTGGGTGATTACGCTTCGTCAGTATCCGATGGCCAATCGATAAATATTCCATTCTGGCGCCCGCGCGAAGCCGAAGGTGTATCAACTGATTTCCATCGCTTCATCTACACGATAAAAGGTGCCGCGGCGGCCTCAATTCTGTTGAAAGATAGCGCAGTGTTGACCGGTATCGCAAAAGACGGCGACTTTAAGAGATCAACGAGCAATCTAACAGCTGAAGAACTTGCAGGATATCTCGAGAAAAAAATCCGGATCGAACATCTGGGGGCGACACCGTTGCGGCGGATAAGCTACAAGCACCCGGATCCTGTTTTTGCCGCGGCGTTCTTACGTAAGATCCATTTGGTTGCCGATCAATTGATACGCCGTGATCGCCGCCGTCAATCCGAAAGCCGGATCAAGTATCTTCAGGCGACGTTGCAAAAGACAGTTAACCCGGATCATCGTAAAGGCATCACCAATCTTTTGATGCAGCAAGAGCATATTCAAATGCTGGCCAATTTGGATGAGCCTTATGCCGCGATCATCGTTGAGCCACCCGCCAGTACTCCCAAACCCATTTGGCCCGATAAGTTGCTTCTTTTTACGGCCTTTGCCGTGCTGGGTGCTGGGTTTGGTTATGTGTTGCGGATGGCGCGTCATGGTAGATAAAATCCCTGTCTCCGTTATTATCACAACGCTCAATGAAGAAAAGAATATGCCACGGTGCCTTGCATCGCTAGAGCGATTTGATGAAATCATTGTGGTGGACTCTAATAGCAAGGACGCCACGGCCGATATTGCAAAATCTTTCGGCGTTTCTTTCGTCAATTTTACGTGGAATGAGCAGTACCCCAAAAAGCGTCAATGGTGTCTTGATCATCTTTCCTTGAAACATGAGCGTGTATTTTTTGTTGATGCAGACGAAGAAGTGACGCCTGCACTTTGCAATGAAATATCTTCACTGGATTGGGCTGCGGCAGGTTATTTCGTGAAGGGTGCTTACGTTATGAATGGCAAAGTGCTTCGTTTCGGACTTAAGAATAAAAAGCTTTGTCTGTTTGATCGTCGTAAAATCGAATTTCCTGTCATAGACGATCTTGATATTGAAGGCATGGGTGAGATCGAGGGGCATTATCAGCCTGTTTTAAAGAAAAACATGAAGGGCACGATCGGGGTGTTGAAAAATCCCGTTCTTCATCATGCTTTGCAAGATCAAAAACGGTATGTAGAAAAGCATGCTGGCTATGCTGTGTGGGAACGTACTATGCGAGCGCGTCAGGCTTACCCATCGGAGAATGTTTTTACACGCCGCGCGATGAAAACGATGTTTTCAAAATTACCGTTTAAGCCCTTAGCCGCTTTCGCGCATTCCTACATTGCTTGTATGGGGTTTTTAATGGGGCGCGAGGGATTTTTATTTGCCAAGAAGCGCTATGATTATTACCGTCTGATTGCAAAATAAAGATGCGGTGATATAGTTTTTACACCCGAGGCGACCAATTGCCGAATTGATGTTTTTATATTTATAGCTTTGGGCACGCCCATTTTCTTCCTGATCAGGAATTCCTCCAAGCGTCCCGTTTTTGCTTTTTTGTGAGATAGCCCGCCTTTTTCGAAGATACAAATCGCGGCGGGAATGTAGGAAACGCGCCGCGATCTTTTTAAAATTTTGACCGTAAAATCATAATCGGCGGCAATTTCAAACTTCGTGTCGTATCTTAGGTCACCAATCATTTCGCGTTTGTAGATCATGGCCTGATGATGGGTGAACATACCATTCTCTGGGGTCGTATGGCCGCGGGCCTTTTTATAAAAGCCATTCGTTTCGAGCGCGTCACCGTAAATAAAATCCGGCTCTTCGGCAAAAATGAGTGCGGATAGACTACGCAAAATGTCAGCATCTGAAAGGCGGTCACCGGCATTCATGAAGATGATGTAATCACCATGTGCTTTGTCTATGCCTTTGTTCATGGCATCGTAAATTCCATTGTCTTCTTCGATGATGGAGATGGCATTCAGGTCTTGAATATAACTTACGCTGCCATCCATCGAATTGCCGTCAACGATGATCCATTCGAAATTGCGGTGGGATTGGTTCTGGATGGAATGCGCGGTTCTTTTTAAGCCTTCAAGATTGTTCTTGGTAACCGTGATGATGGAAAACTCAATCATCATCACCCAAATCATCCAGATAGAATCCGGTGAGAGCGATATTAGCCAAAATGGTAGTAATCGTTTCCGCACTTTCTAAGAAATCAAATGGCTTTGGATCGCGGGGGACAATGATGGTAGAGCCGGGTGGAATCATGTTGATCTTTTGTTTCCATGCGCTAACGGATAGCGGCTTTGCGCTGCCATCCGGATAAACAACGAAGGCTCGGTCCATGTCAGCGTAATAGGTTGCGCCACCTGCTTCATCTATATAGGTATCGGCATTTTTGCCTTTGCGGAATTGTAGCGCGGCAGGAGAAAGAACTTCGCCCCCGACACGAACGGTAAGCGGTCTTCGCGGCATATAGATTTTATCACCGGCTTCGAGAAGAATATTTTGTTCCGGATCAGTGCTTAAAATACTGGGATCTGCTTCTACTGTGATACGCCCCACAGCTTTTGCATCGCGTAATTGTGCAATAATTCCCTGCGCTGCGCTGACTTGTGTCATATCTGGCTTTTTGTCTTTGTCTTTGTCTTTGTCTTCCTGACGCATACTTTCTGCGAGTTTCATTTCCAAATCCCGCGCCTGCGCTTTGTAACGACTTTCTTCTTGTTTGCGTTCGGAAGCGCGTGAGAAAATAACG
>CAYYPX010000083.1:0-7046 GCA_964473655.1 uncultured Micavibrio sp.
CAGGGGATCTGGTGTCGGGGGCGGGAGTCTTCGCATCCGCGCGTCCTTGTTCAGGACTGCTGATGATTTTAATCTGGTTTTTCAAAGTTCCTGTCTGGCCCACAAAACACCCGATGTTTACAAAGAGGGTCAGGCGTAGAATTATATTTTTTTGTTATTGTGTATATAGCTCCGCCGATGGTTTTCCTTCTAGGAGGATTTATGCAAAAAGTAAAGAAATTTGTGAATGAATTCAATTCTATGTCTTAAATTTATTATTTAATTTCAATAGATTGTAAGAATGTCTTATTTTTTTAGATTATTGGATGAAATCCTGCCCCCAAGGTGCCCTTTCACGGGCGATATCGTCGATTCGCAAGGGACGGTCTCGCCATCGGCTTGGGCAGAGCTGTCTTTCATCGCCCCGCCATACTGCCACGCCTGTGGTTTTCCCTTTGAATTCGCGGTTCCTTCGGGCAGTCAGGAAAACCTTTGCGGGCCTTGTTTGAAGGATCGCCCAGAGTACAAAAGCGCACGGTCCGCCTTGGTTTACAACGATGCCAGCCGCGATTTCATTTTAGGGTTCAAGCATGGCGACCAGACCCATGCGGTGGTGGCTATGGTGCCTTGGCTCCGCAACGCAGGGGCAGAATTATGGGCCAAAACGGATGTCATCGTGCCGGTGCCGCTTCATCGCTGGCGGCTTTTAAGGCGACGGTATAATCAGGCGGCGATGATCGGGCAGGCGATGGCCAAAGATCGCGGGCTGTTGTTTAGCGCGGACACGCTGGTGCGAACACGCGCAACGCCAAGCCAAGGACATTTGAATGCAGGGCAACGTGCGCAGAATGTCAAACGCGCCTTTGCCATTCATCCAAAAAGAAAATCGATCATTGAGGGCAAGAATGTTTTGTTGATCGATGATGTTTATACAACCGGATCGACGGTCAGCGAATGCGCGAAGGTGTTAAAAGAGTCCGGTGCGGCGGAAGTGAATATTCTAACACTCGCGCGCGTGGTGAAGGCGGGCAGGATCGATTAAAGAGCTTTGCCGGAGAGCAGGCGGCCTTCATCCATTGATGGGTTTAAGCCTTGCTGCATGGCAAGATTTTTAAGAGCCGGAATTTTTTCGAGGCCCTTTAAACCCAGACGGCGCAGATCATTCACGAAAGAGACATCATTCGCCACCGCGCGGTTTAATCCATCAATGCCAATAACGTGCGATTTTATATCGATATGGCGGCGTTTTTCGTAGCGGGACAGAACGAGCGGTGAGCCGATATCTTCGCCAAGGCGTGCGGCATCGGTGATCACTTCGGCCAGTGTGGCGACATCGCGGAGTGATAAATTCAATCCTTGAGCACCGATAGGGCTTAGAACATGGGCTGCTTCTGCCGCCAACGCGGAGCGATTGCCAACGAGCGCGTGCGTGTTGAGCAGCATCAAGGGCCAGCTTTCGGGGCTGGATTGCAGCGTGATCGTGCCGACCAAGCCTTTGGTGCGGTCTTGAATGGCTTGCTCGAATTCTTGTTTTTTCATCGCCAGAAATCTTTTGGCATCTTCGGTTTTTTCAACCCATACGATGCTGGATCGATTGTCCGGCATAGGAACAAGAGTGAAGGGTCCACCGGCGCGCTGGAATTCCGTCGAGGTGAAGTTATGCGGCTTGGTGTGTTCGATCAGGCAGGTAATCGCCATCTGGCCGTAATCATGTTTTTTCGCGTCGATGTTGGAGATGGCGCGAACCATGGAGCCGCGGCCATCGGTGCCGATGATCAATGAGGCGTGAATGATTTTTCCGTCATTCGTGTGGGCAATGATTTTTTGATCTTCAACACCATAGCCATCAAGTTTACATGGTGCGAGGTGGCGGACGGACGGAATGGTTTTAACATTTTTCAAAAGCGCATTGCGCAGAAGATTGTTCGGAATATTAAATCCGAATTGCGGATGACCGATATCGCCGGCCTTAAATTCCACCTTGATGTTGTTTTGAGTGCGATCATCGACGATGCGCATGATCTTGAGCGGTGTGCCGTGAGATTCCAGATCAGGCCAAACGCCCGAAGCTTTGAGCACATTGATGGAGCCGTTTAAAAGCGCGGCGGTGCGGCCCGAAGGCGTATCCTTGGCGGGAATAGGTTGTTCCGCATCTATCAGCACGACATCAAACCCCGCCTTGCCCAAAAGCGCGGCGAGGGTGGAGCCGGCGGCGCCGGCGCCGGAAATCACAATATCCGTTTGAAGGGGTTTTTCTTTCATTTCCATTACCTATATTGTGATTTAGAGTAAGAGGAAAGGAAAACCAATGGCCACCGTCGAAATCTATACCACCAAAGTCTGCCCGTACTGCGTTCGTGCCAAAAACCTGCTGAACGCCAAGGATGTCGATTTTACCGAGATCGATTTGACTGGCGACGATGAAGGCCGCCTAGCCTTGGTCAAGCGTAGCAACGGTATGCGCACCGTGCCGCAAATATTCATCAACGGCCAGCATATCGGCGGTTCTGACAATCTTCATGAACTCGAAGAAAAAGGCGAGTTGGATAAGTTGCTCGCCCAATGATCATCAAGGCCGCCGTCATTCAAACCAATGCAGGTCCGGTGATTGAGGACAATCTCCGCCAAGCCGAGGCGTTGATCCGTGCGGCCGCGAAAGAGGGTGCGACGTTTATCTGCACGCCGGAAAATACGTGCCGGATGCGCGCGAAACCCGAAGACAAATGGGCGGCATCATTCGAAGAAAAAGATCATCCGGCCATTCCGTTTTTTTCCAATCTGGCAAAATCCCTTAGCATTACAATCAATGTGGGTTCGATTTCTTCCATTCGTGTCGAAGGAAACAAACTGGCCAACCGTTCGTATTTGTTTGATAAGAGCGGTGTAGTTGTTGCGACGTATGACAAGCTGCATATGTTCGATGTTGATTTGCCGAACGGCGATAAATACCGCGAGAGCGACACAAACCGTGCAGGAGACAAAACAACGTTGGCGAATGTCGATGGCATGAAAATTGGATTGAGCGTTTGTTATGATGTTCGCTTCCCACAGCTATATCGGAAGCTTGCGAAAGAGGGCGCTCAGATTTTGACGATCCCAGCGGCGTTCACGGTTCCCACAGGCCAAGCGCATTGGGAGGTTTTGCTTCGGGCGCGGGCCATTGAAAATGGAGCCTTTGTTCTGGCGGCGGCCCAAGGCGGGGTTCACGAGGGCGGGCGAGCCACTTACGGCCATTCCATGATCATCAGCCCTTGGGGTGACATTTTGGCGCAAATTCAAGGTGATGGCCCGGGTTTTGCAAGTGCTGAATTGGACCTAGAACTGGTTGAAAAGGCTAGGAATTCTATTCCGGCCCTGACCCATGACAGGCCCCTAAATTAACCTTTAGGCTGGAAATATTAACTTTTTGAAGGTATAATTGAACCCATGAGTGGACCAAACATATTAGGTGGCGGGGCCAATATCTTGAGTATGGCGAATAGCCTTCTCGACAACGGCCGTGCGATCGGACAGCGGAACGGCGGCACAGGTATGTCGGCTCGTTCGCGCGCCATTCTTGAGGGTTTTTACAACAACGGCACCGCGCTGTTCAACCAGCTCTATGCGAAAACCGAAAGCGCGGAATTGGCCAACCAAGTGACCATTCTTGCGTTGCGTTCCAAAAACCCGGGATTGGTAAAGGGCGGCGTTTTCGATGACGGTGCATCGGCAAAATCAAACACCACCGGCACGAACGTCGATACCAAAGCTTAAGCTAATTTCTCCAATGGAACATTGAGGACTTTTGCGATCGTCTTGAGTGATTTGATCGATCCTTCTTTGCGTCCGGTTTCAATCTCCGTGAGGTAGGGGCGAGAGAGGCCGCACGCATCGGCAAGATCAGCCTGCGTCATGCCGCGATATTTGCGGATGATCTTGAGCGGCGTTTGTTGGCCGAGCGTGATTTTTTGCAAGACATCATCGGGCAGCGTGGAATTTGCCGCGCCGTTTTTCATCAGCGTGTAATCATGAAGCGGCACCAGAACATGGGGCTTACCGGCGATATGGATGATGTCGTATTGCATGGCGAATGTCTCCTACGGCGACATTTTATCATGAATCGTCAAGATTAAAAGCGCGAGGTTAAGGTGACAGACCCGAAAAGCGTGTCGTCCGGCTGTCCATCAAATTCCTTGGTGCGGTAATTGGCCGTGTAGGAAAGACGATAATTGTTCAACGTGAACGCAATACCCGCCGTGGCATCGCCGACGAGGAATTTCTTATCGACGTCTGGGCCGTCATCATCAAAGCTATTGCCATCCAAAAAGATATTGCGGGCGACAGCGCGGCCATCGAGTCCTGCGAATAAATACCAGCTCCAATTCTGATCAGGCACATCGAAATAACCCGTGCCGGAGGTGGCAGGCTTCACGCGCGGCGGCGTATCCTGCAACGTATCCTGATAAGGGCCGAAGGTCAGCATCATGCCCGTGCCGGCATAGGTATAAACATTCCCGACGCTGACATTCACATTGGGTTGCGCGTTTATGCGGAAATTATCGCCAAGATCGACATACCAATCGCCATTGATCCCGCGCGGCCATCTGCGCTGCCACGACAGGATCACGCCGGGCTCGGTATCAAGCTGGTTCGACCAACCTTTCGGGCTTTGCGAACCCGTGATGTGCGAGTGTATAAATTTTTGTGTCTGTTCACCGAGTGCTTCCGGACCGACAATGCCGAGCGTGAGTTCGACTTCGTCAACATGGTCGTTCGTCAATGTGGCAAGCCCCATCGAGCCATATAACCAAGCCGCATAGGGGCGATCACCTTGTTGAACATTACGCGTATCGATTTCGGATGGGGTGTAGAGATTTTGCCCGATCGAATAAAAAACGCCTGTTGTCTCGTTGATCGAGAAAGTGGGAATGGCGGCGGCCAGTTCTTCCACCACATGAGGCACTTCGGAATCAACGTTGAAGTATGTCGCGCGAACCCCAGAGGTGTAATAACGATCTTTACCGTCGCCAACGAGATCGTTTTCATAGGAAAAACTTAAATAGTTTTTGTAAGGTGAATTGACGATGTGTTTGGCAACCTCACGTTCGACTTTGGGTGCAGGCGTAGAAGCTGTTGTTTCTTGCGCATAGCCATGCGATGCACCCGCCAGAACGAGGGCGCACGTCATGTATGCAGTCTTGAAACGAGGATTAATCATACGGAATAAATGCCTTAACAATGAGACATAAACAAGGCGAAAGCCGAAAAGTTCCTTACTTAAAGCAAGATTCCAAGCATCGGTTAACGAATACGGACTGCCTAGCGTCGCGGCCTATATGGTTCCACAAAATCTTATTGTCCAATACTTTTCGAATAGGTTTTAAAAACAGAACAAATGAACGCAGTTCTTTAAGTGTGTCTTCGTTCGCTGACCTTGCGTATTCATCATACAGCTCATACACAAGATCACCTTCATAGATATTTTTACATCCCGCCCGCCGCGCATAACGGCTGGCGGCGGAAATAAAAATCCATACATCACGCGCTTGCGCGGTCGATAGGGGCATGACTTTCAAGGGGTCTTCTTCCAAATCCAAAAAGCCGATCTTCTCTCCATCCCATGTCATATCGCGCATATAGGGGCGGCCATGGGCCAGACCGGATTGATGCAGTCTTGCCATTTCCTGCATTGTTGTTTTCAAGAGGGTTAGGCGCTCATCGTAGCTTTGTAGTTGATCAAGATAAGCTCGAAGTTGCGGTCCTGCATCCGTCATCACGATCATGTCGTCGTAAACAGCCAGAACCTCCGGCGCATGAAAGCCGCGTTCCTTGAATTCAATAAGCCGCTGAGCTTCGGCACGCAGTGCGGATGCACCGCCGTTCGATACCGTAACGCGCAAAATGGGATGGTTGATTGTTCCGGCCAGAAATTTCTGAATCTTATGCCATACACGAGCTTTCGGAGGCACGGGTTGTTTAAACCAGATGCGCTGACCCTCTATCGTCGTGCAAACGGTCCGCGCATCCGGATTGTTGGTAACAAGTTTTGTTCCGTAAGAATGATAGTCCATAAAAAACTCTTGCCGGTAGTGCCTAAATGAATGGTAATTCAATGAAATGGCCGTTATGTTTGGCCATCACCATCACAAAGGCCGAAGACTAGATATCATGACCCTCAAAACCTATACCCATTTCCCCAAATCCGGAAAAAAACCAGAAAGTATGGTAATTTTGCTACACGGTTTGGGTGATAGTGGCGCAGGCCTGATTGATCTGGCGCAATATTGGCAAGCAGCTTTGCCGAACACTGTGTTCGTCGCGCCCAATGCGCCGTTCCCATGCGATATGGCACCCTATGGATTTCAATGGTTTTCACTTCAAAGCCGTGCGCCCGCGGATATGTTAGAGGGCATCGAAATTGCAACGCCTATCCTTAACGAGTTCATCGATGCAACGCTTGAGCAATACGGTATTCCCGATGACAAGCTGGCACTGATGGGGTTTTCACAAGGTACGATGATGAGTCTTTATGCTGGCCCACGCCGCAAGAAACCGATTGCCGGTATCTTGGGTTATTCCGGCGCGCTTTTGGGTGCCGAAACATTGGGAGCTGCGGGTGTGAACAAGGTGCCCGTGCACATCATTCACGGTGATCGCGATGATGTTGTGCCGATCGGTGCTTACCATCATGCAAAAGCCGCGCTCGAGTCGCACGGTTTCAAGGTGAGTGGGGGCATTACAGCCGGATTGCCGCATTCCATTGATGAGCATGGCATTGAATCAGGCGCTGTTTTTCTGCAGAGCATTCTATAATTTTAGCTAAAATTGCATTTTTTCGTTTGTTCATAGGTGTTTTTGCACCTTTGCTGCACTGTTACTAAAGCAGCCGCAATATAAATCATTTTTCGTAAATATTTGTATTCGTAAAGAAATTAACCCGTTTTTGCGCATTATGTGCAACGCACAATTTGCCGCCAACCAACAGTTGGTAATGGCCTAATTATTCGGTACAATTAAATTATAAATTGTTGCGCGAGGCCTTCACACTTTACCCTCCCGCCTGAAGGGCCTCCCCCGGGAGCCACTCG
>CAYYPX010000084.1:0-7039 GCA_964473655.1 uncultured Micavibrio sp.
CAATCGCCTAGGCTTTAAAATGGGCGAGGGTGAATGGGCGGATGAAAAGACCGTGGGCCACAATGTCGACGTTCTGGTCGATGTGACAGCGGTTCGGTAAATTCCTTTCAATAAGGCCCTGTTAATTATTATTTTTATAGGTTAGACTTCGTTCCATAATGAGAACGCTCTACCATGTATGGCTGCATCCTTTTTCGCGGAAAGTGCGACTCGCACTGGCGGAAAAGAAGCTCGAATTCGACCTGCAGGTTGAGAAAATCTGGGAACGCCGCACGGCTTTTTTGGCCATGAACCCGGCCGGTGACGTACCCGTTCTGGTTGAAGAAGACGGCACCATCCTCTCCAATTCCCAAGTCATCTGCGAATATCTGGAAGAAGTTTATCCAACCATCAACTTGCTGGGCCGCGATCCGATCCAGCGTGCGGAAACGCGCCGCCTCGTCGGATGGTTTGATATCAAGTTCAACCGCGAAGTAACGGACAACCTTGTCGGCGAAAAACTGATGAAGCGGTTTTTGAAACTTGGCGAACCGCACGGCCCATCCATTCGTGCCGGTCATGCCAATATTCATTACCATCTTGATTATATCGGCTTCCTGACTGAAAAGCGGAACTGGCTGGCTGGTGAAGATTTTACGCTCGCTGATATTGCGGCAGCGGCGCATTTGTCTTCGATCGATTATATCGGCGATGTGCCGTGGGATGAACACCATGCGGCACGGGATTGGTATTCGAAAGTAAAATCACGGCCCAGCTTTAAATCATTGCTGGAAGACCGCATTCCCGGCTTTACGCCTGTGGAACACTACGAAAACGTAGATTTTTAAAATACAAAATAACGCTCAAAAAATTGGGCGAATAATAAGAACAAGAACGGTGTGATATGGTTCAAGGTACAAAAAAGCTATTCTGTTTCGGGTATGGTTATACCTGTGACTACCTCGCGCATGAAGTCATGGAGCGAGGATGGGAAGTTAGCGGCACCACGCGTGATCTAGATAAAAGGGCCTTCTTGCGTTCCCGCGGCGTAAAGGCCCATTTGTTTGACTATGAACATCCCTTAAGTGACCCGCATTTTATTCTCGAAGGCACAACACATTTATTGATTTCTACACCGCCGGATGACCGTGGCGATCCAACCTTTGCCATGCACGCCGAAGATCTGATCAATATTCCGACATTAGAATGGGTTGGGTATCTTTCAACGACCGGCGTTTATGGCGACCGCGCCGGTGGAATCGTCGATGAGAATTCGGAAATTCGCCCCAATTCCAAGCGCGGATCGCGCCGCTTGCGCGCGGAACAAGAATGGAATTCGTTGCTCGTCAATTACGGTTTCCCTTTGCACACATTCCGTTTGGCTGGAATTTACGGACCGGGGCGCAGCGCGCTTGATTCCGTTCGTGCCGGTGTAGCACGCCGCATCAATAAACCGGGGCAGGTGTTCAATCGCATCCACGTAGAAGACATCGTGCAGGTGCTGGTGGCTTCGATGGCAAAGCCAAATCCGGGTGCTGCGTATAATTTGGCCGACGATGATCCGGTGCCAAGCTGGGAAGTGATCACCTATGCTTGCGAAGTTTTGGGTCTGACGCCGCCGCCGCTTATTCCTTACAACGAGGCCGATATGGCCCCGATCGCGCGGAGTTTTTATAATGATAATAAGCGCGTATCGAATGCGCGTATCAAAAATGAGCTTGGTGTTGCATTGAAATATCCTGATTACAAACGCGGGATTGATGCATGTTTGGCCGCGGAATCCTCGCCGCAAATGGAACAATACCTGCCAATCGACCAGATTTCCGAAGGTTAATTAATCTAAAAGTCGTTGACTCTCTCCTGATCGAAGCGCAGCCTTATTGTAACAACGAGGAGAAAAGCCATGGGCCACTATGATCACTGCCGCGAAGCCGATGCCGAAAGAAGAATCGCCGATCGAAGATTAGCCAATGAAAACCGATTAAGGGGCATTCCTGTAAAAGAGCCAACAATTGCTGATAATTTGAATAGTCTCTATGAAGCGCTTACTCGCCCTAGAGATCAAAGACCTGAACGTCTGGATTCTACAAAAAATAAGCCCGCGGACCCAGCACCGTGATAATTCAAAAAATATTTCCAGCGCGGTAAGCAAGGCCAAGTCCGACACTGTCCAGCTTGTTACCTTGTGATATCGCCGCGTGTGGGAAGCGTTCTTTGATCAATGAATTGATCAGCGGCAATTCGGTCGATCCGCCGGTCAGGATGATCAGGTCGATATCTTTTTCAGTAACGCCGCTAGCCTTCAAGCAATCCGTAATCGAAGAAAATACGCGATCGACATCGTTGGAAATGGATTGCTCGAATTCTTTTCGTGTAACGGGAATGCTCAAATCAAGCTCGGGGAATTGAGCTATAAAATTTTCCTGATCGGTCAATTCAATCTTGGCTTTTTCAACGAGTGCCAGAAGCGCATGGCCCAGATGGTTCTGCTGAAGCCGTAAGAGTCTATCCATTTTCTGTGGGTCCAAAGACCGTCTTTTAATATCCATCGTTTCCGCAATTGCCTTTTTCGTTTGCGCAAAATTGGCCAGTGCCCAATCGGCTAGCTGAAAATACACGCCGGACGGTGTTGGGTGACGTTTTTCTTTATCGAACGTATCCAAGAATTCCGTACCCATACCGAATTGCGGCATGAAATTTTTCAAGCTCATGCGGTAATCGAAGGTCGTGCCACCAACGCGCACGCCTGATGTTGATAAGATATCATCGCGGCGGTCCGCCTTTTGCATCTTGTCTTTTGATATGCGGATAATCGTAAAGTCTGATGTTCCGCCGCCAAGGTCTACGACCAATGATAATTTTTCGTCTTCGAAATTGACTTCGTGAGCAAAAGCAGCGGCAATGGGTTCGAACAAGAATTCGACGTGCGAAAATCCGGCGGCTTTTGCAATTTTTTCTAAAGTATCTTGCGATTTTCTATCGGCCTCGTCATCGCCATCATGGAAATGAACGGGGCGGCCCATCACCAGATGGTCTATTTCTTTCCCCGTTTCTTTTTCCGCTTGGTATCTTAGGCGCGCGATGAATGTCTGCAAAATCTCCGTAAAGGGGACGGAGCGCGTGCCGATCAGTGTTTTGTCTTCCATCAAGGAAGTGCCGAGAATTTTCTTAAGACCCCGCATGAAGCGGCCTTCTTCGCCATACATATAGGCGTCGATGGCGGCGCTGCCGAAGAGCGGCGCGGATTGTGGGCGGAAGAACAATGCGCTGGGCAGGGTTGTTTTACCGTTTTCCAACGCGACAAGCGCGCGCTCGCTGCCATTCGCAATGGCAACGGTCGAATTGGAAGTGCCGAAGTCTATTCCGCAAGCGATGTTGCGTGACATTGTTCTAACCCGTTTGTGTTTTAAGAGATTAACGTGCCTTCGATGCGTCCATCGGTAGGCGGATGGTCACTGTTGTACCGACATTTACCGTTGAGTCAATGTGGATCGACCCGCCGTGGAGTTCCGCCAGTTCCTTGGTGATGGAAAGGCCAAGGCCGGAACCTTCGTGGCTACGGGTATATTGGTTCGCGGCCTGTTCAAACGGATTGGTGATGGTGGGCAGTTTGTTCGCTGGAATGCCGATTCCATGGTCTTTGACGCGCATGGATACATGATCGCCCACTTTGAGGCAGGCTACTTCGATGGAACCTTTTGGATGGCTAAATTTCACCGCGTTGGATAAAAGATTGAGCATGATCTGCATGACGGCGCGGCGATCGGCGACGATCTGCAGCTCTTCATCCGGAATATTGATGGAGAGTTTGATACCGACTTCGTTTGCGCGCGCTTCGACCATGTGTGCGGCCAAGCGAATGACTTTCGCGACATTCAGTTTTTCGAGGTCGAGTTCGTATTTGCCTGCCTCAATTTTCGACATATCGAGAATGTCGGTGATCAGGTCCAGCAAATGCTCGCCGCTTTCGCGGATACCCTTGATGTAATCGATGTAACGGTCATTGCCGATAGGGCCCAACAATTGCTGTTGCATCATCTCTGAAAAGCCGATGATGGCGTTGAGCGGTGTGCGCAGCTCGTGGGACATATTGGCAAGGAATTGCGATTTGGCGGAATAAGCACGCTCGGCGGATTCTTTTGCTTCCATTAACGCGCGCTCGTGGCTCATCGATTGCGTGACGTCCTGCATGATGCCGTATAGGCCGGTGACATCACCTTCGGAATCGAATTCGCAGCGTCCCTGACAACGTATGTGTTTTACTTCGCCGGTCGGTGAGATGATGCGGAAATCGATTTCATGATCGTTCTGTTCAATGATGGCGCGCTGGAAGGCTTGCATCATGCGTCCAACATCACGGCGGTGGAGCATTGCATTGACGGAATCGAGTGTAGGTGCAAATTGACCGCGGGTTACGCCAAAGATGCGGTAAAGCCCATCAGATAAACGAATTTCCTGTTGGCCGATCGTCCAATGCCAATGGCCCATATGGCCGATGGCTTCAGCTTCGGAAAGCTGCTGTTCACGTTTCAAAAGCGCATTTTCATGTTTCTTGTTGGCCGTGATATCGCGTCCGACGCTATATAGCTTTCCATCGGATTTTTTATGTTTCCAATCCATCCAGAAGATACGGGCTTCGTTAGAAATCAGGCGGCATTCGAAATCGGCGATGGCTGTATCTTCACGCAAGAGAGATTGCATCGTGGTGCGCACGGCCATGCGATCATCAGGGTGAACGAGGTCTAGAAAATTGCGGCCTGATAAATCATTCAACGTATAACCCAGAAGGCCCGTGAATTTTTCATTGATGGATTCGAATTCACCATCGGCACGGCAAATCGTGAGTGAATCATTCGATAAATCAAGGAAGTGCCCTAGCAATGCATCGGGTGCTGGCGCGCTTTTACGCACGAGGGAATCAACATTTCGGCTTAAATTTTCATCATGTTCGAGCGCGGAGGCAATGATGTAACGGGCGCCATCTTTCGTGGTGACAGCATCGAATTGCAAGGCGATGGATTCGCCTTTGTTGAAAAATATTTCATGTTGGCCGCTACGAAGGGCAGAGAAAATCAGATTTTCTTGCGCGAACAAAAGCGGCGAGTGGCGGAACGCATCTTCTGGTTCGGCGAATTGCGCGACTTTAAGAAAATTTTGCCCTTCGAGCTTTGTTCCTGCGGCGCGCGTACAGGCGGCGTTTGCAAAAAGAACTTCCCCGTCCATGCCCAGAATCAGACGCGCGACCGATTCGTCGGGAAAGGCTTCGCCTTCGACGCGGATCGGCGTGTGGATTTTCAAAGAGCGGCTCGGTGACATTGTGAATAAGTTTGGGGGTAAAACTGGAAGAATCAATACTTTCAAAGCGTACGCCGAATCGCCCCTTTTTTCATAGCACTAAATGTAAAATCGGGACTATTTCCATAGCCCCGATTTTCAAAAGATAATTCCTATGGATCAGTATTTTACGCCGCAGCCATAGGGTTTGGTTTTGGACGTCTCGATCGCCTTACCCTGTTCGGCGGCGGCGAGAGCTTCGGTCACATAATTTTTGGCCGTTGCAGCGTCTTCGGGTTTAGAGCTGTCATTGTCGTCGATCGCGCCGTCATACAGCAGAGTACCGTCCTTACCGATCACGAACATATGCGGCGTTGTCTTGGCAACGTAGAGATTGCCGATCTCGCCTTTAGGATCGAGGATGTAGGCGGTGGCCTTACCGCCTTTTTCCGCGATGATTTTGTTGGCCTGTTCGCCGGTCAAATGACCTTGCTTGCCTTCTGCAGAAGAATTGATGGACAGCCAAACAACACCATCAGCTACCGCTTTTTCTTGCAGTTTTTGCATATTTTTTGATTCATAGTGTTTTTTTACATAGGGGCATTCGGGGTTGGTCCATTCAAGGACGACGACCTTGCCTTTGAAATCTGAAAGCTTATGCGCTTTGCCATTCGAATCTGTAGCGGTGAATTCCGGGGCTGGCTTACCGACTTCAACGGCGGCTTGTGCTGGAAGCGCGATCGCAAGAATAGCGAAAGCACTCAAGAAAAGGGTTTTGATCATGTTTTATCCTTTATGGTTTGTAATGGCATTTTCAACAATTGCTGGTGTCAGGATTTGCGGTAGTACGATCGCTTCCGGTCGAACGCCCGTCTCCGCATTTCTTGGACCGTAATACACATAGATCGGAACGCCGCTTCGTCCATATTCTTCTAGAAAAGATGTAATTTCCGGATTCTGGTTGGTCCAATCACCGCGTAAGGAGTGGACCTTGTTTTTTGTAAACAGATCTTGTGTCGATTCAATATCAATGGCGACTTTTTCGTTTACTTTGCAGGTAATGCACCACGCCGCCGTCATATCCACGAATACGGGATTGTCGCCTTTTAAATATTCTTCCAGTTTCACGCGCGTGAAATCTTCCCAATGTTGCGTGGTTGCGGTTTGTATCTTTTCGATCGGCTTCATCGTGAAGAAAGTCGAAACCACAAATCCAAGCGATCCGATGGCGGCGATCAACATAAGGATGTAAGCGGCGTGATTGGTCGGGCGACGTTTCAGAAGCCAGAAAGAAAGGGTGATGGCGAGCATTCCGAGCAGCGCAGCGAATTGCCCCATATGACTTATTTGTTGCGAGAGAACCCATACCAACCAAGCGGCCGTTGCGAACATGGGGAAGGATAAAAACTGGCGGAAAGTTTCCATCCAGTGTCCGGGTTTTGGCAATCTATGGCGTAAGGATGGAATGTAGCAGAGCGCAAGATAGGGCAGCGCGAGACCAAATCCCAACGCAACGAACACTATGATTGCGGCGAAGGCGGATTGCGTTAGGGCGTATCCCATCGCCGCGCCCATGAACGGTGCTGTGCAAGGTGTTGCGACCAATGTCGCCAGAACGCCTGTGAAGAATGACCCGGCCATGCCGCCTTTTTGTGCGAGGCGATTACCGATATTTGATAAACCCAGATTGATTTCAAAATATCCGGCTAAATTCAAGCCGAGCGTGAAGAACAGATAGGCGAGGAACAATGTTACGGCAGGATGCTGCAGCTGGAATCCCCACCCG
>CAYYPX010000085.1:0-7031 GCA_964473655.1 uncultured Micavibrio sp.
GCAGGAATCCATCAAGGTAAGCGCGGCCACTTCGCCGCCGGACAACACGTAATCGCCGATGCTGATCTCTTCGAAACCATGCGCATCCAGCACGCGCTGATCTACGCCTTCATAGCGTCCGCAAAGGATTGTGAGTGTGGGCTCAAGGCTAAGTTCTTTTACCAATGCTTGATCCAAAACTTTTCCGCGCGGCGACATATATATTTTGCGGCCTGCATTCGGGATAGATAGTAGGGCTTTATCGACAATATCCGCGCGCATCACCATGCCCGCGCCGCCGCCGAACGGCGTGTCGTCAACCGTCTGGTGTTTGCCTTCACCGAAATCACGAATTTGGATGGTATTGAACGACCAATCACCACGCTCCAGTGCACGTCCCGCAAGGCTATGCCCGAGAAACCCCGGAAACATTTCAGGAAAGAGGGTGAGGAGATTGATGTGAAAGGCCATGGGATGTTTCTAAACTGATTGTATGTTCAAGGCAAGATTAGGGGCTTGGCCTTATTTCTGCCCGTATAACGGAATGAATGGCACGTATAGCATTGTTCAGCAAAGCGCGGTGTGCCTTCGTAATAGGAATGCGTTTTTCTTCTTCATAAACGTCCAAATAATTTTTTTCTGGTGTTGGCGCAATTCTGTAGTTCTCGTCGACGTTATAGGTTTTGAACATCGCCATAATTGCTGATCGAGTGCCAACAAGCTCTCGTGCCTTGTTGTGTTGGCTTATGGCCTCAATGGCGCTTGCATACCGGAAGTAATTTCTAAGCCACTCTATTGCATTGTCTTGAGGATGTGTTTTGTCAAAATATCGAACATTCTCAAATACACTGACGAGGCTATGAAACTCACATCTGCCTGCAATTTGTCGCCATACGGCATTATGATCATGATATTTTTTCTCTAATGCATCGTCCAGTTGTAAATCTCGTAATGCCATATGCGCCGTAAGAGCGCTGATGCTTTTTCCCGTAGATAGGTTATTAAATAATAAACTTTCATCGTACATTTCTTCAAAATAGTGAAAATAATTTGGACTTGTTATCGAATAGATTGGGAACGCAAAATTATAATCGTCTATTTTGTCGATTGCCTTTTGCTTATTTGTTATGATGACATCTGTGAATGTTGCTTCAAATTCCTTCCATGACTTTATGAAAGAAGGCAGGAATTCTAACGATTGTCTTAGCTGTTCCTTTATACGAATAGAATTTATTTTGTGGGTGAGAGTTTCGGCATTTTGTTCCGTGAGCAAAGAGATATCGTAACTGTCTCTGGCATCGCCTACGAAATACAAAAAGTTTTCAAAAGCGTAGTGTGCATCTTTATTCGAGGGGTCGAAATCGAAAACGCTTTCGTCGATAAACATGGTCTTTTTGCGTGTCTCGTACATATTGTAGAATTAACAAATGAAAATTCTTATGTCAATGCCTAAATATTTTTTGGCAGTTCGGCGGTGATAACGCCGCTATCAAAATCGACATCCAGAACCGTATCATCCGTGAACGGAAGATAAAAAGAAGGTCCGCTGGCAGGTTTGATATCGAGAAGGTCCGACGCGCCAAAATTTTCAACACTCAATATGACGCCGATCTCTTTGCCGTCCAGTTGTAAATCTCGTAATGCCATATGCGCCGTAAGAGCGCTGATGCTTTTTCCCGTAGATAGGTTATTAAATAATAAACTTTCATCGTACATTTCTTCAAAATAGTGAAAATAATTTGGACTTGTTATCGAATAGATTGGGAACGCAAAATTATAATCGTCTATTTTGTCGATTGCCTTTTGCTTATTTGTTATGATGACATCTGTGAATGTTGCTTCAAATTCCTTCCATGACTTTATGAAAGAAGGCAGGAATTCTAACGATTGTCTTAGCTGTTCCTTTATACGAATAGAATTTATTTTGTGGGTGAGAGTTTCGGCATTTTGTTCCGTGAGCAAAGAGATATCGTAACTGTCTCTGGCATCGCCTACGAAATACAAAAAGTTTTCAAAAGCGTAGTGTGCATCTTTATTCGAGGGGTCGAAATCGAAAACGCTTTCGTCGATAAACATGGTCTTTTTGCGTGTCTCGTACATATTGTAGAATTAACAAATGAAAATTCTTATGTCAATGCCTAAATATTTTTTGGCAGTTCGGCGGTGATAACGCCGCTATCAAAATCGACATCCAGAACCGTATCATCCGTGAACGGAAGATAAAAAGAAGGTCCGCTGGCAGGTTTGATATCGAGAAGGTCCGACGCGCCAAAATTTTCAACACTCAATATGACGCCGATCTCTTTGCCGTCCTTATCGACAACCTTCATGTCTTTCAAATCTTCGACATAGAATTCACCATCATCGGTGTCCGGCATGATATCGCGATCGATATATAATTTTGTACCGCGTAGAAGCTCTGCGGCATTACGGTCGGTAATGCCTTTGACTTCGGCAACCCAATCGCCTTTGAGCGCATTCTTCAATTTGATGGAAATCTTTTTGCCACCTTGGTCGCAAACCGATGCGTGCTCGAGAAGTGTTTCATCTTCGACATAACCGCGTACCTTCACATAGCCTTTGATGCCATGCGCCGTTGTAATTTCACCGATGAGAATGCGTTTATCCGCCATGCCAATAAAATCATCCCCGCCGGAGCGGGGATGATCGAATGATTACTCGGCCTTTGGCTCTTCAGTCGCAGCAGCTTCTTCGGCTGGTGCTTCTGCTGGGGCAGCTTCTGGTTCCGGCGCAGGAGCGGCAGCGGCGGCTTCTGCATCGGCTTTCGCTTGGGCTGCAGCAGCTTTTGCTTCTTCAGCAGCTTGTTTCGCGGCTTCTGCTGCGTCTTCGCGTTTTTTCGCTTTTTCAGCAACCATCTGTTTTGTTTTTGCAGATGGTTCTGCTTTTTGCGGGTTGTTTTTCTTCGCAGGCATCGGAATGATTCCGGCCTTACCGAAGAAAATCGAAACGCGATCGGAAATTTCCGCGCCTTGAGAAATCCAGTACTTTGCGCGTTCTGCATTGAACTGAACGCGATTTGCGTCGTCTTTCGCCAACAGAGGGTTGTATGTGCCGAGCTTCTCGAGGAAACGGCCATCGCGTGCCTTGCGTTTGTCGGCAACGACGATGGAGTAGTGTGGGCGGTTTTTGCGTCCACCGCGGGACAGTCTGATTGCTAGTGCCATTTTAGTTCTCCTTTAGTTTTTCAAATTTAAAAAGTGTAAGTTCAAAGTTTAGTTATCGTTTCTTGCGATTCTTTTTTGTGCCGCCGCGTTGCGGGAATCCCATACTACCAAGGCCCGGCATTCCACCCATGCCCATGGGCATACCGCCGCCAAGTCCGGGAAGTCCACCCGCGAATGGGTTTGCGCCGAGGTTCGGCATTTTTCCGGCGGCCATTTCTTCCTGCATGGATGCGTCGAGCATAGCGGCGTCTTTGTCGCCCATCATGCCCTTCATCATGCCCATCATTTTGCCCATGCCCATTTTCTTCATGCGCTTCATCATGGTCTGCATATCGGCTTGCTGTTTGCAGAGCTTGTTAACGTCCTGCACGCTCGTGCCCGAACCATCGGCAATGCGTTTTCTGCGCGATGCGTTCATCACTTGCGGATTGGCGCGTTCATGTTTCGTCATGGAAAGGATGATCGCTTCTTGGCGCGTCATCACTTTCTCGTCCATCTTGCCTTCAAGCTGTGACGCCATCTTGCCAAGACCGGGAAGCATTTTCACCATCGCGCCGACGCCGCCCATTTTGCTCATCTGTTTGAACTGAGAGAGCAGGTCGTTGAAATCGAATTTTCCTTCGTTGAATTTTTCGGCCATGCGGGCGGCATCTTCCGCCTCGATGGATTCCGCCGCGCGTTCGACCAGCGATACAACATCACCCATGCCAAGAATGCGGCCTGCGATACGGTCAGGGTGAAACGCTTCGAGCGCATCCCATTTTTCGCCAACGCCCAGCAGCTTGATCGGCTTGCCGGTGATCGCGCGCATGGATAACGCCGCGCCGCCGCGTGCATCGCCGTCGATACGGGTCAGAACGATACCAGTGATACCGACTTTTTCATCGAATGCTTTGGCAACGTTGACGGCGTCTTGGCCGGTCATCGCATCGGCAACAAGAAGTTTTTCAACTGGGTTCGCCAGTTTTGAAACGGCGGCCACCTCGTTCATCAACTCTTCGTCGATCGCCAAACGTCCGGCTGTGTCGAGCATCAAAACATCGAACCCGCCAAGGCGTGCTTCTTTTAGGGCACGTTCGGTAATCTGTACCGGTGTTTCGCCTTTGATGATCGGGAGCGTCGCAACGCCCGTTTGCTCACCCAAGATTCCAAGCTGTTCTTGCGCGGCGGGGCGGCTCGTGTCGAGCGACGCCATCAAAACTTTCTTGCGGTTTTTCTCGGTGAGGAATTTCGCGATCTTCGCGGTCGATGTCGTTTTACCGGAACCTTGCAAGCCCACCATCAGGTAGGCGGAAGGCGCAGGACCGAAATTCAGATCGGCGGATTCACTGCCGAGCATTTCAACCAAAGCGTCATGAACGATCTTGACGACCATCTGCGATGGCGTGACGGATTTGATAACATCTTGGCCAACGGCTTTTGTTTTGATCGTCTCGATGAAATCTTTAACGACGGGCAGGGCGACATCGGCCTCGAGCAACGCCACGCGAATTTCGCGGGCGGCGGCGTTGACATCCTCTTCGCTCAAACGGCTCTTGCCTCTGAGAGAGGAGAAGATACCGCCAAGCTTGTCGCTCAAACTTTCAAACATTTAAAATCCCAAAACAGTTTGGCCCCAGTGCGCGTAACTTCGCGGGCTGGGGTGTATCCTTGGACACGGCAGTCTTACCGATCACAGGAAATTTGAGGGTTTTATAGGGGGGCTAAGGCCAGACTGTCAAGCTTTGCTTGGCTCTTCTTCCGACGCCAGCTCCATCACCGTGAAATTGGTTACGGGGTTGATGATGTTCAACTGGGGGTTTTCCGCGCTGCCTTTATGAATGTCTTCGAAGCGCTCACGGTCTTTCATTACACGGATCGGGTCATACCCGAACAAATGCTCATATAGAGTATCGGTAGGGGTGGTTTGCGGCGTGTTGTTCTGCTTGGTCGCGCGCACGTTCCGTCGCAATGCCCAAATGGTGGGCTCGTAACTGGGTCTGAAACTTGGCTGTCTCATGCCGTCTACTCCGTCTTCGATTTTGCTCATACCTACTTTACTAATGGCGGAATCCGGCGAAAGTTCGTCTGTACCCCGTGGAAATTGTGACATTTTCGCCCTATCATCGCCTTTATGAGTCTTCCGTTTAAAAAGATGCACGGCCTCGGCAATGACTTCGTCATCCTCGATGGCCGGAAAAGCCCCCTTGATTTAGGGGCAGATCGCACCCGCGCAATCGGTGATCGCCGTCGCGGGGTGGGTTTCGATCAGTTGATCGTGATGGAGCCCGTACGCGAAGGCCCCGCCGATATCTTCATGCGAATTTATAATCCGGATGGGTCTGAGGCTGGAGCCTGCGGCAACGCCACCCGCTGCGTGGCCGACCTCATCATGAAGGAAAAAGGGGCTGCTTCCTGTTCCATCCAAACCATCTCCGGCATACTGTACTGTACGCAAGGCGCGGAAATCGGCCAGATTACGGTGGATATGGGTGAGCCAGCTCTTGAATGGAATAAAATTCCCCTATCAAAACAATGCGATACGCTGTATTTGCCGCTGGAGGGCGACCCTGTTGGAGTCTCAATGGGCAATCCACATTGTGTGTTCTTCTGTGAGGATGTCGGGTCGATCTCTGTGGATAAGTCAGGCCCAAAAGTGGAACATGATCCGCTTTTTCCTGAACGGACAAATGTTGAATACGTAAGTATGCACGGTCAAAATCATCTCCGGATGCGGGTCTGGGAGCGCGGAGCGGGTATAACGCAGGCCTGCGGCACGGGTGCTTGCGCCGCCGCTGTGGCCGCCATCCGCCGTGGCCTGACCGGTCGGCGCGTACGGGTGACGCTGGATGGGGGTGACCTTTTCATCGAATGGCGAGAGGCCGACAACCATGTTTTGATGACGGGGCCGGTTGCCTACAGCTTTGACGGGACCATATTGGAGTAATCATGAAACACACGCTAACTATTGCCGCCCTGTGCCTTTTGGCCTCCTGCGCGTCGCCGACATTTAATATGACGCCCCAGCAGATCGCGTCCCTAAGCGATGATGAGCTTTGCAGCTACGATAACGGCTACCGGTCCGAAACCAAGATGGACGCCGAAATCGCCAGAAGGGGGCTTAACTGTGACCGGTTTTATCGGGAATGCCTCCGCCGTGGAAATGCCCCGAATTCGCAAGCCATGGATTTCTGCATGGATCTGGCCCGCGAAAACGAACGCCTACGCTATGACCGTCGCTACCATGATACATATGACGTCTTCGGCTATGGCGGCTCTCGCTACAGGGGTGGTGGCGTCGGCGTTGGTTTAGGATTTTAATTAAACTAATACATTAATAAAATAATATAAATATTTGATTTTAATATATAATATTAATTTATATGTGTTCTCTACGTTTGTGTTCATAAATTACTTTAATAAAATATTTTAAGATATTGTTATAATTACACTTATTTTGTTTTTATGATCAAAATTAAGGCTTCTGTTGCTTTTTGGCCGTTTTGGCCCTAAAAACACCCCATGTCCAAAGACCCCGAACTCGTTACATTCGGCTGCCGCCTGAACACCTATGAATCCGAGGTGATGCGCGGCCATGCCAAGGCGGCGGGGCTTGAAGATGCCATCATTTTCAATACCTGCGCGGTCACCAAAGAGGCCGAAAGGCAGGCAAAACAAGCCATTAGACGGGCAAAACGGGACAATCCGGGGGGCTAAAATCATCGTTACGGGCTGTTCTGCCCAGATTTCACCCGAAAAATACGCCGAAATGCCTGAGGTTGACCGGATTATAGGCAATGATCTGAAATTAAAGCCCGAAACATGGGGTATTCAGGGCGCAGAGCGCATTTTGGTCAATGATATCATGTCGGTAACCGAAACCGCCTC
>CAYYPX010000086.1:0-6923 GCA_964473655.1 uncultured Micavibrio sp.
GGAATCGAAGTGATCGGCGATACCGTAAAGGCCGGCGCGCTCGCGCTCGATGCGAATGTTGCGCAAGTCGCGGCGGAAGCTGGCCTTGGCGGCCTCGAATTTTTCTCCGGCATTCCGGGCACGATCGGCGGTGCGCTCCGTATGAACGCGGGCTGTTATGGCGTCGAGACCAAGGATGTTTTGATCTCTTGCGAGGCTCTAGAGCGTTCCGGAAAACTTCACACATTCACACCGGAGCAAATGAATCTCACCTACAGGCACAATGATCTGCCCGAAAATTACATCTTCGTTTCCGCAACGTTCAAAACCAAAAAAGACAATGCACAAAGTGTGTTGGATCGCATGGTTGAGATTAAAGTAAAACGTGAAGGATCACAGCCCATCCGCGAAAAAACCGGCGGCTCTACTTTTGCAAACCCATCCGTAGAGGAAATCGCCCGCGCAGGATTGCCGGAAGGCACGAAAGTCTGGCAGATCATCGACGCTGTCGGCGGACGTGGCCTGAAAGTCGGCGGCGCGCTCATGAGCGAGAAACACTGCAACTTCATGATCAATTCTGGCGATGCAACATCGGCCGATCTTGAGGCTTTGGGGGAAGAGTTGCGGAAAAGAGTGGACGAAAAGTTCGGAATTGCCTTACGCTGGGAGATAAGGCGTTTAGGCAACGCCTGAACAGGGGAAGAATGAGTCGGCACTATGTTGTTGGCGTAATCAAGAGCGGTAATAAGCTCGTTGTTTTGGAGAACGGGGAAACCCAAGAAATCTCTTTTCCCGAATGCCGTATAGAGCTGGGCGAGGCGTTTGATGTCGCTGCCGCCAGAAATTTCTACAATAATTTAGGCTTGGAAGTTGAAGAGATGGGCGAATTAGGTCGTCAGGAATTCAACCGCGAAGGAGATGACGTTCATCTGTACTTCACTCATTTTGCTCGTATGCGCGGAAATCTGGACTCTGGCCAATTGAATACTGGTCGTTATCGCTGGGCTGATGTCGACGAAGTTTTGGATAAAATGGATCATAAAATGTCCGTGGACGTTCCCTTGGAAACAAAGAGATTTATTGAGGATCATGCCACAGAAAAGACACTTCCCGCCGGTATAAATTACGACATGGCTTTTGCTTAAGGTTTGGTATGACGAAAAAAACAGTAGCTTTATTTCTAGGCGGATGGTCGGCGGAACGTGAAGTCTCGCTCACCAAAGGCAAACACGTGGAGGCCGCGTTGAAAGAGGCGGGCTATAATGTCCGCACCATCGATGTCACGCATGATCTTACCAAGCTACTCAAAGACTTAAACCCGCGTCCTGATGTTGTGTTTAACAATCTGCACGGGCGGGGCGGGGAAGACGGCGTCATTCAAGGCCTGCTCGAAATTCTTGAAATTCCCTACACGCATTCTGGCGTGGCGGCGTCCGCGATCGGCATGAACAAGCCGCTCGCCAAACGCATGGCGGCCTCTGTTGGTGTGCAATCTGCTGAAGGCAGAGTTGCCAGCAAAAACGAAGTGTTATCAGGTTCGGTTATGAAACCACCTTATGTGGTAAAGCCGCCATGTGAAGGGTCGAGCGTCGGCGTGCGCATCGTGCTCGACAATGACAATCATCCCGGGCTCGATGTCGAAAGCTGGACATTCGGTGACGAAGTTCTGGTTGAGCGTTACATTCCGGGCAAAGAGTTAACGGTCGGCGTTTTGGATGGCAAAGCCCAAGCCGTTACGGAAATCATCTCCCACACGCGCTTTTTCGATTACGAAGCCAAATATAAAGACACGCGCACCGAACTGGTTCTTCCGGCGCAAATCCCCGAAGCGGTGTACAAGGCCGCTCTCGACTATGCCGAACGCGTTTTTAACGTTTTGGGATGTTCCGGTCTGGCCCGGTGCGATTTTCGATATGATGATTCCCAAGCCGGTCCAGAGGGGTTATACTTTCTCGAAATTAACACCCAGCCCGGTTTGACGGCCGAATCCATTGGCCCAAGTCAGGTTGTTTATAATGGCAAATCTTTCGTAGAACTATGTTCACATCTGGTTGAAACCGCACAATGTCACGGCAAGGCACAAGACGAAGCACCATCCTCAAAAGACGCTCGGGCGGCACGGAGCGCCTGATCCTTTTCGTCAAACGGTTCGGAATCGGCATCGCAATCTGCACATTTGTTTTTTGGATTGGCTCATGGGTGATCATGTCGGGCTTTGCTGCGCAGACGAGCAACCGCATCGAAAACGCGATGTTGAACAAAACTGCCGGTTGGGGTTTTGCCGTTAAAAATATTCTGGTCGATGGTCGTCACTATACTGATGCCGATACATTAAAGGCGATGATCAACATGGAAAGGGGCGATCCGATTTTCGCCTTTCATCCATCCGAAGCCAAAGACATGATCGAAAAATTGTCATGGGTAAAAACCGCGCACGTTGAACGCCGCTTGCCGGATACGATCTACATCAAGATTACGGAACGCAAACCGATGGCGCTGTGGCAGCGTAATCAGAAACTCTCGCTTATTGATGCGGAAGGCGTCGTGCTGACCGATCATAATCTCGCGCCATGGAAAAACCTGATGATCGTCGTGGGCGATGACGCGCCGAAAAAGGCGCAAGGGCTTTTGAAAATGCTTCAACTTGAACCGTTGATTGCAAAACGTGTGGAAGCGGCAACTTTGGTGGGTGGTCGCCGCTGGGATTTAAAGCTTAAATCCGGCGCGGAAGTAAAATTACCGGAAGCGGAGCTGGGGCTGGCCCTTCGCAAACTGGCCGTTAATCATGAAGAAGAGGCTTTGCTGGATAAAGACGTCGTCTCCATTGACGTGCGGGAAGAGGGCCGTATAACAGTAAGGACCAAACCCGGCGCAGCCCAAGATTTCAAGGCAGGCGTCACCCAGATCACTCCCGCCGCAGGCAAACCGATTTAATGAAACATAAACTCAAACCCAAAGGATCGATCCTCGCGGCGCTGGATATTGGCAGCCACAAGATCGCTTGTTTTATCGGTCGTATCGTCGATGATGATGGCGCAATCGAAGTTTTGGGCGTGGGTTATCAGGGTGCGAAGGGAATCAAAGGCGGCGCGGTGATCGATCTTGATCTTGCCGAAAATGCGATCCGCTCCACCGTTCATTCCGCCGAAAACATGGCTGCCGAAGCGATGAAGGGTTATCCGCTGCGCGAAGTCATCATCAACGTGCCCGGAATTTATGCGCACTCTCATGTGATGGGCGCGAGTATTCAAGTCTCCGGCCATTCGATCACGGGCAACGATGTCCGCCGCGCACTGGCCAAAGCGCAGGATCAGGTTTTGTCGGCAGAATACGAACTCATTCACACAATTCCCGTCGGCTATCGCATCGATGGGCAAGAAGGCATTCGTGATCCGCGCGGTATGGTGGGCCAACAACTTGACGTTGGCATTCATATGGTCACCGCTGATCTTGGCCCGCTGCAAAACATCGCAAGCTGCATCGAAAGATCACACCTTGATATCGTCGCGCTGGGCTCATCGCCTTACGCCGCTGGCCTTGCGTGTCTGGTAGAAGATGAAATGGATCTTGGCTGCACGGTCATTGATATGGGAGCAGGGGTGACTTCATTTGCTGTGTTCCAAGGCGGCGCGATGATTTACTCCGATGCGATTCCCGCCGGCGGCGCGCATGTCACCAGCGATATCGCGAAGGGCCTCACTTGCGCCAACTCCGATGCCGAACGTTTGAAGACATTATATGGAAGCGCGATGGTCACGTCCGGCGATGAATCCGAATTGATCGACGTACCGCAACTGGGCGAAACAGATCGCCACGCGCCAAACCACATCCCGCGCTCCTTATTAATAGGCATCATCCAGCCGCGCCTCGAAGAAATTCTCGAAATCGTTCGCGGCCGTTTGAAAGACTCCGGCCTTGGCAATATGATTGGCCGCCGCGTTGTGTTGACGGGCGGGGGCTCGCAAATGCCGGGTATTCGTGAGCTCGCGCAGAGTATTCTCGACAAACAAGTCCGCCTCGGCCGTCCGATCAGACTCAGCTCTCTTCCTGATGGGGTCTCTGGCCCGGCCTTCGCGACAACCGCCGGACTTTTGACCTATATCACCGAACGCCACGATGAAATGCCCGCCGAAATCATGGCGACGGTAGAACCCGGCTCTATGTGGGAACGCGTTAAATACTGGTGGAAAGAAAACTGGTAATTTCATTTACGATTCTTAATCCTTAAAAAATCTAAACGCCAAGACGCCAAGATCGCCAAGTTTGATCCGTATGCCTTGGCTAACTTGGCGCCTTGGCGTTGAAAAAATCGTTGTTTAAAGTTCCATTGAAGAAATTAATGTAATTAAGTGATTTTATTCGAAATTGTATAATTGGCCGGAAACTATTCCGGCTTTTTCTTTTTGAAATCCTTGAAAAATCACGATTTCACCCCCAACTTATCCACAGGTAAATAACTGCATTCTCTTGGAGGTTTTCTATCTCCATGAAACAATCCGGATGTGTGAATCATATGAGTCTCTTAGCTCCCGTTATTCGCACATCGTCTTGGGGAAATAGCAGTTCATTACCGCCGTCTACCCGCCGTTTTTGCCGCGCTTTGGAATTTTCATGATTCCGTTCCGGCACGAACAAACATAGAATCGCGCAATAGGCCTTAACAAAGAGGTTCGTCACATGATCAATTTAAGAATTCAAACACCAGAGGTACATAGATTGTCTCCGAAGATTACAGTTGTCGGTGTTGGCGGCGCGGGCGGTAACGCGGTCAACAATATGATTTCAAGCGGGCTTGAGGGCGTAGAGTTCCTCGTCTGCAACACGGATGCGCAAGCGCTCGAGGGCAGCCTTTGCGAAACACGCATTCAATTGGGCAGTCACGTCACGGGCGGGCTTGGCGCTGGTGCGAAACCTGAAATGGGTGAAAAAGCGGCGGAAGAATCCATCGAGGAATTGATGGGCTATCTGCAAGGCTCCAACATGGTGTTCATCACCGCCGGTATGGGCGGCGGAACGGGAACGGGCGCGGCCCCAGTCATCGCACGTGCTTGCCGCGATGCCGGTATCCTGACTGTTGGCGTTGTCACAAAACCATTCCACTTTGAAGGCACGCACAGAATGCGTCAGGCTGAATCCGGCATCGGCCAGATTCAAGACTATGTTGATACGCTGATCGTGATCCCGAACCAAAACTTGTTCCGTGTTGCGAATGAACGCACAACGTTTGCCGATGCATTCCGTATGGCGGATTCTGTTCTGCAATCCGGTGTTCGTGGCGTAACCGATCTGATCACCAAAGAAGGTCTCATCAATCTGGACTTCTCCGATATTCGCTCTGCGATGTTGGAAATGGGCAAGGCGATGATGGGTACGGGCGAAGCCGAAGGCGAACGCCGCGCTATCGAAGCCGCCGAAGCCGCGATCAACAATCCGCTTCTGGATGATATCTCGATGAAAGGCGCACGCGGCGTCATCATCAATGTTACGGGCGGCGCGGACATGACGCTGTTCGAAGTTGATGAAGCTTGTAACCGCATCCGTGACGAAGTTGATCCGAATGCGAACATCATCTTCGGCTCGACGTTCGATGACAACATGGAAGGCAAAATGCGCGTATCCGTGGTTGCCACGGGAATCGACGCTGCCGAAATGAAACAACCTGCAAACAACACGGTCACCGGCAACGGAGGCTTGCGTGTAACCAACGTGGGAAAGTCCGCAGCGCTTGAAAAGCCAGTGTATGAGCGTGCCAAACCACAAGTGAACACGATTCAATCGGCAACAGTTGCGCAACGTTCCACTTTGCTTGTCCGTCCGGCGGCGGCTCCAGTTCAAACATTCGATGAACCGGAACGCGATATGTTTGAACAACAGGAATTCGTTTCGGCTCCGGTCGAACAGGCTCCTGTTCAACAATACGCGCCGCAACAACAAGCCACGGGCCTTCGCGGCACGTTGCATGATGGTCACTTCATTCCACCAAAACCAATCATGGCGGAACCGCAAGAACCAGCAACAAATTATGGCGTTGGTGGTTACTCACAACAAGCGCAAGGCTACAATCTGCGCCCACCGGTTCCGGGTGCGAATGCGGCTGAACGTAAACGCACACCATCTTTGTTTGAACGTATCACCAGCGGCGTTCGCGGTGCTGGACGTCCAACGGAAGAAGAAACCTACACCGATGCAACGCCGCAAGCGGCCGTAGCAGGCGGCGGCGGATTCCACAGCGCATTGCGTGCTGCTCCGCGCGTTTCTGAAAATCCGGCGCAAGGCCAATTGAATATCGATGCGCCTTCGGCTTCCCGCAACGCCAAGACGGATGAAGAACTGGACATTCCGGCCTTCCTTCGCCGCCAAGCGAACTAATCTTTCCGGCATCCCGGCGAAGGCCGGGATCCATGTCTTAAATTCAGTTTAGTTTTTTCTGAGTGTCCTCCAGAAAAAATTGCAACTAGGGGAGCCGCATGGCTCCCTTTTTTTTAGATATAAATGCCTTTTAGAACAAAATAGTTTTTAATTGCGGAAGATGTTCGAGACAGCATGCTCGATACGGGGTCGGAATCACTGTTATCAGAACGGACGTCCTCTTTATATGTTGTCAAATATTCAGAAAAGCTCGCGTTGTCGACATTTAATATCATTCGATCATCAACGTCTTTTTTATAGGATGGATTCATAATTGGATTATTATTGCGAAAAAGTATTAAAGCTGCTTCTTCTACACATTTAGGGTTCTCTTTATATCTGCATCTTGCTGTTAAGTCCCATACTTCGCTTGTGCCGCGCATAGCATTCATAACATCTATAAGTTTCATTGTTTCATCAAACGAAGTTTGTTTAGACATTTTGAGTGTGTTTATATTTATAGATACTTGTTTTATGTATTCCTTCCATTGAAGAGGCGTTACACCAGCTGTTGAACTGGCTTCAACCTCTATAAG
>CAYYPX010000087.1:0-6920 GCA_964473655.1 uncultured Micavibrio sp.
CGCATTCCTGAAACCATTTTAGCATCATAATGCCGGTCAGATTCCCGACATGGAGAGATTTGGCCGTAGGATCAAAGCCGATATAGGCGGATTGCACGCCGCTCGAGAGCTTTTTATCGAGGCCATCGAAATCGCTGCACTGGTGGATGAAGCCGCGTTCGGTTAGGATATTCAGGAAATCGGATTTGTATGTCATAACAAGGTTATAAACATGACGCACGGCAAAGTCTATACCGCAATCGGCCTGATGTCCGGCACCTCGCTGGACGGGGTGGACTGCGCCGCCATCGAAACGGATGGTGCGGGATACGTAAAGCCGCTGGGGTTTGTCACCATTCCCTATACCGAAGAAGAGCGCGGTTTGATCCGCCCCTGTTTCGGGATTAAGGATCGCCATAGCCCGAAGATAAAAGACGCCGAACGGTTGCTGACATTGAAACACGCGGAAGCGGTAAAGCAGTTAGGCATCAAAGGCGATGTGATCGGTTTTCATGGCCAGACAATTTATCACGCGCCGAAAGACGGTGTAACCGTGCAGATCGGCGATGGAAAATTGTTGGCGCACGAATGCGGCATGGATGTGATCGATGATTTCCGCAGCGCGGATGTAGCAGCGGGCGGCGAGGGTGCACCGCTCGCACCGATCTATCACGCGGCAAGGGTGCGATCAGACAGAGTGGAATTGCCGTGCGTTGTTTTGAATATCGGCGGCGTCGCGAACGTAACATGGATCGGTAAGGATGAGAGCGATATTTTGGCGTTCGATACCGGCCCCGGCAATGCGTTGATGGATGATTGGGCGAAATCACGTATCAATGCGTTGTATGATAAAGACGGCGCACTGGCGGCGGCGGGAAAGCCTGTGCAGGCATTGCTCGATCAATGGTTGGCGCATGAATATTTTTCGAGGAAGCCTCCGAAATCACTCGATCGCGATCAATGGGATATCGCGGCATTGGGGCAATTGACGCAAAATATGGATGAGATTTCAACCGAAGATGGCGCGGCGACATTGCTCGCGTTTACGGCGGAAGGAATTGTGAGGTCGGTTTCGTTTATGAAAGAGGCACCGAAAAGTTGGTACGCGTGCGGCGGTGGGCGTCACAACAAGGCTTTGATGAAAGCCTTGAACGCGCGTCTGAACGGCGCGGTGAAATCCGTCAATGATCTGGGATGGGATGGCGACGCCACCGAAGCCGAATGTTTCGCCTATCTTGCGGTGCGGAGTTTATTGGGCAAACCCTTAAGTTTCCCGACAACGACGGGCGTCCCCACACCGCAAACCGGTGGCATACTATATAAGAAAAAAAGTTTTTAACGCCAAGACGCCAAGTTAGCCAAGTTTTTTGCAATAGTCTTGGCGTCCTTGGTGCCTTGGCGTTTTATATTCTTGATTTTTTCTAAGAGAAATGGCCATTTACGCCCATGGTGATTGTCAAAACCCCGAATCCTGAAGCCATTAACGAAGCCGCGGAGATTATTCGCGGCGGCGGTTTGGTCGCGTTTCCGACGGAGACGGTGTACGGGCTTGGTGCAAATGCACTGGATGGCCGCGCGGTGGCAGGAATTTTTGCGGCGAAAAATCGTCCTGCGATTAATCCCGTCATCGTTCATGTGGCGAAACGTGATGATGCGGCAAAGTTTGTCGAGGTCGATGATCGCGCACGCGGATTGATGCAGGCCTTCTGGCCGGGACCGCTCACGATGATTTTGCCGAAGAAAAAAGACGGCGGGATTTCCGATCTGGTCAGTGCTGGATTGGAGACTGTGGCGATCCGTATGCCGAACCATCCGGTGGCATTACAATTGATTGAACGCGCGGGCGTGCCGATTGCGGCACCAAGTGCGAATGCGAGCGGCGAGCCATCGGCGACCACGCCCAAACACGTGCAAGAATCTCTGGGCGATCGTGTGCCGTTTATTCTGGCGGGCGGCGCGAGCGCGGTGGGACTGGAATCCACGGTATTGGATTTATCGGGCAATGTTCCGGTGATCGTGCGGCCCGGCGCGGTGACGGCGGAAGATTTGCAGGATTATCTGGGCGATGTGAAATACGATTTCGGCACGAAGGAAAAACCATCATCGCCGGGGCAGCTCTTGAAACACTACGCGCCAAGCATTCCGGTTCGTTTGAAGGCTGTGGATGTTGCACCGGAAGAAGGGCTGCTCGCGTTCGGTTCTACCAAATTCATGGGGATCAAGGGCGGCGGTTTTGCCAAAGATTTAGGCGATGAAAAATTCCGGAATTTGAGCGAGAGCGGCGATCTGCACGAGGCCGCCGCGAATTTGTTTTCGATGCTGCGGGAGTTGGACAATCAAAACAACAAGAGCATTGCCGTGATGGATATTCCGGATGTTGGTTTAGGTATTGCCATCAACGACCGCCTGCGCCGTGCCGCGCAGGGACGTTAATCAATCACGCGTTTTCACCGTAGCAAAGCCTTTGCCGGATAGAGTCGTATCGCCGCCGCTGGAAGAATTAGCCCCCTTCGATGGCAGCATATTTTTCAAGGCTGCGTAGGTTTTTGCGCGATTGTTATGTTCGGGAACATCGATGCAATAATCATATTCGCCTTCCTTGCCCCAATTATTTTGCGTGTATTGAGCGATGGTGGAATTGCCATCAAGCCATTCCTTGATCTTGTTGCCAGTATTTTTGTCTGTGCCGCAACATTTGCTGCTGAACGAAACCTTGATCGTGCAGAATTTCATTTTTTCGAATTTGGTTTCGTCCTTGGCGGTAAGGCCCGTCACATTGCTGTGAAATGGTTTTGGTGGCGGCGCGACTTCACCATTCGAAGTGTTTGCCGGTGTCGGAAGGATCGGTGTTGGCTCGTTCGATGGCGCTGGAACAGTTTCCTGCTGATCTTCTTGTTGCGATGTATCACCCGGCGGTGGCGGCGCGATAATCGTCTCACCCTTGTTGACGGATTTTGCCGGCTCCGCGGAAGAAGAATCTGTCGCCATCGGATCGGTTTCTTTGTTGATTGTATAGCTGGGTGTGGATAGAGGCACCTTCTCCACGGCTTGCGCAAAAGCAGGCGCGGAAAATGCACTGATAAGAAGAGCGGTGAGAAGAGCTTTTTTCATGGCACCATTATATCGTGGAGGCGTCGATCACAAAACGATATTTTACATCGCTTTTCATCAGCCGGTCATACGCTTCGTTGATCTGGTCTGCACGAATGAGCTCTATTTCCGACACAATGTTGTGTTTCGCACAGAAATCGAGCATTTCCTGTGTTTCTTTTATCCCGCCGATCAGCGAGCCGGAGAAATTCAAACGACGCAGCACAAGCGGGAAGAGCGAGACGGCAAGCGGTTCGGACGGCAGGCCAACTTGAGTCAGCGTTCCATCGCGGCGCAAAAGATTTAAGTAGGCATTGATATCATGCGGCGCGGAAACCGTATCCAGAATGAAATCGAACGAGGCGGCGGATGCCTTCATTTTCGCTGGATCGTTGGAAAGAATGACATGATGCGCACCGAGTTTTTTGGCATCTTCGATTTTTGATTTCGATGTGGTGAAGACGGTAACATCCGCGCCCATGGCAACGGCGATTTTCACACCCATATGACCAAGTCCGCCAAGACCGACCACGCCGACTTTTTTGCCCGGTCCGACTTTCCAGCGTTTGAGCGGAGAATAGGTTGTAATGCCCGCGCACAATAACGGCGCGGCGGCAGCAGGATCGAGTTTTTCATCGACCTTTAAAACAAAAGCCTGATCGACCACGATATGTTTGGAATAACCGCCTTGCGACAAGCCACCATGGCGTTTGTCGGCTGCGTTGTAGGTACCGGTGAAGCCATTCAAGCAGAATTGTTCTTCGTGATCCTTACAATTCGCACACTCACGGCAGGAATCAACCATGCAACCGACGCCGACCAGATCGCCCACTTTGTATTTCTTCACATTGCCGCCGACCTTGGTCACGCGCCCGACGATTTCATGGCCGGGCACCATCGGGTAGAGCGAGCCGCCCCATTCATCACGCACTTGATGAACATCGGAATGGCAGATACCGCAGAACATAATGTCGATGGCGACATCGTCAGCCAGAGGTTCGCGGCGATCAAACGTAAAGGGGGCGAGGGAAGCGGTTTTGGATTGGGCGGCATAGGCCTTGGTGGCGGGCATGAAAAATTCCTTTTTTGAAAAAAATAATGCCCCTAAGATTTAGGGGCATGGTCATGCTCGTCAATATGTCGATGGTGGGAAAGTGCTTACTTCCACAAAACAACACCGAGTTGAGGGGGACGCGGTGTTGTCCTTTGAAAGTTGAACCGTTAACCGTGGGCTAGGCCCATTCGGTGTGCGGTTCCGGGATTTGTGAGTCTTAGATGGGCGGGACTCATACCCCTTGTCACTCTCATGTTGCTCCCAGCTTGCGAAACCCCTGTTCCTCTTGCCGGTCCATTACTTGCTGCCGACCTAAATCGGCCTGCATAAGTACTCATTAGAACCTCCCTGGTTCTTTGTTTATTAAGCGATTATAGTTCCGCTTTGTTATTTACAAGATAAGTGAAAAACGCATAGCTGTCAACAAAAAATGCAAATATTTTATTAATAGTAATTATAGAAGTAAAATCTATATTTACTATTAGTATGATCAGAAATCATGATCAGTATTTGTACTTAATTTATACATGAATACTGTATATCTATAGTTAGATATCGCGAATTTGTACTTCGAATACAATACAGCCTTCGACCCGTTGGAGGAGCGAAGGCTAATATATGAGGTGAATCAGGGCTTAGGCGTCGAAGTCGGAAAGCAGCATCATTTGCGCAGGGCTTAAAGACAGCTTGCTGTAGAGCGATGGCGGGAAAATCTGCCAATCTCTTTGATCCGTAGAGCCCGCGATTCGCAGCATGGAGGATGGTTTTTCGGGGCTGCTGCCTGTTCCCATCAATGCGGCGAGACGTGCGAACGGATCTTCTGTCACGATTTGGTCTGCTTGTGGGCTACGCTGTGCGGCGTAATTGTTATTCGTGCGCAAATTGATGTTGGAGTTGCCCGCCATCATAACGCTCTGATCGTTGCTGCCATCGAATTTACGATCAAACATTGCATAGACTTGTTTCAAGGAGCGTGGCTGTCCAGTGCGTTGATCATAGAATACGTTGCGGTTGGAGCGTGCTGCTTCCGGGAACAAATCCGCCGCCGTCATATTCGGGCTTTTCTTCATGGCGTTCAAGAAACCCGTCGCGCCGCCGGCACCCAAAAAGTGCGCCATATATAGCTCGGTTGAACCGATCTCACCGCCGACATCTTGTTTCAAACGGTTGTAATTTCCGGTGTCAAATTCAGCCGCCATCAAAGATGCGATTTCAGGATCTTTGCGAAGGGCGAGAATTTCATTTCTGTCTTTGCGCGTGGCAACGCGATTGTTGTCATCGATTTTGGCAGCGTATTTTTCAAGACCGTATTTATCGCCGTGCTCTTTCACCATCGTCAGCCACGTGCTCTCGATGAATTGATAGAGGCCGGTGGCGGAAGAGCTGCGGGATTTCGCATTGGCGTCGAAAGAGCTTTCGGCGGCAGCCTTTTCCAGCAGGTAGGTAAAATTGACCCCCGTTTTGGTGGCCGCATTCTTGATGGCGTGATAGACGTCCTTGGGGACGTTGTAGGCGTTTAACGCCTTGTTATATATAGGGTTTTGAGCCATTTTTGCCTGCCGTCCTGACCTGTATTCATGTCCTGCTTACCTGAATACAGTTTCAAGTCTTGTGCCAGTTTACGGTTTGATAGGGGGTGTGCGGTTACTATACTGGAACGACCTGATTCACTCCGCCCAAGAGGACCCACCATGGCCGAATACCACCCACCGATTGCCGATATGATGTTCGTTTTAGAGCACGTTGTGGGCCTCGATAAGCTCAAAGAGCATCCGGATCTTGGCAAGCTGGATGCCGAAATGGTGGGCAGCATTTTACAACCGGCCGCGGACCTTGCGAGCAATGTTCTGGCGCCGATCAACCATGGCGGTGATGTTGCACGCCTTGCCGTCAAAGACGGTGTTCTGGAGACCGCACCCGGATTTAAAGACGCCTATAAACAATATTGCGAAGGCGGATGGAATTCCGTCGTGTTCGATCAAGCGCATGGCGGGCAGGGTTTACCGTGGCTGGTGGCGTTTGCCGTGCAGGAGATGTGGCAGGGCGCGAATATGTCGTTTGGATTGTGTCCGCTTCTCAACCAAGGGGCAATCGAAGCCATCGAAGCGCACGCATCCGAAGAATTAAAACACGAATATCTTTCGAAAATGATTTCCGGTGAATGGACCGGCACGATGAATTTGACCGAACCGCAAGCGGGATCGGATTTGGCGGCAGTAAAAACAAAGGCCGTTCCGGACGCGAACGGCACATACAAAATTTTCGGACAGAAGATTTTCATCACATACGGAGAGCATGATTTTACCGACAATATTATCCATCTGGTGCTGGCGCGTCTTCCCGATGCGCCGGAAGGGGTGAAAGGTATATCGCTCTTCATCGTGCCGAAATTTTTGAAAGACGGCACGCGCAATGATGTTGTCTGCACCGGTATCGAACACAAGCTGGGGATCAAAGCATCGCCGACCTGTACGATGCAGTTTGGTGATAAGGGTGGCGCGATCGGTTATCTGGTCGGCACGGCCAACGAAGGCCTGAAATATATGTTCACGATGATGAATAACGCGCGATTGAGTGTGGGTTTGCAGGGTGTGGCGATTGCGGAGCGATCATACCAACACGCGCTGGCTTTTTCGAAAGAGCGTATACAAGGCGCGCCGTTGAATAAAAAAGGCGGCGGTGCCGTCACGATTTCCGAGCACGCCGATGTCAAACGGATGCTGCTTTCGATGGCTGCGCAAATAGAAGCGGGCCGTGCGATGACGTATGAGGCAGCCTTGCATTTGGATTTGGCGCG
>CAYYPX010000088.1:0-6698 GCA_964473655.1 uncultured Micavibrio sp.
GCAAGGCCTTGTAAGTTTGTCTGATAAAAAAGACCGTACCGAAATCAAATCGCCGGTGAATGGTTACGTGAAGGATATCAAAGTCTATACCGTGGGCGGTGTTGTTCAGCCCGGTCAAGATTTTATCGAGATCGTGCCTAAGGATGACCAATTGCTTGTTGAAGCGCGGATCAAACCAAAGGACATCGCCTTCCTTTATCCGGATCAACCGGCGATGGTAAAAATTAGCGCGTATGATTTTTCCATCTATGGCGGTTTGCCGGGCAAGGTTGTCGGTATTTCACCGGACGCTGTTACGGATGAAAAGGGCGAGAGCTATTACCATGTGCGCGTGCGCACCACCGAAAACGCCCTAAAGCGTAAAGATGCCGTCCTGCCAATCATTCCGGGTATGGTTGCAACGGTCGATATTTTGACGGGTGAGAAGACCGTGATGGAATATCTTTTGAAGCCTTTCGTGAAGACGCTCGATAGCTCGCTCAACGAACGCTAATTTTTCTTCGCCGCAATAAGTCTGTAATCATAAGACGATCCGTCATGGAACACGCTGCCTTTGAATGGCGGTGAGTGTTCGATAATTTCCATGCCATGCGCCTTTATTTCCGATTCCATCCAATCGCCGGTATAGGCGGAGGTCAGATAGCTTCCTGAATGGCCATGCCACCAAACCGTGCGCGCTTTATCTATTGAAGGAAGATATGTGAACACCAGCATACCACCGGATTTTAAAATGCGGGCGCTTTGACGGAAGAAATGTTCGGTCATATCCATACGCAGATATTCCAAAAGCCCCGCACTGACTACCGTATCCATGCTATTATCTTCGATGGGCCATTGATCTCGTCCGACATCGCATTTCACGAGAAGTTCGGTAATGCCGCGTCCGGCGCAAGAGGCCATCATATCCTCGCTGAAATCGAGGCCGATGATGCGGGATGGGATGGCATCGTAGATTTGCTGCGCCAGAAGGCCCGTTCCAATGCCGATATCGGCGATGACGGGGTTGTTGTCCGCTTGTGCCAGATATTTTATGGCCGTTTTGGCGACTTCATCGGCGGCGCTATAGGCGTTTTCTTCGACTTCCTCTTCGTAGATGGGGGCCCAGCGCGAAAACATCCGTTTCGCGGCAAATCGTTGATAGGTGGATAGAAATCGTGACCACATGAGGGGGATTCTAGCCTTGAATGCGAGGGGCGAAAAGGCTAGATTTTAAAGCCTTAAACCCGAGATATACAGAGACTATGATCATGGCCGACGCACAGCGCGCAACAAAAGACATTATCGTGACCCTGCCTGATGGTGCCAAGCGCACATATCCGGCCGGAACGACGGCGTTTGATGTGGCCGAAAATATTTCCAAGAGCTTGGCCAAGGCCGTGATCGCCGCCAAGATTGATGGCGTTGTCTCCGATCTTTCTCTGCCGATTGAACGCGATGTTTCGCTTGCTCTTATCAAACGTGAAGATGCCGAAGCACTGGAGTTGATCCGCCACGACACCGCGCACGTACTGGCCGAAGCGGTACAAACGCTTTATCCGGGAACGCAAGTGACGATCGGTCCGAATATCGAGAATGGTTTCTTTTATGACTTTGCTCGCAACGAGCCTTTCTCGACAGAAGATTTTGAAGCAATCGAAAAGCAGATGCGAAAAATCGTCGAGCGCGGATCGCCGTTCGTGCGTGAAGTATGGGATCGTGATGAGGCGATTAAATACTTCAAAGGAAAAGGCGAGAATTTCAAAGCGGAACTTATCCAAGATTTACCCGAAACAGAATCGATCAAGATTTATAAACAGGGCGATTGGCTCGATCTTTGCCGCGGCCCGCATATGCCTTCGACAAAGCATGTTGGTTCGGCTTTCAAATTGATGAAAGTTGCCGGTGCCTACTGGCGCGGTGATTCCAACAAAGCAGTTCTGACGCGCATTTACGGCACAGCGTGGCGCAATGATCAGGAATTGAAAGATTATCTGACACAAATTGAAGAAGCTGAAAAACGCGATCACCGTAAATTGGGGAAAGAGCTTGACCTGTTTCATATACAAGAAGAGGCACAAGGTTCCGTTTTCTGGCACCCCAAAGGCTATGTAATTTATCATCAGTTAGAAAATTATATCCGTCGTCGTATCCGCGATGCGGGTTATAAAGAAATTAAAACGCCGCAATTGATCGACAATAAATTGTGGGAAGCATCTGGACACTGGGGCAAGTACCGCGAAAATATGTTTGTGGTTCCCGATGTCGTGCCGAACACGGAAGAGGGCGGTAAGGTTTTTTCAAAGAAGAGCCGAAACATTTCATGGCACTTAAACCCATGAACTGCCCTGCGCACGTTCAGGTGTTTAATCAGGGTCTTAAGTCCTATCGAGATCTGCCGATGCGTTTGGCTGAATTTGGTTGCTGTCACCGAAACGAAGCGCACGGAGCGCTACATGGTTTGATGCGTGTGCGTCAAATGACACAGGATGATGCACACATTTTCTGTACAGAAGATCAGATCATGTCTGAATCGATCGCTTTCTGCGACTTGATTAAAAATGTCTATGCTGACCTCGGTTTTAATGATGTCCGAGTTGTCCTCGCACTTCGCCCAGAAAATAAAGCGGGTAGCAATGAGACATGGGATAAGGCCGAAGAAGGCCTTCGCCAAGCACTGACCAAAGCCGGCCTTGAGTTTACCGAAGAAGCGGGCGAAGGAGCGTTCTATGGGCCTAAGGTTGAATACCATATCCGCGATGCAATTGGACGTAGCTGGCAGTGCGGTACGTTGCAATTAGACTTTGTTTTGCCTGAACGTCTGGATGCTGCCTACACCGCCGAAGATGGATCGCGCAAACGCCCTGTTATGCTGCACCGTGCCGTGTTGGGAACGTTGGAACGCTTTACCGGGATTTTGCTGGAAAGCTACGCCGGTAAATTGCCGCTCTGGCTGGCCCCGGTACAATGTGTGGTGGCGACGATTACATCCGAAGCGGACGCGTACGGCGAAGAAGTTCTGGCGGAATTGAAAGCCAAAGGTATTCGTGCCGAAATAGACAAGCGCAACGAGAAGATCAATTACAAGGTGCGCGAGCATAGTTTGCAAAAAGTTCCGTACCTGTACGTGGTCGGTAAACGCGAGGCGGAAGAGCGCAACGTGGCGATCCGCCAATTGGGATCAGATGCGCAAAACGTTGTGAATGTCGATGTGGCGATAGATGACATCGTGAAAGCGGCTCAACCACCATACTAAGATTACACTGTAGAGAGTAAGTTATGTTTCTAGATGAATTTAATCGCTATCTTGGCCGCGAACCCGAGCCAGAGCGTAAACCGATCAGAAGTTCCAAAGGCTATCCTGAAATGCGTGATCCTGCGGCAGACAACGCCCGCGGTATTTTAAACGATAGGCTGGATAATGCCGCCCTTCAAAAGCTACGCCAGCGTTACGCGCCTTCTGGCCCAAGGCTTTAAAGGCAAAAAGGCTGCCATATAGTTCGAATAGCCTTGAATTTCCGCCATAATCGGCCTATGAATCCTTCTATAACCGCTATCACTAGCGGTTATTTTGACTTTAACAATTAATGGAGTATCCCATAGCCAGACCACCGATGAATAACCTGCCGCCGCGCCGTCAACCTGATGCAGATGGCCCCCGTATTAACGAACAAATTCGCGTCCCCAAAATCCGATTAGTCGATGAAAATGGAGAGATGGCCGGTGTTGTCACCGTGCAAGAAGGTCTCCGCCGCGCCGAAGCCGCAGGTCTCGACCTCGTTGAAGTATCCCCAAATGCCGAGCCTCCGGTTTGCAAAATCCTGAACTACGGCAAGTACAAATACGAAATGCAGAAAAAGGCCAACGAGGCCCGCAAGAAGCAAAAAGTTATCGAGGTCAAGGAAATCAAAATCCGCCCCGGTATCGAACAGCACGATTACGAAGTGAAACTGCGCGCCGCCAAACGCTTCCTTGAAGACGAGGACAAGGTGAAGGTAACACTTCGCCTTCGCGGCCGTGAAATGGCACATATTGATCTTGCGATGCAGGTATTACAGCGTTTCAAGGCCGACCTTGTCGATTTCGCCAAAGTTGAGTTGGAGCCTAAGATGGAAGGCAAGCAAGCCGTCATGATGATGGTGCCATCCAAATCCGCCGCCGCACAGGCCGCAAAACCCGAATAACAAAAAGGCCGCATCAAGCGGCCTTTTTAATGCGTAATAACCCAATCGTTAAATAACGCCTTGCGCCCATTCGGTCAGTTGGGTTTTGGACATACTGCCAACGCGCGTGTCCGTGAGCTGACCATTCTTGAAAACCATCAAGGTCGGTATGCCACGTACACCGTACTTGGTCGGCGCGTTCGGGCTTTCGTCGATATTTATCTTTACAACTTTGGCTTTGCCTTGGAGTTCGTTCGACAATTCATCGACCAACGGTCCAAGGGCTTTGCACGGGCCGCACCACTCCGCCCAAAAATCCACGATCACAGGGCCATCAGCCTTTAGGACCTCGTTTTCAAACGTGGCATCGGAAACTTTAACACTCATCTCTTCAATCCTTTTCTCAGAAACCAGTTATTAAGATTGCCTCTGAAGCCCCAGATATCAAGGGGTCTGATGGTTAACATTAACAACTACTAAAAAGCCGTTTTTATTGACATAAAAAAATATAAATGCTAACACGCTCTATCTTTCAAGACAGTAGGGTTCGACATGAGTGAAGCATTACAACTGGTATTTGCCCCATCTTTCGTTCGAGAAATCGACGAGAAGATTATGAAACCTGAAAACCATAAATGGCATGATCTTGCGGATCGGCTTCGCAAAAAACTGACGACTGAAGGACGTTTTCGCTATATCGAATATCACGACATTATTTGTTTGTTTTTAAACAAAGACAGATATGACGCCATATTGGAAATTTGCAAATCACGAAAAATTACCTACACATCAGCCGATCCCGGTCTAACGCGCGTTTTGAACAATGGGTTTATTTTCACACCAGATGAAGTCTCCGCACTTTATGACAGGGGCCTTATACGCGGCAGTGAAAATTTTTATAGCGCACGAAATGGGCTCGAAAAAGGAGGTCTTTTTGATTCTGCGAGAAAGCTTATCGATCCGATGTATGATGATCTTATGCTTCATGCTATCGAATATGCTTTGAAGAAAAACAACAAATCCGCGCGCGTTTTATTGTCTCCCACAACATTGAAATATGTTCCGGTTCTTTTGATGAAAGATGGTCAGGTGAAAGCAGATCATCTTGAAAGACTATTTGCCATTCATAAAAGCCAATATACTGGAAATATAGTTCTGGCTCATAATGCGATCAGCTATTTGGGTAAGGCTCTTGGCGTTCCATTAGATGAGTCTTTTGCAGTCGAAAAAAGATCGGCGCATAGTTTTAAGAAATACGAGCCTAAGAGCCCCGACGTTGTTTCTGCATCAAGTTCATTTCATACGGCTAGTAATTCAAATTTACGCAATGACCTTATAAAAATTTCCGACAATATGCCTTCCTTGAAAAGAGCGGCGATGATTTACCTCTGGCTTCAAAATATCAACGAAGATGGCAGTGTGCGTCATACAAAAGACGCTGCCAAGAAATTCAATGAAAAAGAAGATGATGTTTTAAAGATGTGTAAGAAAATTTCTGATGCGCTCGATGGTACTTCAGCAAAAGAAAAAGTATCAAACGGTAATTTCCATCAACCTACACCCATCGGTCCACAATAACGCGCAGCGGATTTTGTGTTTAGGGTAAATCACCGCCAACGTATCGGCATAGGCTTTCATCTGTGCGATGTAAACGGGCGAGACATCTTTGACATCTTGCGGCGGCGGACGATTGGTTTTGTAATCGACGATCAGGATGTCTTTTTCACGTATTAATACGCGGTCGATCTGGCCGGAAATCAAACGGCCATTCACCAAGCCCGTCACTGGAATTTCCGCCATCGAACCTGCCCCGAAAATTTCTGCAAAATTCGGATCTTCCAAGATCGCCATCACTTCGCGGGCGATATCTTTTTGAAGATCGATGGGCAGACCAAGCGATGGACGCGCCAGAAATTTTTCGGCTGCGGCTCGGCGTTTCGAAGGTTCCAGATCGGGTAGAATCTGCATCAATTTATGCGTGATGTTCCCGCGTTTAAAGCGGAAGGCTTGGCTCGCTTCGCGCGGCGAATGGGCGGCGGGTTCTGATTGCGCTGGACGTGAAGGAACCAGCGGGCGTGGCGGGAAAGATTCCGCCGGTGCTGGTTCGCTCATCCAACGATCAAGCTTTGCAATTTTTTCCGCTGTCGTTGATTTGGAAGGAACAGCCTTGTCCGCCGGTGCCGTGCGTTTAGACGACAACCGTAACGCCGGAATATCTTCGCCACGGTCATCCGCGATTCCGGATTTGATCTGTTCAATATCTTTACGGGTCTCGAATGCATTTCTTATGTCATTGTACCAATACGCCATCTTGGCATCTTCGCTTGGCTGCTTCTTGCCGGTGTATCCGCCGATATAAAGCCGTTCTTCCGCACGCGTCATCGCCACATACAAAAGGCGGCGGTACTCTTCATCGGCTTTTTGATCGATAGCGTTCTGCGCGGCCTGAATGGATTCCGGCATTTTTTCCTTGGACGGTACATAGAGCGGTACGTCTAGCCCTGTTTTTTTGTGGCCAGAGAATCGCCTCCCGCTTGTTGCCGCTGGAAACCCGTACGG
>CAYYPX010000089.1:0-6534 GCA_964473655.1 uncultured Micavibrio sp.
CCACACCCGCATCTTTATAGGCACTTTGTTTCATTTGGTTTCCGGCCATTTTCACGTTATAAATTCGCCACACTTCCAGTGAAAGATCGGATTATGGCTGACCCCATCTATAAGCAATTCGCCTTGTTGCGTACAGCATTTTATCTGCTGGTTGCCGTGCTTTTCCTATCCTTCCCTCATATTGCAAAAGCCGCTACTGATCCTGCCTATACGGTCGAAGGGGTCGAGGTTGATGTTACGGCTGCGAACGCCGTGAAGGCCCGCGAGAAAGCTTTGGATGAAGCGCAAGTCAAAGCTTATCAAATGCTGGCCGAGCGTTTCTTGACGCCGGAAGAAATGACAACCTTCAAAGCTCCTGATCCGATCACTGTGTCCGCACTCGTGCAAGATTTCGAAGTCACGAAAGAACAGCTTTCGAAAAAACGTTATAAGGGAACTTACACAATCCGCTTTCGTCCCAATGCGATGAAATCGCAATTGGTATCCCAAGGCGTTCCGATTGCCGGCGGTATTCCAAAACCCGTTCTTGTGTTGCCGTTCTATCAGGTTGGTGCTGAAACCAGATTGTGGGGCGACACCAATCCATGGATGCTGGCGTGGCGCACGTTGCCGACAGATCGCAGCATGATGCAACCAACCGTTCTACCGCTTGGCGATGCTGCCGACATTGCTTACGTCGCCGATCAGGAAGGGTTGCAGTACGACACGATGCGCGTACAGGAACTGGCCACAAAATATAATGCGGATGATGTTGCCATTTTGATGGCTTCGACCGAACCTACTTCGACAACACAAGGCCGCCTCGTGATCGATATCTACAGCAACGGCTTCGATGGTCCCAAATTCGTGCAAAAGGTCGTGGTTGATCAAATGCCGGATGAACAAACAGGTGCGCTCTATGTTCGTGCCGCACAACAGGTAAAGGGGATATTGCGCCAGAACTGGAAAGCAAACGCCGCGTATGTGCCGCCAGCACCGCAAACGGTAACAACTGTGGAAACGACAACCTACGGCCAACCTGTGGCTATTCCCGCGCAACCGCCTGTGGCTTATACGAAACCTGCGCTCGGCCCGTCACAAAGTTACACTGCTTATGCTCGTTTCGCTTCGGTTCAAGATTGGGTTCGTATGAAAAATACTCTGGACCGCGTGTATGGAATGCAGGCTGTGATGATCAAGACATTGAAACCGCGCGAGGCTTTGATCGATTTGCGTTTCGCAGGCGATGTTCCACGCCTCCAAACCGCTCTACAGAACGCCGGAATCATGATGCGTGTGAATTCAAACTCCGTGCTCGAAATCCATATGGGTGCAGCAAACCAGCAACCTGTCTATCAATAGAAAGAACACAGTATGGCCATGACACCGGCGGTTAGAACACTTTTCTGGGCAGGATTTTTAATCCTGTTTATCGGTTTTGTATGGCTGTTCAATTCCATCCTGACACCTTTTATTCTAGGTATCGCGATTGCGTATTTGCTTGATCCGATCGTGCGGAAATTTACGCAAAAACAAATTCCGCGTTGGGTCACCGCGCTGGTTATCTTGATCGCTTTCTTCGGTGTTTTAACTTTGATGTTTGCTCTGTTGACGCCGATGGCAGTACGCCAGCTGCAAATGCTTATCGAACAATTCCCGAACTACATTCAAAATATTCTGGACTACCTCAATCCATATCTGATGTGGCTGCAGGATCGTTTCGGCGCGAATTACATCCAGCAAATCAATGATTACATGAAGGGCAATGCCGATACGCTGGTCGGTGGTGCAACAGGCCTTGTCGGCGGCATCGCCACGGGTGGAAAATTTGTGGTGGAGTTTGCGACAACGCTCATTCTAACACCGCTCGTCGCGTTCTTCATGATGAAGGAATGGCCGAACATCACGGCATGGGTCGAAAGTATGTATCCGCGCCAGCACGCAGCGTTGATCAGAAGTCTTTTGAAAAAAATCGACATCAAAGTAGCAGGATTTATCCGTGGGCAAATTCTTGTTGCCTTCATGCTCGGTGTAATCTACGCGCTTGCGCTGACAATCGCTGAGTTGAATTACGGCTTCCTGATCGGAATTGGTGCGGGTCTTTTCTCAATTATTCCATTGGTTGGTTCGACGCTGGGGCTGGTCGCCGGCTTGGTTGTTGCTTGGTTCCAGACAGGCGACATAACCTACACGGCCATCATCGGCGGTATCTTTATGGCAGGCCAATTTATCGAAGGGAATTTCTTGGCGCCTAAAGTCGTGGGCGACAGTGTAGGGCTTCATCCACTCTGGATCATGTTCGCGCTTCTGGCGGGCGGAAGCCTGCTGGGTATTACCGGTATGTTGATTGCCATTCCGGTCGCTGCCATCGTCGGTGTGCTTGGTGGCTTTGCCATCGATCAATACAAGATGAGCCCGCTTTACCAAAAAGAACCGGAAGAGCCGCTGATCATTACGCCGGAAGAATTTATTATCATCACGGAAGAAACGAATGGCTAATATGGCCGCAAATTTACAAATTCCATTTGATCTCGGTCATCGCACCGCCATGGGCCGCGAAGATTTTCTGATCGCGCCGAACAATCAGGATGCGGTTGCATGGATCGATCTCTGGCCTGAATGGCCCGCGCCCACATTGATCTTGTATGGCCCCATCGCCAGCGGCAAAAGCCATCTGGCCGCCGTATGGGGCGAGCGTGCAAATGCAGCCTGCGTAAAACCCGACACGCTTAACGATACGACCATTCGTTCGATCGCATCCGCGGCAAAACACATCATCCTTGAAGATGCTGATAAATTGATTGGGAATGTCGAAGGTGAGAAGGGGCTGTTCCACCTCTACAATCTATTCAAAGAAGAAAAACGCTCGATCCTTTTGACGCTGCAAGAACCTCCAGTGCGTCGCAGCTTCGCTATTCCCGATCTGGCGTCACGTCTGCGCGCAGCACCCGCCGTTGCCATTCGTGAACCGGATGATGTGCTTCTTGGTGCCATTCTTGTGAAGCTCTTTAATGATCGACAACTTCGCGTGGGACAAGACGTGATCAATTACATTCTCGTGCACATGGAACGTTCGTTCGAAGAGGCTCGCCGGATCGTAGAGGCAGCCGACAATCGCGCGATGATTGAAAAACGTGCGATCTCCATCCCTCTGTTAAAAGAGGTCATTTTTATATAAACCCTTTTATTTCAAGGAAATGGGGCAATTCCCGCTTTGTAATTCATGGTTAACGATCCCTTAAAAAATGCTTGCTTTTACGAGCCTTCTGTAAGATATTTGCGTTATGTATAATAAAACGAATTTACAGCGACACTTCCAAACGGCGCATTTGGTCGTGGATATGCAGAATATGTGGATGAGGGGGCTATCCGCAGCCGATAGAGCCACGCTCCCCTCCCATTTGGAATCCTTTTTAAATGACACGCATGAAACCATTCCCGCGCTGTATGTGAGCACGCAGGACGAGCAAATGTATTGGGCGGACGATACAACGCCATACGACATTGCAATCGAAGGGGCACCTTCCGGCATAAGCCATGTTTGGAAAACAAGAAGTTCCGGATTTAATGATTCCGGCGAACATTCTCAACTACATAACGTGCTTAAGAGTATGGGCGTTAACTCCATTATCGTGTCCGGCGTTAACCTTCGCCGCTGCGTGTGGGAAACGGCCGTCGATGCAGCAAGGTTGGGATACGATGTTACAATTCTCGAAGATGCCTGCCGTGACGCGGAATGGTGCCAGCGCAGTACGGATTTTCCTGCCGTGACGGCGGATCTGTGCGCGCAAAACGGGATTAAATTGGGCTATACCGACCAGTATAGGAACACTCCACAGGCTTTTGCGCCGCAGCACATTTAATAGCTGCGGGCCAATAATGGATGTGTAAGTATCTGGAAAATTTAATTAGGGGCTAAAGTAATGATGGGTGTTATCAAAGCTTTTTATCGTTGTGCAGCGGAGCGTAAGCTCGGTTTGATGCTTGATCTGGATGGTGCAACTCTTCATCGCAAGCCGGCCGTTCATAACCCTGTCGAGCCCGATTTAGAATATGATAAAGCCTTACGTATTCTTGCTGAAAACGGTTGCCCTGTTTCCATCAACACCGGAAGACCTGAAATTTTCGTCAACAATGTTTTTCCAACGTTGACGAGAGCAGAAAATCTCCCTCTTTGGATTGCAACAGAAACGGGTGCAAGAATATCCGGCCCGAACGCGCAGGAAGAATTCAGCAAAGGGATTCAAAACATCCAAAGCCTTCGTACGCACTTTGCGGACAAGGCACAAAATTACCAAGGCGCTATTATCGAAGATCACAAAATGTGTGCGATCACGATTTCGCTCAAACATTGCCCTGATGATCAACGCCCAGACGCCTATGCGCATATGCTGAGCGTTGCGAACGAGGCCGCGCAAAACGACAGCGGTATCAGTATTATTCCAATCTGGAAGCCCGATGATGTTTATATTGAGATCGTTCCAAGAGGCGTGGACAAAGGCTCTGCTGCTCGTCATATCTTGCAGAACAAAGCTTTCGAAGGCATGAAGACATTCTGTTTTGGCGATAGCCCTGCGGATGAAATCATGATGGCCGTTGTGCGCGATCAAGGCGGATGCGCGATCGGCGTTGGTGAAAGCGTTCCCGCACACATGCAGGATATAAATCTTTCGGATTATCACGCATTGAAACTGTCAGGCCATCCATATTCTCGATAACATGGGCTTTTACGATATCTGTATCCGTTCCGTTGCTACTGTCACGGAACGCCTGAACCTCCGCAAAGGATTCCACGCCAGCCTGCGCCGCCATCAACATACATTTTGCCTGATTGGTGGTTGGATAAGATTCAATGTCATTCGCTTGTGCCGATGTGGCAAAAGCGGCAAGAGTGGCGGTTGCGAGTGTGCTGCTAAATTTCATAGTCATCCCTTTTCCATCAGACTCTGTTAATCTGGGCAGAACAATAACTTCATTATTTACATAATGCAATAAAATTGTTTGATTGAGCGTTTATTGGTCATTTATATAATAATTACAATGGGTTAATTTTGAGCTCTTGAATGTGCGGTATTTCCCATACCCCCTTGGCTGAGCTGGCCGAAACCTATAAACCAGATCGAATGATTATCCAGACCCAAGACCAATTGAATGAATTATGCGCGGCGCTGGCCAAAGGCCCCTATCTGGCGATCGATACGGAATTCCTGCGCGATAAAACCTACTTCCCGAAATTGTGTCTTTTGCAGATGGCCGGCCCGAATGTGGAGGCCGCCGCCGTCGATCCGTTCATCGAAGGGTTGGATTGGACCCCGGTGCGTGAATTGATGGCCAACACCAATGTGTTGAAAGTATTCCACGCAGCGCGTCAGGATCTCGAGATTTTCTATCACCTTTACAAAGTCCTCCCCACCCCAATTTACGACACACAAGTCGCCGCGATGGTTTGCGGGTTTGGTGATCAGGTTGCCTATAACGCGCTGGTGCGTGAACTTACGGGGCAAGAGCTGGAAAAGAATGCGCAGTTTACCGATTGGTCGCGTCGTCCACTTTCTCCAAAACAAATCCGCTATGCACTCGACGATGTTGTTTATTTGCGTGAAGTGTATGAAAAACTTCATGAGCGTTTGACCAAACAGGGCCGCGAGCAATGGGTGTTTGAGGAGATGGAAATTCTGAATTCTCCCCGCACATATCAAAATCCGCCGCAGGAATCTTGGAAGCGCGTGAAAATACGCTCCGATAAGTCTGACGTTCTGGCCGTTCTTCAAGCGCTCGCCGCTTGGCGCGAAGAAGAAGCCGTTCGCCGCGATGTTCCAAGATCACGCATTTTAAAAGATGAAACGCTCGCCGATATCGCCATTTACAAACCCCGCGATGAAGACTCTCTACTACAGATCAGAAGCCTTCCGAACGATTTGGCACGCGGAAAGATCGGCAAAAGCGTTATCGAGATCACAAATGCTGCGCTGGATTCTCCCAAAGAAAACTGGCCCAAATTACCACGCAAGGATCAGTTCCCGAAGAATGCGCAAGGCACGCTTGAGATGCTCAAGATGCTGCTCAAGATCAATTGCGCGGAAGAAGACGTTGCGGCCAAACTGGTGGCAGACTCCGACGATCTGGAATTATTGGCAACCGAATCCAATCCTGATATCGCCGCCTTGTCAGGATGGCGTTTCGAAGTATTTGGAAAAGATGCTTTGGATTTAAAAGCCGGCAAAATCGCATTGCGCCTTGAAAAAGGCCGCGTCAAAAAAATCAGCGTTTAAGCTGACCTTCTATTTGCCGATATAATTCCGCGCTTTGATATTCCGTTTCCGACGTCAAAGGATAAGTGGGCCTTCCATTTCCATCCAGTAAACGTATATTGTCCTTCTCTCGGCAAATTCCTGTCTGCGTTTCACGCACAACGACAGGCGTCGCCGATAAATTTATCATGCAGTGAACCGCACCTTCCGCGATGAATAGCGACCCACCAGCGGGCACATCGTGACGCACGCCATCCAGAATGGCGGTTAGTTCGCCCTGTAAAACATCCCACACTTCTTTTCT
>CAYYPX010000090.1:0-6533 GCA_964473655.1 uncultured Micavibrio sp.
GGGTTTTTTTGTGTGTAGAAACAATAATCGCAAAAATTGAGCGAAATTTATTTCAAATTTGAGGTTTCGCTCTCGAAAAACATCAATGTTTTTCCGTTTTCGATTCGCCGGTAGAAGCACGATTTCCGGCCTGTGTGACAAGCACCTTCGCCGTTTTGATCAATTAGCAGAAGGATTGCATCCTGATCGCAATCGATTCGAATTTCGCGCACTCTTTGCGTGGCGCCACTGGTCGCGCCTTTATGCCAGAGTTCGTTGCGTGATCTGCTCCAATACCAAGCTTCGCCGGTTTCGATTGTTTTGTTGAAGGCTTCTTCGTTCATCCAAGCGAGCATGAGAATGTCTTTGGTGGATGCGTCTTGTGTTATCGCGGCGATAAGGCCATCGCTATTGTAATTCGGGGACAGTGTTTTTTGTCTCATCCAATTCGCCGCTCATAAAACGATCTTCCATGGCAAAGATGTGCGGCCAAGACCTAGCGGAAGTGGCATCACCACACCGTCATCTGTGGTGAGTGTTGATAGCGGTGTTTCTTCTTCGATGAGGTCGAATGTTTTGGTTGGAACAGGGAGCTTATAAAAAGCAGGACCGTTCAGGCAAAGGAAGTTTTTAAATTCATCCTGTCCCTTTTTAAGATCGAAAGATTCAGCATAGAGTTGGGGGGCTATGCCGCCGGTGAAGCAACCCGCTGCGCAGCCGCATTCTGTGGCCTTGGTTGTGTGTGGAGCGGAGTCCGTGCCGGCAAAGAAACGGGTATTGGATGGGGAGCGAACGGCAGCCAAGAGAGCCTGACGATCTTCTTCGAATTTCACCAAAGGCAGGCAAAAGAGATGATAACGCATGCCAGCTACAAGATCGCCAACAGTATACAATAGATGTTGTGGCGTTATCGTCGCGCCCGTGTTTTCACCTGCTTGAGCTACGAAGTCGGCGGCCGTCTTGGTGGTTATATGCTCGCAGACGATCTTTAAGTTCGGGAATTTGTCCCGCAAGACCGGAACACGCTCACGATAGAAGAAGTCTTCCGCGTTCGAATTCTTACCAAAGTAAGCTTCACCTTTAAGGGCGTGTTCTTCGCCATGGATGTTCAGGATGACACCATGTTCTTCCATCGCTTTGAAGACGCCGTTATCGATAAAGGACTGTAAAGGGCGACCGTGATCGGCGTTGGTGGTGCCATGAGGGGGGTAGTATTTACAGGCTTTAAGTAGTCCTGCTCTAGCCCCTTTTTCAATCATTTCGGCGCTCGTATCTTTGGTCAAATACAGGGGCAGGATAATTTCTGAAAATGCACTTCCACCATTTTCGCGGATCATTTCAGCGTATTCCTCAATACTCCAATAGGGGAGCGGGTCAGCTTTGAATACCTTGCCAACCGGTGGTTTTGTGTTGGGCATGGCCAGTATCCGTTCAGGCAAAGGAAGTTTTTAAATTCATCCTGTCCCTTTTTAAGATCGAAAGATTCAGCATAGAGTTGGGGGGCTATGCCGCCGGTGAAGCAACCCGCTGCGCAGCCGCATTCTGTGGCCTTGGTTGTGTGTGGAGCGGAGTCCGTGCCGGCAAAGAAACGGGTATTGGATGGGGAGCGAACGGCAGCCAAGAGAGCCTGACGATCTTCTTCGAATTTCACCAAAGGCAGGCAAAAGAGATGATAACGCATGCCAGCTACAAGATCGCCAACAGTATACAATAGATGTTGTGGCGTTATCGTCGCGCCCGTGTTTTCACCTGCTTGAGCTACGAAGTCGGCGGCCGTCTTGGTGGTTATATGCTCGCAGACGATCTTTAAGTTCGGGAATTTGTCCCGCAAGACCGGAACACGCTCACGATAGAAGAAGTCTTCCGCGTTCGAATTCTTACCAAAGTAAGCTTCACCTTTAAGGGCGTGTTCTTCGCCATGGATGTTCAGGATGACACCATGTTCTTCCATCGCTTTGAAGACGCCGTTATCGATAAAGGACTGTAAAGGGCGACCGTGATCGGCGTTGGTGGTGCCATGAGGGGGGTAGTATTTACAGGCTTTAAGTAGTCCTGCTCTAGCCCCTTTTTCAATCATTTCGGCGCTCGTATCTTTGGTCAAATACAGGGGCAGGATAATTTCTGAAAATGCACTTCCACCATTTTCGCGGATCATTTCAGCGTATTCCTCAATACTCCAATAGGGGAGCGGGTCAGCTTTGAATACCTTGCCAACCGGTGGTTTTGTGTTGGGCATGGCCAGTATCCCTGCGCATCCCATGGCTAGATGGCTAGAAATATAGGATTTCATGGGTGCGCCCTGCCGGACATGGACATGAAGGTCGTACCAGAGGGGAAGGGTGATTTTCATGGCCCAAACGATGCACCGGAAAATCACCTACTTCAAGCCATTCTAAAGGGGTTATTAAACTTTAGGCGGTACGATTAACCATAATGTTGTCACTTGGGGAGACATCACTATCATGAAAATCATAACGTCCGGCGCGGAACATCATTTCCTGACGTTGCTGGAAAAGCTGCGCACGAATCCAAGCGGTTGGATCGCCTGCACTTTTCCTTTTTCGCGCAAATTGAATCACGATGAATTGATGGCGCGCCGTGCCTATATCAAAAGTGATTTGAAACGCCATGAATCCGAAGCGCTTGATTTCGTCGAAAGATTTTCCCAGACAGTGGGCGATTTGCCGAACGGTCATATCTATAAATTCACCGATAATGACGTGATCGTTCTATGCTGTCCCCACAACGAGATGGAGCAAAAGCAGGTGCGCGAAGTGCTGGAAAAAACAGTCGCGCAATTCCCACGCGATTTCTGTGATTACGGATTCCTGACCAAGGAATTGTACGTCTACCAGAAAATCGCCGATCATAAATTGCTGAGCCAGAAAAAGATGATGGCGTACGAGCAGCTTGCCGATGAAAATATCGTCGATAGTTTGCCGCTCCGTCGTAAGAAACGTGATGAGCCAATCATTCTTGTTGTCGAAGATGATCGTTTCACAGCGTCGTATATTTCGGGCTTTTTGAAGGAATTTGACCTAATTGTTGCGCGAAATGGTGAGGATGCACTGTTGAAATACCTAGAACATGCTCCAGATGCCGTGTTTTTGGACATACATTTGCCCGGAATTAACGGACATCAGACGTTACAGGCCATGAAAGCTGCAGATCCGGATGGTTTTGTGGTGATGTTAAGCGTAGACACGGCAAGATCGAGCATCATCAGCGCAAGCGAAAGCGGTGCGGTCAGCTATTTGAAAAAGCCGTTCAGCCGTGAACGCGTACTCAATACGCTTCGATTGTCGCCTTTCATCCGCAACAGCCGGGGCATTTTGCCGATTCATCGCGGTGCTTAGGCAATAACAATCGAATCGCCGGGATAAGGCGCGATAAAATCGCCCTCATCGATTTTGTTTTTCTTCAGCGATAGTGCCAGATCTGTACGCGGCGCGTCGATGCCTTCATCCGTCAGCTGAAAAGTTTCAAAATGAAATCCCATGCTTTTCTTCGGTTTCATGATTTTGTGAATTTCGACGGCTTCAGCCGGATTCATGTGCGAATAGCTCATAAACCAGCGAGGCTCGTAAGCGCCGATGGGCAGGATGGCTAGGTCGGGCGCGCCATATTTATCGGCGATACCTTCGAACAGGCCTTTGTGAAAACCGGAATCTCCGCAGTAATAGGTGTGTTTCCCCTTTTCGCCAGTGATAAAGCACCCGCCCCAAAGGTCGCGGTTGATATCGCTCCAACCACGACGGGACCAATGTTGAGCAGGTGTTAAATTAAGGGACAGTTTATTACCTAGTGGTGTAGATTGGTGCCAATCCAGCGCGATCATCGAACAATCTTCGAAACAAGGTTTGATCAGGCGGGTATTGCCGAGCGGCGTAATCAAAACCGGTTTGTGGTTTCTCGCCAGCCAAGACAAAGAGGGCAAATCTAGGTGGTCGTAGTGATTGTGGCTTACAAAGACATAGTCAACTTTTGGCAACTTTTCGAGTGAAACTGAAGGCGGGCGCACGCGTTTTGGCCCAACGGCCGAAAAAGGACTACAGCGCTCAGAGAAGACGGGATCGATCAGGATATTGATGCCGGAGACCTGCAATAGAATCGTCGCATGACCGATATAGGTGGCTTTCAAACCCTCATGCCGGTCTTCGATAGGCGGTCTTACAGGATTATCTACGCTCTCTGGCCATTCTGCACGCGTGCCTTGCATACGCCATTTAAAGACATCCCATAGGCCCTTTTTGGGACGCGGGTTCCATGGATTGAAGAATCGCTCGCCATCAAAATGGTCGGAAACGGGGCCAGCGTAATAATCCATGTAGGATTCATCGATATTCAAGGGGCAATCCTTTGATTGAAAGGTAAGCGGTGCGTGTGTAAAGCTACAGTCATGATTTCACTATATAACTCACTTGCCCGCGAAAAACAGACCTTCACGCCGATAGACCCCAACCATGTGCGCGTCTATGCGTGCGGCCCCACGGTTTATAATTACGCCCATATCGGCAATGCCCGGATGGCGGTGGCGTTCGATTTGCTGGTTCGTGTGCTGCGTAGCCTCTATCCGAAGGTCACTTATGTTTCGAACATCACTGATATCGACGACAGGATCATGGATGCTGCCGCCGAAACAGGCGAGCCGATCGATTCCATCACGCGCAAATATGAACGCATCTATAACGATGATATGGCGGCACTGGGCGTTATTGCGCCGGACGTGCAACCGCGGGCGACAGAGCATCTACCCGAGATGATTTCCCTGATGCAGCAATTGATCGAGCGTGGCCATGCGTATGAGGCCGAAGGGCACGTGTTGTTCAACGTGCCATCCGATCCATCATACGGTGCGTTGTCGGGCAGATCGCGTGATGAACAGATTGCCGGTGCGCGCGTGGATGTTGCACCGTTCAAACGCGATCCCGCCGATTTTGTTTTGTGGAAGCCAAGCACGGGAAGCCAAGTTGGATGGGATTCGCCGTTTGGGTATGGACGTCCGGGATGGCATATCGAATGTTCCGCCATGGCGGCAAAACATCTGGGCCTGCCTTTCGATATCCATGGCGGCGGCGCGGATTTGAAATTCCCGCACCACGAAAACGAGATTGCGCAAAGCTGCTGCGCGCAGGGACATGGCGACAAGCCTGATTCTTTTGCGCGCGTATGGGTGCATAACGGGTTCCTGACGGTGGATGGCGAGAAGATGTCGAAATCTTTGGGCAATTTTAAAACGGCGCATGAATTGCTGGAAACGCATAAGGGCGAAGTTTTGCGCCTGACGTTGCTGGGTGCGCATTACCGTCAACCGCTGGATTGGTCGGAACAAGCGATCCATCAGGCGCAAAAACAATTGGATGGTTGGTATGCGCAATTGCATGCGTTATCGGATGTTACTCCAGCAAACGAGAGCGTGCCGCAGGATGTTCTGGAAGCTTTGTATGATGATCTAAACACGCCGCTCGCGATATCGCGCATTCACGGTATTGTGTCCGGTGAGAAAGATAAATCTAAATTAAAAGGCAAGTTGCTGGCGGTTGGTAAATTGATGGGCGTGTTGCAGGAAGACCCCGCCGCATGGCTTGGTTACGGGCAGAGCACAGGCGGACTAAACGCGGACGAAATTGAAGCGTTAATCATGAAACGCCAAGACGCCAAGAACGCCAAAGATTTTGCTGCGGCGGACGCCATTCGGGAGCAATTGGATGATGCGGGGATTGTTATCGAAGACACGCCGCAAGGAACGAAGTGGCGGAGTAAGTAAGCTATCGAGTAATTAAAACTCTCCAGTATCTCAGATGATATGGAGCAAGGGTTGATTCTTGGTAACAAAAGGCGTTTTTCCCGGCCAATTTTCCCGACACATCTGTAAAAGTATGAGTCGAATTATCTAAAAACCCTCCCGCGTAATTAGCGTTGTATTGAGTTCCAATCGGCGGTCCTGTCACAAGATTTTCAACGCCAAGAATGTTATTGATCATCATGCAGACTTGGTTGTTTATTCTTCCCACTGTAAGGAAAACATCTTCTTTCGTGTTGTTACCAACGCCGGGCAATTCAGTTATTTGTACACCACTTGCACCCACTTTCCAGTTTGATGGGCCGGCGCCCGTCCAGTCATAAATATAAGATGCAGGAAACACTACAATTTGTGCATTTCCTTCACCGGATTTGAACACACCGCACCCACTAACTGCCGTTGGATTTGTAGGAATTGTAGGGGTTCCATCGTTCGTCTGCCATATCGTGTTGGTAAAATCAAACTGAGTGTCGGCACAGCCGCGAAGTTTTAATGTCTGCACTGTTTTGGCCAGCGTGTCGCCATAAGCGATGATTTCTGCGGCGGCTACGCGCGCTTGATCATTTGTCAGGGCGGTTACGCTACCTGATCGGCCCTGCATGACGGCATAGGACAGTCCGCCAAAAATCATGATAGCGATCAGGATGATCCAGAAGGCGGAGCCGGATTGAGAGAGCTTGCGGTTCATAAAGCTGATTCTAACCCAAAGAAGGTTCAGGGGGAATTAAACGATGAATTTAGAGAATTCTTT
>CAYYPX010000091.1:0-6509 GCA_964473655.1 uncultured Micavibrio sp.
TCCTTGTTCATATCCGGTGATCGCGACAGTGCGCGGCGTTTGATCGAGGGTAAGGATATCATCCGCAAAGCGGAAGTGGATGGTATGGCCACGCATATTCAACGTCTTCGTGGCGGCGTTCCCGAAACAATTGCCACCAGCTCGCTCCACCTCGATATCATCCGCGATTACCGCCGGATCAATACTTATATGTGTACGGTGGCGTTCCCCGATTTTGGAAGAGCTTGGCGAAATTCATGAAACGGTCTTGCGCCCCCGCGTAAAGGCAGGAGAAAAAATCGATGAAGAGCTATCAGCAAATCCTTAAAGACAACGGACTGTCCGGCTTGAAATCGGGCGACCTGTCCGTGCACACGCCGATCGATGGAAGTCTGATTGGCAAAATCAAACAGCACACGGTAAAAGATGTTTCTGTCGCTGTTCGCAAATCTGCCAAAGCATTCGATGAGTGGAAAGCGGTTCCTGCGCCTGTGCGTGGCGAACTGGTGCGTTTGCTCGGTGAGGAATTGCGCGCGCACAAAGATGATCTAGGCGCGCTTGTGACGCTTGAGTGCGGAAAGATTTTCTCCGAAGGTTTGGGCGAAGTGCAGGAGATGATCGACATTTGCGATTTCGCGGTTGGATTATCGAGACAGCTTTACGGTTTGACGATTGCCTCGGAACGCCCGGGTCACCACATGCGTGAGGTTTGGCAGCCATTGGGGCCTGTCGGTATTATCACGGCGTTTAATTTTCCAGTCGCGGTGTGGGCGTGGAATGCCGCTCTTGCCATTGTCTGCGGCGATCCGGTGATCTGGAAGCCTTCGGAGAAAACACCGTTGACGGCGATATCTTGCGAGAAAATTTTCGATCGTGCGGTGGCGAGATTCAGAAAAGCAGGGCATGAATGTCCGGACAATCTCAATCAGGTTCTAATCGGCGGCGGCGATGTTGGAAAAGCTTTGTGCGACAATACATCTGTGCCATTGATCAGCGCAACGGGCAGCACGCGCATGGGGAAAGCCGTTGCGCAAAGTGTTGCTGGCCGCATGGGTAAATCCTTACTGGAACTTGGCGGTAATAACGCGATGGTCGTGTGCGAAAGTGCGGACATCGATATGGCGGTGCGCGCGATATTGTTCGGCGCAGTGGGAACGGCGGGGCAGCGTTGCACCAGCTTGCGCCGTCTGATCGTGCATAAAAGCGTGAAGGCCGCGCTATTGAAGTCCTTGAAGAAAGCCTATGAATCCATTCGTATCGGCGACCCGCTGGACAAGAAAACATTGGTCGGGCCGCTGATCGACGAGGCTTCGTTCAATGGAATGCAGAATGCTTTGTCCGAAGCAAAAGAGGCGGGCGGTAAAATTCTTATCGGCGGTGGGCGTCAAAAATCCAAAGGCGGATATTACGTTGCGCCAGCCATCGTCGAGATGAACGCACAGGTCGAAATCGTGAAGCACGAAACCTTTGCGCCGATCCTTTACGTCCTGACCTTCGATAAATTCGGCGATGCGATTGCGCTGAACAACGACGTGCCGCAAGGATTGTCGTCATGCATTTTCACCCGCGATGTGCGCGAGGCTGAAACGTTCTTATCCGCAACGGGCAGCGATTGCGGAATCGCGAACGTGAATATCGGGCCGAGCGGGGCGGAGATCGGCGGCGCATTCGGCGGTGAAAAAGAGACCGGCGGCGGCCGCGAAAGCGGGTCGGATTCATGGAAGGCATATATGCGCAGGCAAACGCAGACGGTGAATTATTCGACCAAGTTGCCGCTCGCGCAGGGCGTGGTTTTCAAAATCTGACGATTCTTCGGAATTAATCTCCTATTAATTTTTGTTATGGTAATATTGAAAATGTGACCGAAATAACAGGGTTTCGGCAAACGCTGCGGAATGAATTGAAAAGATTGAAGAAAATTCAGGCAGCAAAATCATATTTTCTGAAATTTTATTTCAAAATTTGAAGCGTTTGTGGAATACGCCTGTTTGTGGTTTACTTATTTATTAACTGAAAATGAACGAACGACGACGAAAGGAGATTGCGTATGCCATCAACATCTACGTCCCGTCTTGAGGCACTTGAAGCAAGACACGCTGCCATATCTAACCGCATTGAAATGGAACAAAGAAGCCCCGGCTCGAGCGACAGTTTACTCACAAAGCTCAAACGCCAGAGGCTCCACCTGAAAGAACAAATAGAAGGTGTATCAGGATAAAATAAATTCGTTCCTCGTGAACAAAAAAGCGGCTCCATTACGGAGCCGCAATTTTTTTGACCATAGCCAAAAATTGATTAGCCTTCTTTTTTCCCGCCCATGTTGGACATGAAGTTTGAGAAGTCGAAACCGCTGAACAATCCTTCTTTCGAAGCAGGGGCATCGTCTTTATCCGTATCCATTTTCTGGGCTTGGGCTGCCAGACGTTCGGCTTTCACGGCGGCTGGGTCTTTGCCTTGCGCGCGCAGGCCTTTTTCGGATGATTTTTCCAGTTCCTGATAGGTGCAGATACCAAGTTCCGCCGGATGACGAGGCTTAATCGTCGCGCTGGATGGGTGGGTGCGGTCGCGCACCGATTGGATCGTCGGCTTGGTTGTACCAACCAGCTTGCAGATTTGCGCATCGGAAATTTCCGGATGGTTTTTGATGATCCATGCAATCGCGTCCGGTTTGTCGGAGCGTTTGGAAACAGGCGTGTATTTCGGGCCTTTCGCGCGAACCTTCACCGCAGGAAGATCTGTGCGGGTGCGGAGCATTTTCATGCGATAGTTGGTGTCGGCCTTTGCCTTTTCCAGTTCTTCTTCCGCAAGTTCGTTGTTTTTTACTGGGTCGCGTCCGACGATACCACGTCCGACTTCTTCATCAGCCAAAGCTTGTACTTCGATTGTGTGAAGGCCGGTGAAATCCGCGATTTGCGCGAAATCCAGCGCTGTGTTGTCGATGAACCAAACGGCTGTGGCCTTTGGCATCAAGAGTTTCGGTGCATCTTGTGGTTTGCTCATAATAGTGTCTCCATTTTGCAGACATAGGTTTTCGTTGCCCAAACGCCCCATCCGTTTCGACCTTTTTGACATTCACAATGTCGGGGAATGGCGGAAATATAGTGGTCTGCCGCCAGAATGCAAGGAAATTTGTTTCTCTTGCGCAAAAAGCACGGTTTTACTAGGATTTAGCCCATGTTTGACGACGAATTAGACCCCAAAACCAAGAAGCCCAAGCTTTTCAACCTAGAGCCGCTCTCGGTCGACGAATTACAAGCGCGCATCGAGAATTTAAAGGCGGAAATAGAGCGGGCAGAAGCCGAAATTTCCAAGAAAAAGGCCTATGCGCAGGCCGCATCCTCGTTTTTCAAAACCTGACATTATGTATCCTCAAACAGCCTTGTTTTCGCAGCTTTGCGAGGGTATGGTATGCGCTTGTTTTTGGGGACTAAGAATGAAAGGCACAGGCCATGGAAGATATTGAAAAGAGATTGCGCGAAAGCACCGATGTCTGCATCAAAAGTTTTGAGAACTGGACCAAGCAAGCCAAGAGCCTTGAAGCACGCGAAACATTGATGGAAGCAATGCACGAAGTGCGCAAAGTGATTTCCCGTGTTGAAATTGAAATTGCAATCAGCGAGCGCGACCGTTTGGGTTCCCGCCCAATTCCAATTCCTCCGCACCGTTCATCCAATAAGCGTGGCCAAGGTGAAGATGGCGGCGAAGGCGACGATGAAGGTTTTGATGAAGGTCAGAACTTTGGTGGTGGCGATAACAATCAGCAATCACGTCGCCCACAACATGGCGGTGGAAGAGGCGGCCAGCGTCGCCCGATGAATCGTAACAACAACGATCGTGATCGCGGTAACAACAATGGCAACAACGGAAATTCAAACAATTCCGACAACCAGCCACAGTAAGGTTTAAAAGATTTACAAAAGCGGCCCTTCGGGGCCGTTTTTTTCGTTAGAAATTGTCTTTTTGACTGCGTAAAGCGGCAAAGGATGACGCGTCTGACGCTCTTAAGAACGGATTGGTTTTTAGTTCTGTTTCCAACGTCACAGGCAGTGTGGGAAGATTGTTTGTGCGTAGCTTTTTTGCCTCGCTCATACGAGTTTTTAAATCCTGATTATCTGGATCGACGGTAAGGGCGAAGTCACCGTTTGAAACCGTATATTCATGGCCACAGTAAATATCCGTCTGCGGCGGAAGTGTTTTTAGTTTTTGTAAGGATGAAAACATTTCTTCGGGGGAGCATTCGAGCAATCTCCCACAACCCAAAGAAAAGACCGTGTCACCAGAAAAGAGTGCATTGGCATCTTCGCAATAAAAAACGATATGACCTTTCGTGTGGCCCGGGGTTTCAATGACGCGTAACGACAGGCCGGATTGTTCAATCACATCGCCTTCGGTTACGGATTTTGTGAGGCCACGGATCTGGTTTTCTTCGGCTTTGGGGCCACTCACAGATATATCATAAAGGCTTTTCAATTCGACATTGCCGGCAACATGATCGGCGTGGTGATGCGTATTAAGAATGAGAACAGGTTTTAATCCGTTTTGTTGAATATATAGCTCGACGGGTTTTACTTGGCCGGGATCGATAATGATGCACTGTTTATCCGCACCTTCCAGAAGGTAGCAATAATTATCTTTCAGAACAGGAATGATGTGAACGGCAGGTTTCAATTCGGTTTTTCTCCCGTCCCAATTTCCTCCGTTTGCAAGAAGTCCGCAAGCCTTGTTTTGGCGGAGCCGGGCTTAAGCGGTTTTTGTTGGGATTCGTGTGGCGCCCAACCGAGCAGGAAGATAACTTCAAAACTGGCGCGGATGCGGCCATCGGGATCGCTGAATTTTTGCGCGTATAATTCACCAGCGCGGTGAAAGAGGGCGCGTGTTGCAAATTTTTTGGATCGTGCCGCAATAGCGTTGCCTTCACCCATCAATCGCAAATCTTGCATAAGCGGATAAATAGAATCGTATGTGACGGTAATGATTTCCGAATCCACCACGGGAAGGGCGAAACCGGCACGTTGCAGCAACGCGCCCATTTGCGGTTTGTCGGCGAAGGGGGCCACGCGCGGCGTTACGCCGCCCGATAATTCCAATTCAGCTTCCTGTAAGCATTGACGCAGTTCAAGAAGCGTTTCGCCGCCGAGAATGGCGGCAACAAACAAACCGTCCGATTTCAAACTGCGGTTGATTTGTAGAAGCGCGCCGGGAAGATCGTTGACGGTATGAAGACTTAGCGCACTAACAATAAGGTCTAAAGTTTTTGGTGCGAACGGCCAGAATTCTTCATCGGCCAGCAGATGGCCTTTTTTGTCTTTCAATAGCACAGAAGAAGTATCAAGAATGAATTGATTTTCTATACCAAAATTTGCGGCGGATATGAATGGGCCGCGGGCACCGATTTGCACGCAAACAGGAAATTGACGACGAACAACATCCAAACGTTCTTCGATTTGTTTTATGGCCCAATCAAAAAGAAAATGATGGTCGATATAGGAAGCACTCCGGTCTCTTTGCCGCTTGATCTGTGCGCGATCAAAGATGATCACCATGATTTATGCGTCCCGTTGGAGTCCGGAAAACGCACTCGGTGTGATGATGGAAGATTTCAAGGCTGTTGGCACTGATTTGATATCCGCAAGTTTGCTTGCGAATGTCGCACTTGGTGACATAGAGCTGTTGCGGCCCATGGTTGCCATGATGGCATAGGCGGCTGTCTTCATAAAGCTATCATCGTTATCGAGATAAAGAAGCTTCCAGATTTTGCTCAAAGGTGCGTAACGGCCGCGGCCGCCGCGGCCAGATTTCATCCAGCCTTTGACACCGGCGGTGGAAACGGCGAACGGGTAGATACGTTGTGGCGTAATGCCGATATGGCTGAAATAGCTTTCGCCCATGCGGGATACGCAATCGATCGGTACCTCAAATTTTTCGGCGATATATTTGCGCGCAAGTTCGAAATTGGTGATCTCTTTAGGCAGCGGCATACTCGGGCAGGCGAGTGTAAGCCCATTGCCTTTGTAGCGCTGTGGCACCGGCAAAAATTCTTCGAACATACCGGCCAGAACCTCGCCGTTATGACGTTGCGTCAAGGGCAAGATAACGGCGGTGTTTTGAGATTTGTTTTCTTGCAAGATGAATTCCATTTCACGGCTGGCAAGACTGGCGATCCCGCCGCGCACTTGGCCTTCATCGACAAATACGGAATGGGCGGTGCGGATTTGGCCTGCTGTCCCGCGAATTTCTTTGAACCGGCTATCGTGCTGCGCGAGGCGATCGACGATATCGCGCAGTTTGGAAACTTCTTCCGGTTCTTCGGTTTGAAGATTGAGCGGGCAATCAGCCCAAGCTTCATAAGGCAGTTCAAGTTTTTCGTAGAGCGCGAGGAGCTGGATTTCCAGACGGCTGCTCGGGATCAAACCGATACCGATGGCGTTGAGAATCCGCTGCGCATCAACCTCCACAATCTTTCCTTGTGTGGAAAATCCGGTGATGTCGTCCAGAACGTGACGTGGTTTCAATGGGCCTTCGGGAGCCTG
>CAYYPX010000092.1:0-6282 GCA_964473655.1 uncultured Micavibrio sp.
ACGGCCGACGCCGCCGTCCGCATGAACAATGAGGGCAACGAAGTCGAAGCCGAACTCCAATTCATCTACGACAATCCGGAAGCCGGAAAACCGCCCATCGAGCAAATGATCTTTTTGTTCGCGAAACCTATTTCACAAGGTCAATGGTCACCGACCCAGTTGAAAATCAAAGGCGATGAAGAGCCGCCGGAAGTTTATGAATGGGAAACCAAAGGCTGTAATTTTTTCGCCGCCTGCGTTCAAGAACTCAAGATGGACAATATTCCAGACATCGATGATCTAATCGAAAAGGAAATGGGCGGTAACGAACGTTTCCGTGGCAGCCGTCAGGGCGGCGGTAGCAAGGCCCCGAAAATCAAACCGCAAGCATTGCTCGGCATGAAAAACGGGCGCGGTTTCTAATTAACCTTGCACGTTTTGTGCGACAACGATTCCATACTCTGTTGCGATTTTGTTAAGGCCGCCGCGAACAGATTCGGACTGTGCCTTATAAATCCATTCCGATCCCACACGCTCCAACACGCCAACCAGAATACCCGTTTCATGGCCAAGATCTTCGTCCAGTTCATGGCGGAATGTTTCCAGCGTGGTTTCATTGTTGACGATGCGGAAATACGCGTTCTTAACCATAGTGAAATTATTCGCGCTCAAATCCATATCGTAAATGCTGAGCACCACGGCAATCTTCACCACTTCATAAGGAAGAGCCATCAAATCGATGATAATTTTTTCATCATCGCCATCGCCCGCACCAGTGCGGGAGTCACCCATATGCCGGACCGCACCGTCGCGCGCCGTTGAATTATTGTAGAAAACGAAATCTTCATCTTCACGGGTTTTGTCGTTTTTATCGAGCAAAAACAGGCTTACATCAAGATCGACCGGATCGCCTTCGAACCGCTTTAGATCCCAACCTACACCGAGCGTAATTTCACGAATGGTTGGATCGAGGCGCGTTATATTAATTTCCTCGCCACGCTTAATCCGCTTCATACCCGCGCGCTCAATATCGTGAATGACATCGGCTTCGTTATCATCATGGTCGTGTTCGTTGTAATGGCTCATGTAAGACCTCTATTCTGATTATAACCCGTGGCGATCCTTCGCGCCACTTTCCCATTCCAGCCCGTATCCGAAGGCGCGGTCCATTTCGGCGTGGCCGGGAAAATATTCAAGATAAGAACTGAGCTTTATACCGCCACGGATATTCTCGATACCCGCCACCGCGCAAACAGCCATAGATTGTTTCTTGGCGTTCAATGTGACGATCATCGGCTGTTCACCCGGCACGCGTACCTGAATCTGCGGCTTTACGCTCGCCCAGTTCCGGGCACCTTCATATATATAGACATAGATCAGGATTTGCTCGATATCCTCCCAATGTGCGCCGTTCACCAAAATAGTTTCATCGGGGCCAGCGCGATCGCCGCGGCGCTCATCGCCCGATAGGAAAATATAAGGCTCCGTTTCCAGCGCGCCGTGTTGCGCCCCGAACGCTTGCATTCCCCCGCGCGCACCGTTTTTTAATTGATAGAGACAACCCAGATCGAGATCGACGCCAATGCTCGCAATTTTCTTTTTGAAAAACCTTTTGAACGGATTGGATTCTTGGACAACTGGAATATTGTCCCACGCTACGCCGATCTCGAAATTTGGCAACCCGCCGGCAGGTGGATTGACCACGGCGACCTCGCCCGCACGCGATAAAAAGGTCGAAGACTGGTTTTCATCATACTGGCTGACATACCCCGCCGCGCCCATGCCGCCATAACGGGACCGGACCGCTTGGTCTTGGTCGGCGTTTATGATGGATTTCTGCGAATTTTGCGGCTGTTCGGCCATAAAAACCCTTCTTCGCTTTTTTGCTACACTATGCTAAATCACTTTTCGCAGCAATCCAACGACCAAAGGGTAAGAAAAAGCCATGGCTTCCTATCAATATGTTTATGTCATGAACGACCTGAAAAAGACCTTTCCGAATGGCAAGACCATTTTGAACGGCATTACGCTCAGCTTTTTCCCCGGCGCCAAGATTGGCGTCCTCGGTCCGAACGGTGCCGGTAAATCAACTTTGCTCAAAATCATGGCTGGCGTGGATAAGGATTTCGCTGGCGAGGCATGGTCTGCTGAAACTGCAAAAGTCGGATATCTGGAACAAGAACCACAACTTGATGCGACAAAGACGGTTGCGGAAAACGTGATGGTCGCGCTCAAAGACAAAAAAGCCAAAGTCGACCGTTACAATGAAGTTGCGGGATTGATGGCCGACCCTGAAGCCGATTTCGATGCGCTGACCGAAGAGATGAGCAAGCTACAGGATGAAATCGATGCCGAGAATCTCTGGGAACTTGATCGTACCGTCGATATGGCGATGGAAGCCTTGCGCTGTCCACCCGGTGATTCCGCCGTAACGAATTTATCGGGCGGTGAAAAACGTCGTGTTGCGCTCGCACGCCTTCTTCTTGAAAGCCCCGATCTGCTTTTGCTCGATGAACCTACCAACCACTTGGATGCGGAATCGGTTGCATGGCTGCAACGCTTCTTACTTGAATATAAAGGCACGGTTGTGATGGTTACGCACGATCGCTACTTCCTCGACAATGTCACCGGATGGATTCTCGAAGTCGCCAACGGGCGCGGCATTCCGTACGAAGGAAATTATTCCGCATACCTCGACAAAAAACGCAAACGTCTGGAACAAGAGGCCAAAGACGAAGCCAACCTTGCTAAATCCGTCGCTAAAGAATTGGAATGGATTCGTCAAACACCTGAAGGTCGTCGTAAAAAATCAAAAGCCCGCGTTGCTGCATACGAAGAACTAGCAGCACAAGCGGAGGGCCAGACTGCGCGCTCCACACAGATCGTTATTCCTGCCCCGCCGCGTCTGGGTCAGAATGTTATCGATGTCCAGAACATCAAAAAGGCCTATGGCGACAAACTTTTGATCGATGGTCTTTCGTTCAAATTACCGCCGGGTGGGATTGTTGGAATTATCGGTCCGAATGGTGCCGGTAAAACCACGCTGTTCCGCATGATCACCGGACAGGAAAAACCGGATGCAGGAACATTCACCGTATCCGATGCCGTCAAGCTCGGTTACGTAGATCAAAGTCGTGACTCGCTGGACCCTAATAAAACGGTTTGGGAAGAAATTTCCGATGGGCTCGATATCCTCAAGCTTGGCAAGATCGAAGTGATGAGCCGCGCCTATGTTGCGTCCTTCAACTTCCGCGGCACGGACCAACAAAAGAAAATCAGTATGCTATCGGGTGGTGAGCGCAACCGCGTTCATCTGGCCAAGATGCTTAAATCCGGCGCAAACGTTCTGCTTCTTGATGAGCCGACGAACGATCTCGACACCGAAACACTCGGCGCATTGGAAGAAGCGTTAGAACAATTCGCGGGCTGCGTCGTGGTTATTTCCCACGACCGCGCGTTCCTCGACCGTCTGGCCACGCACATTCTCGCTTATGAAGGCGATTCCCACGTGGAATGGTTTGAAGGAAATTACGAGGATTACGAGAAGGATTACAAACGCCGCTTTGGTGAAAACGCTTCTCCGCACCGCATTAAATACAAACCGCTTAAAGCCGCTTAATACTGCTCGTAACAATAAGCGCCGATATGCGCCGGAAATAATAAACCTGACAACAGGTTTATAACGGCGTTATTTGGTTTACCGCCGGTATGTCCAACGCATTCACCAAGCATTACATTGGGATTGCTTGCCGTCGTTGCGTATTGCGCGGAACAACAGCTCACACCCGCCCCTTCACACGCTTTCTTACAATCACCCAAACTAGTTTTGGTGAGGTTTTGTGTGGTGCCGCCTGTGCAGCCGCTGAAAACAAACGCTTCACATTTTATTTTTTTTATTGTGGGATTGGTCGCATCATCGACATATTTTTTGGTCGCCGCATCGGTATTCACGCTTGGCGGCGCAAGATTAATGATGCTGTTGTTCGTCATATCTATAATGCCTGCTGCCTCAATCGCTTTTGATGTACCGCTTGCTTTCAAACCTATCCCAGACGTGCCGCTCGCTGTGACAATGGCCGCCACTGCGTTGGCATCCGCCGTTGACAGAATGGCCGTTGACGCCTCGACATCAGGCACTTTTATACCGGCCAGAAATTCCACCGGCACATTGGCGGTCAGGTTCTGGATGTAATCGGTTTTGATATTGGGCATTTGTCCCGTGCCTCCATCACCCAATGCCAATTGGCCGGATGCCGCATCGAAGGATAATTGTTCGGTTCCGGTTTGGTCTGTTACGGTCAGATTTTTCGATATCGTCGCCGTACCTACATCATTATCTTTCAAATTCCAAAGTCCGCCGGAGAGCGCAATTGCTTCGGCAAAACTATAGGACATGACAACATCATCACCGCCGGGAGCGCGCAGCAAATAATCACCGTTTCCTTCTGACTGACATCCTGTTTGGTAAATTTTATCCGGTCCTGCCGAAATAATTGCGATGACAAGTTTATCCGGCGTGTTCGCACCATTGAGGCGTTTGGCACTCGCACCGCATAATACATCCTGACGAATAGGGCCATGATCCCATGCACAATAGCCATACGGATTCCCCCACGGGTCCGTTAGTGCCGCGCCGATTGTCGGCGGCAACACACCGCCATTTAAGGGAAAAGGTTTTCCGGTAGGCGCGTTCGCCCATTCGATTGGCTCCACCAATCCATCCTTGTCGCAATCGCCCACTTCCCGCGCAGACATGATGAGCGCCAACTTACCCGATGCGATCATGTGGTTCTCGGCGATAGTTCTGCGGGTGACGTCGGCCATGGCGCGCACAGGCCCCTTCATGATGTTCATCCCCACAACACCGATGACACCGATCATGGCGATGGAGGCAAACAAGACGAAAAGAATGCTGCCGTTTTGGAAAGATCGGGTTTTTTGGCGGGGATCTCTGATCACAACTATGAATTGTAAATGATCTTTGCCTGTTCCCAAATATGAGCACATGGGAATGTATAGGCTCCGCCCCGCCTCATTTTTGCCCAAATTGGCAAACGGCTGGACCTCTATGCTACTATTTAGACACGAATAATCGGGAATTTTGGGCTATACTGGCCTTGCGTGGTCAGTCAGGGACGTAATGACGGTTAACACACAGAAAATAAACGCAAAAAGCGTTTTAAAATACTCCCTGATGCCGGGGATTGTACCCCGCGCCAAGGAGCTTGCGGGGAGCGGATTCGGCTACCTTGCCTTTCTATTTGCCGTAATATATCAAGCAGTCCGCCTGATCCCCGAAGGTCACCCTTTCGGCAAATTCGAAAATGTCGGTAATTTCACCATCCTTCAGGTTATCCGCGAAGCGTCCTCCAACCTGAAAATGGACAGAAAGCATATCGACCAAGTCATCGTCTTCGGCGCGCTGCTGGTCGGTATTGTTTTGATGTTTCTACAATTCATCATTTTGATCCTCACCCTTTTTACAGGTAAGGCCTTTGCGAGTAATGGCGAGACTTCGTTCACTAGTATGTTCACAACGCAACATCCGGAAACGGATATCGCGTTTCTCATGCTCGATTACGTGTTTGGTATTCCGGGCCCTGCCGATGCGCAAGGATCTTCTTTTTTTGGATCGAACGCTTTGGTCGCAACCGGCGGCCCGACACCGTTCCAAGAAGGCATGCATGCGCTCTTCAATTTCTACAATCTTTCGATGCTGCTTATCGCTGGCGTTATCTTCGCCTATTACGTAGTCGTCGTTGTCGTTGAAACGGCGCAGACAGGCGTTCCCTTCGGTCGCCGCTTTTCCAAAATTTATGCGCCAATCCGTTTGGTCGTAGCGATCGGACTTTTGATTCCACTCAACTACGGTTTCAATGGCGCCCAATATATTACGCTTTATGCCGCCAAGCTTGGCTCCAGCTTTGCCACAAATGGTTGGATTCTCTACAATCGCGCGCAACAAAACCCAATGGGTGTACCTAACTCGTCGCTCATCGCTTTACCACGGACGCCCAATTTCGATGGGCTTTTGCACTTCTCTAGCGTTTATCATGCCTGCCGTGAGATGTATGCCATACGAAAAAATAAAATAGTTGGAAGACCATCAGAAGGTAATGTCTGCATTTCTTCCTATGTCATTGTGAACGGTAAGGCTCAGGAATTCGTTGAAAACGGTAACGATGTTTGCACCGGTGGATTAGGCAACGAAATCGTAGACGGCATAAAACAAATTGGGAGTGGAAATGCTGGCGGTTTAACCGGAGATCCCTATCCATACTCCCAAGCCAAAAAAGATTTCGG
>CAYYPX010000093.1:0-6265 GCA_964473655.1 uncultured Micavibrio sp.
GGGGGGATTAGCTTTCTCGCCTTCTGCCCCAACCTGACGCTGCGCCAGATCAAGCAAAGGCATGATCGCGCTCATCTGGCGACCCGCCGGATAGCGAGCAATAATTTCTTTTACCTTCGCCGGATCTTTGAATGAAAAATCCTTCGGCTGGTAATCGGCGTTTAAATCTAATTTCTTTTTCATGCCTTATTCGCCACTCAATAAATATTTCTTCAATTTTTCGGAATTTTCTTTTCTTTTTGTCGCCCATTCCTCGTCATTGATGAATTTTATATGCTTTGACGTGTCAATTACGTAATTTTTTCCTAAAGATTCCTTAGACTTTATTTCATTTGGTTTTTCACCTGATTCAAGAGCTTTATTAAAAGCAGAGATACCATCCTCACAAACCCATGAAGCGTTAACGTCTTTATTACCCTCAGCAATTTTTAACATACTATTAAAATCTTGTGCTTTTTTACTTCCGCCATGCTTCCAGAATATTTTTTTATATTCCTTATGCTTAGTAAGCCAATTTAGTCTTGCACTATTTCCAGCAGATCTATCATCACAACGGCTAATGGAATTTTCTAACCTTAAAGCGGATATAAAATACGCCACCGCAACAGTACCTTCAGCATCACCTGTGTATGCGGATGTACCCTGAACAGCTTTTTTTAAATTCTCTGCGTAAACAAACCCGTAACGTAAATCTTTGCCTTTCTTCAGAGACATATCCCGAAGCCAAACCAATAGGCTTTGGTTATCATCATTGTCCATTTTTTTGTATTGTGGTTTTTTCAACTCATTAATAACGCCGTTAAAACCTTTGCTTTCATCTATTTTGGTTAAATTTTTATAGATTGGGTTTATGAAAGGATTTGCATTAGCTGCATTTGATAATACAAAAGCAAGAATAAAGATTACTATATATTTCATCTGTCTATCTCCCCGAAAACAATATCCATCGAACCAATGTTGGAAACAACGTCGGCGAGCATATGGCCCTTGCTCATGAAATCCAGTGCCTGCAAATGCGCGAAACCGGGCGCGCGGATGTGGCAACGATATGGCTTGTTCGATCCATCCGAAACCAGATACACACCGAACTCACCCTTTGGCGCTTCGACGGCTGTATAAGTTTCGCCCGCAGGCACGTGATACCCTTCGGTGTAGAGTTTAAAGTGGTGGATCAATGCTTCCATCGATCGTTTCATTTCCGCGCGTGGCGGCGGCGATACTTTGTAATCGTTCGAGCGCACAGGCCCCGCAGGCAATTCGCGTAAGCATTGCTTCATGATCTTGAGGGACTCTGTCATCTCCGCCATACGGATCAGATAACGCGCATAGCAATCACCTGTCTTACCGACCGGCACATCGAAATCCATTTTCGCGTAAACGTCATAAGGCTGCGATTTTCTCAAATCCCACGCAACGCCGGAACCACGAAGCATCGGGCCGGAAAAACCCCAATCGAGCGCCTCTTCTGCGCTCGCTACACCAATGTCAACAGTACGCTGCTTGAAAATACGGTTATCGGTCAAAAGAGTGTCGAGGTCGGCGAGAAATTTCGGGAATTGCTCGCACCACTCCATCATGTCCTCGGCCAAACCTGCTGGCATATCCATGGAAACACCGCCCGGGCGGAAATAGTTCGCATGAAGACGCGCGCCGCAAACGCGGTCATAAAATTCCATACCCTTCTCACGCTCTTCAAACCCCCAAAGGGCTGGCGTGATCGCACCAACATCGAGTGCGAAGGTCGTGATGTTCAGAATATGATTCAAAATGCGACCAAGTTCGGAAAACAGCACGCGGATATATTGCCCACGCTCCGGTACCGTAATGCCTAGTAGCTTTTCAACCGCCAGCGCGAACGCGTGCTCTTGATTCATCGGCGCGACGTAATCCAGTCGATCGAAATAAGGTGTTGCCTGCGTGTAGGTTTTATATTCGATCAGTTTTTCGGTTCCGCGGTGAAGCAAACCGATATGCGGATCGGCGCGTTCAACCACTTCGCCTTCCATTTCAAGAACAAGACGGAGAACACCGTGCGCGGCAGGGTGCTGCGGCCCGAAATTCATCGTATAAGGCTTGATGTGCGTTTCGCTGGAAACTTCGATCATATCTTTGCGAAGAGCTTCAGACATTATTTCGGCTCCATTTCAGCTTTTGGTAAAGGCTGAGACTCCGCCTTTTCAGAAACGCGCGGAAACTCATCGCTATATGTTCCATCGACAAGCTCGGAACCCCTTCCGAAAACGTGCTTTCCGGTTTCTCCATACGCGTTGGCCATTCTCAACGCTCTTCTAATAGCACCTCTTGTCAGCATCACATCGCCTCTTTCTTCACGGCGGTCCAACCAAGCGGAATGGAGGCCTTTTCATCACCGGGCAATTGCACGTCGGTCATGCCTTCCCACGGCGATTCAAAATCGAACGCGCGGAAATCTTGCGTCAGCTTGACTGGTTCATACACAACGCGGCGCAGCTCTTCGTCATAGCGAAGTTCGACATAACCGGTGAGTGGAAAATCCTTACGAAGCGGATGCCCTTCGAAACCGTAATCGGTCAGGATGCGGCGCAAGTCCGGATGATTGTTGAAATAGATACCGTAGAAATCCCACACTTCACGCTCGAACCAACCAGCAGATTTAAAAACACCCGTCACGGAGTCAATCGGCGTATTTTCATCCGTCATAATCTTTACACGGATACGCGTATTGTGTTTCAACGACAGCAAAGCATAAACAACATCGAAACGTTGTGAACGCTCCGGATAATCCACGCCGCAAACATCGATCAATTGCTTGAAGAAACACTGCGCGTCATCACGAAGGAATGTCAGCACAGGAATAATCGCCTCGCGCTTAACACTCAAACACAATTCGTCTTTTTGAAATTCCGCCGCAACGATATGGCCAGAAAGTTTTTCCTGAACATGGTTGGCGAGAGCTAGCATTTTTTCATCGGCTGCCATGACTATCTCGCGATGCGCGTATCTTCGCGCTGAATTTTTTTCTGGAGTTGCAGCAAGCCGTAAACCAAAGCCTCAGCTGTTGGTGGACAGCCCGGAACATAAATATCGACCGGCACGATGCGATCACATCCACGCACAACCGAATAGGAATAGTGGTAATATCCGCCACCATTCGCGCATGATCCCATCGAAATCACCCAACGAGGCTCCGGCATCTGGTCGTAAACTTTGCGAAGCGCAGGCGCCATTTTGTTGGTCAACGTACCAGCGACGATCATCACATCGGATTGACGAGGGCTAGGACGCGGGATCATACCAAAACGGTCAAGGTCATACCGGCTCATGTAGGAATGGATCATCTCCACCGCGCAGCAGGCCAGACCAAACGTCATCGGCCACATCGAACCCGTGCGCGCCCAATCAAACAATTTATCCGCGCTAGTGAGAAGAAAGCCCTTCTCTTCCAGATGCTTTGAAATAGCGGCAGGAACAACATCCTGTTTCGATGCTGGTTGCATCGGCACATTCGGGTTTAACAGTGGCGCAACAGGCGCAGAAATTACTTTTCTATCGTGTGACATTTCTTATTCCCAATCCAGCGCGCCTTTTTTCCACTCGTAGATGAAACCCACGGTGAGCACGCCCAAGAAAACGACCATCGACCAGAAACCGAACATACCGATCTCACCGAGCGTCACCGCCCATGGAAACAAGAATGCGACTTCGAGATCGAAAATAATGAAAAGAATGGCGACGAGATAGTAGCGCACATCGAATTTGTGCCGCGCATCATCGAACGCATCGAACCCGCATTCATAGGCAGATAATTTTTCAGGATCGGGTTTTTGCTTGGCCACAACCAGCGACAAAACCACGGCCGCAACCGACACCACCGCGGCAATCGTGATGAAGACTAAAATCGGCAGGTATTGGAGTAAAAATTCGTTCGATGCCATGGGGTTATAAATAAACCCGCCCGTGCTTTGTGTAAAGCTCATATACGGGGAAATGCGCAGCTTTTAAGGGGGATAATGCGATCACTTTTTTTTGATAAAAGTGGCGCGAGTGACGGGACTCGAACCCGCGACCTCTTCCGTGACAGGGAAGCGTTCTAACCAACTGAACTACACCCGCGCAGCAGGGGGTTAAATAGCCGTAAGGCCCCGCCCTGTCAATCGGTTTTAGACCCTATTTCGGGCCAAATCAGGCTGCAAGCGCTTGGCTGGCCTCGGATAGCGGCAATTTGAGGGATTCCGCCACGCCCGCATGGGTGATTTTACCCCCACAGACATTCAATCCGTTGCGCAGATTCGGGTCCTCGGACAGGGCTTTTCTCCACCCCTTGTTGGCCAGAGCCAGCGCATAGGGCAGAACCGCATTGTTCAACGCCTGTGCGGAAGTCATAGGCACCGCCCCCGGCATATTGGCCACGCAGTAATGAATCACATCATCAACGGTGTAGACAGGATCGCTGTGCGTGGTCGCATGGCTGGTTTCAAAACAACCACCTTGGTCGATGGCGATATCGACCAGAACCGAACCCGGACGCATTTTTTTGATCATTGCTTTGGTCACCAGTTTTGGCGCGCTCGCCCCCGGAATCAAAACCGCACCGATCACAAGGTCGGCATCAAGCACGTAGCGTTCGATTGCATCCTGACTGGATTGTATGACCCGCGCGCGATTGCCGAACTGACGATCGAGCATACGGATTTGATCATGATTTTTTTCAAGGATGATGACGTTGGCCTGCATCCCAACGGCCATCTCTGCTGCGTGGATACCGGACACACCGCCACCGAGCACGACGACATTCGCAGGCTCAACACCCGGTGATCCACCGATCAAACGACCACGGCCACCAAGATGTTTCAGCAAATAAGCCCCGCCCACCTGAATGGACAAACGACCGGCAATCTCGCTCATCGGCTCCAGCAATGGCAGACGGCGACCGCCCGGCCCCGTCACGGTTTCATAAGCAATGCAGACGGACTTAGATTTGATCAATGCTTCCGCCTGCTCTGGATCGGCGGCAAGGTGCAGATAGGTGAACAGGATTTGCCCCTCACGAAGCATCTTGCATTCATTGGGTTGCGGCTCCTTGACCTTGATGATCATATCCGCTTTTTCGAATATTTCCTTGGCTGTCTTGATGATCGTGGCACCGCAGGATTCATAATCCGCATCCGTAAAATTGATACCGGCGCCCGCGCCTGCTTCGACCAGAACCTTGTGGCCGTGGGCGGTGAATTCGCGCACGCTGGCCGGAACCAATCCTACGCGGTGTTCTTGTGGTTTGATTTCCTTGGGTACGCCGATAATCATGATTTTTCTCCTGTTTTTGACCCCAGATTCATATCAGAACTCCCTCCGCCCTGCCTAGACACAACGCAGCAAACATTCTTCCCGTTTACCTGCCGTTAACAAAGCTATGGCACTCTCCGATACACAAAAGTGCTTCTTTGCCTACGAGATTTCACATTTCGTTTCAAATTCCGCCTCTTTTCACCACCAGACTACCCACCATAGACAACCAAAATCCATTTAAGGAGACCAGATATGACCATCGATTTGACCGAAAGCGAATTCCTCGCCCATGACGCGCACATCATCGGAATGATCCGCGACCTGCAAAGTGCTCGCGCTAACGTAAAAGCCTAAGTCCGTTACCGAACGGGCTTAAGGCCCCTTTCCTTCGTCCTTCCAGAACGTCGAAATCTTCGGCTTTTTGTGCTCGTCGATCTCGACAGGTTTATCTTTCAGATATTTATCAAAAAACGCCAGCGCAGTGCGCTGGATAATATCTTGATAGCCCTTTTCCAACTCCGTCCACGCAAAATGATTGGCCCCGTCCAACTCGATGTAATATTTGGGCACTTGCGCTTGCTTGTATCCTTTGCCGCGCACCAGCGGCGTGATGGGATCATCTTTCGTGCCGCCTTGATACATCACAGGAACGCCGACTTTTCTCAATCCACCGTTCAATAAATAAGGTTGTATGTATGGCGACATGGCCAGCACAGCTTTAAATCTTTTATCCTTCCAACTTGGCCAAGCACCGGCAAGCCCCAAAACCGTATACCCGCCCAGTGAATGGCCCATCAAACCGACATGGTCCAGATCGACATAATTCTTGTATTGCCGATCATCCAACATCGATGAAAGCGCGAACAATACATCATCGCGACGATCGCCTTCCGTTTTATCCGTCCATGCTTCGGGCGTCCTGAACGGTTTTTCGGGACGACCACGATTACCGCTTCTCATTGCCTGTAATCTCGATCCAGCCCCGTTGCCGCCTATACGC
>CAYYPX010000094.1:0-6254 GCA_964473655.1 uncultured Micavibrio sp.
GATGATATGCTTCTCTCCCTAAGGGCCCTCGTCGCCGAAAAATTCCGAGACCACAAATCGGTTACCAGAAATCTCAATCTCATAGGCCATCTTCACGAGAGAATTGCCGTAGATCCTTCAAATTTCAAGCTTGCGGCAAAACTCCACTAAAACGGTTTTACGATCGCCAAGATCACAATAACGATCATCGCTAGCGTCGGCGCTTCGTTCCAGATTTTATAGAATTTCGGTGACTTCACATTGGCGTCGTTTGCGAATTTCTTGCGCCAAGCTCCGAACACGTGATGCAGGCCGGTCATCACAACTACCAGCGTAAGCTTGGCGTGCATCCAGCCCATCGCCATGATACCGTCCCAATTCGCATAGAGCATAAGCCCCCCAAACAACCATGTTGCAATCATCGCAGGGCGCATGATGTAGGAATAGAGCTTATATTCCATCACCTTGAAGGTTTCAGAAAGTTCCGATCCTTTTACCGCCGAGGCATGATAAACAAACAGGCGCGGCAAATAGAGCATGCCCGCCATCCACGATATAAGCGCGATCACATGCAATGATTTGAACCAAAGATAATGCGTGATAATGAAATCGCTCATTGCTTTCTCCTAACAACAGGCTTTGGTAGAGCATACACCGAATTGTTTCATCGCGCAGCGACGATAATCATCGGAGCAGTAACGCGACCCCAGATAGGATGCCACATCAGGCGAGGCATGGGTCGATAGAACCATATCGGCAAGACCTATGATAAACGCCGGATGAGTTCCCACCGTTGGCACGCGATAGAATCCGTGGATTCCCATCTCTTCTGCTTTCTCACGATATTCGATTTCAATTTCCACCAGCGTTTCGACGTGTTCCTGCGTAAAGGCATGGGGCAGGATAACGACGGGTACATGATCTTTCGCCGCGCGCTCCAACGCGTCTTCGGTGGATGGCCCAAGCCATTTTTTAGGACCAACGCGGGATTGATAACAAATTTGCCAATCGAGATTTTGAATGCCGGTGGCAGCGGCAATGTCGGCAGCAGAGCGCTCGCATTGCATTTGGTAGGGATCACCGTCCGTGACGATATCTTCGGGCAGGCCATGCGCGGAAAATAAGACGCGAGGGTTTTGCCCGGTTTCTGCACGGGCCTTTTCGTAGACGGATTTTACATTGGCGGCAGAGGCCGCAATAAATCCGTTTTCGGACGGGTAGCAGCAAACAAGCTTTTCAGGTTTGGATAATCCGATTTTTGCTGCTGCTTTTTTCCAAGCCTGATACGAGCTGCGCGTGGTGGTGGTCGAGTATTGCGGGTAGAGCGGCAGCAAAACAATCCGATCGGGATTGTAGGATTTTACCTGTGCAGTAATCTCATCGGCCATCGGATGCCAATAGCGCATACACACAAAAACCTTGTAGCCCTCCCCAAGCTGCGATTGCAGGGCTTCGGCTTGTGCCGTTGAATTCTCCAGCAGCGGAGATTTATCACCAAGCTCGCCATAGCTGGTTCCGGCTTCGCGTTTCGATCGGCGATGTGCAATCAGTTTCGCAATCATCCAGCGCAGCGGATAGGGCAGGCGGATGATATTCGGATCGGTAAAAAAATTGAACAGGAACGGTTTGATCGCAGATTTTGAATCCGGCCCGCCAAGATTAAACAATATAACTGCTACCTTGCTCATACGCTCCATCCCCGCACGATTTTGGTGAGTTGTTCCACGTGCTCGACCGGTGTTTCCTTGATCACACCATGACCGAGATTGAAGATGAAGGGCTTTCCTTCCAGAGTCACGCGGATTTTTTCAAGCGCATCTTCCATGCTCTTGCCACCTTCCAGCAGCAATTGGGGATCAAGATTTCCCTGTATCGCCATGTGCGGCGTGATTTCCTTCGCAGCCCAAGCAAGGTCGGCATCGTAATCCAGACCCAAGCAATCCACATGGGTTTCCAGCGCATAATCGAGCGCGGCCGTACCGGCGTTACGGGGAAAACCAATCACCGGAATATCGGTATGGAAATCTTTCAAATACTCGCCGATCTTATGGGTCGGTTCGATCACCCATTTTTCGAATTCTGCGCCCTCCAGCAGCCCCGCATGGCTTTCGAACAATTGCACGGCTTCCACGCCCGCATTGATCTGTCCCGACAAATACAAACAGCTCGCGGCTGTGACGATGTTGATCAATTTGCCGAAGCTTTCCGGATGTTCTTTCGACCAAGCGATGGCTTTGTCAAAATTATTTCCACCATGGCCTTGAACCATATAGCAAGCAACCGTCCATGGGGATCCGCAAAATCCAATCAGCGTTGTTTCATGAAAATTCTCATCCGATAATTTTTGACGAACGAGTTTGATCGTTTCGTAGATCGGAGACAGAGTTTTATCAATCCCATCGAGATCGAGATATTTTAAATCATTTTCCGATTCCAGCGCTTCCAGCCTTGGGCCTTCACCGGTTTCGAACCAGAGCTTTTGTCCCAATGCCTGCGGGATCACCAGAATATCCGAAAACAAAATCGCACCATCCATGCCAAACCGTCTGATCGGTTGCATGGTGATTTCGGATGCAAAGTCTGGATTGTAAACCAATTCCAAAAACCCGCCTGCCTTGGCTCGCAATTCACGGTATTCGGGAAGATATCTCCCCGCTTGACGCATCAGCCAAAACGGAACGCGTTTCGGTTTCTTGCGTTGGAGGACATCAAGGATCGGTTTTGTTTTTTCGCTCATCACGGCGCGATCAAAGCAGACCTTCCCTCAAATTAAAATAAGAATCTTATTAAGGTTTATATAGATATTGGTCCTGTGGGAATCGGGGATGGAATCTTTCCCTCATTTTTACCCACACCGCCAAACGCACATCCAAGATTGATTCCAAAAGATTCATAGAACCAACTTTCGACTCTTTCCCCAGAATGAATCCACTTCGCCCACAGCGTGATAAGCGTATCTGGCCAATTTGAGGAGCGTGGAACATTTTTCCTACAGATTCCATCCATAGAGTCCTTAAGAGGCTTCCCCACAAGACCATACAGCGAACAAAGATATGACAACGTCAAACCAGCCCTAGATTTTGGATGGTACCCCGAATCGATTCGCACCGTTGGACAAGGCCGCCATTCCCTTATATATAGAAAGAATGTTCAAAGACGCATTCATCAAACTGGATTCCGCGCAAGCCGAGCGTATGGCGGCCCTCGTCGCCCCGCATCTGGACGTTAAATTCGATCCTGCAAAATCCACCGTGATGATCCACAATCTGTCTTTCTATGAGGGGTATTTCATTGTCGAAATATCACGCCATGATCAGCAACCACCGATCACACGCACAGCCATCTGCAACGATGCTGGCGATGTTCATGTGCTGGATTGGAGCAACGAGCCCATCTATCAGCTCAACAAAAATGTTCCGATAAATTTAAGCGTGGATAGCGCCGCCGACTATGTGCGCTTCTTTTTCAATTATGTGCGCGGGCCACAAGGTCGCTTCCTGCTCATAGACAATGTCGATGATATCGACTGGAGAGAAGAGCCGGCCGCGGCGGGGCGTAAAGCTCTAGGTAAGATGATCGAGCCGTTGCGCCTGCTTTCCAAGGAAAAAGACGGGACACTCATATATATAATGACGGTCGTTTTCAAAGACTCACTGTTCCAAGCCCACGCACACGTAAAGCCGAACGGCCTTATTTCCATGCAAAATGAAGAGCTTCTTGTCGAAGACATTCCCGTCGCAGACGATGTTTTCGGCCAATAAGCCTTTAAAATTAAGACATCCTTAACCACTTCAGAAACTTTTTCGCAATTTTTCTAATACACGTCGTTTTTTCGCAAACGCGGTAGGATTTGATTAATCATTTTATCCCCATAATGGCTGTGGGGCGCGGTTTTATTGACCGCAATGACTATCTGAGAAGTTTGGGGCCATGAAAAAGAATACAGGAAACACAAAGGGCAAAACGTCCGCGCAGCGTCACAGACGCCCGTGCTTGATGGCCTACACACTTAACAACACACAGCCCGTGATCTGCACATTGATCGCGGATCAGCCGTACTTCTATATGGATGATGAATCCATTCCAGAAGACGATGATTTTCTGGGCATGGAAGATTTCACCAAGTTCGAAAACGAATTGGCCGAATTGAAAAGCAAGATGGATTCTTACGAGCGTCTATCGAAGACATACCAGCGCGATCCAAAACGCCGCATGGAAGAATTTACAGCCGCCGGTTTGAGCATTACCGAGGCACGCACAACAACTGAAAACATCATGCAACCTGCGGATAAAATAGTATCCATCTTGGCGCAATCTCGCATGGCAAAATCATTGCTGGATTTCGCACAGACGCATTCGATTCATATCGTTGAAAGCGAGCAGGTCGATACCGCACGTTACGACCGCGAGAGCGGCAAGATTTTGATTCACCCGTCTTTGGGTGAAGCCGAGCAATGTTTATTGGCGGTGCGTGAATTGCGTCGTCACTGGTTGCACAGAAAAGGCGCGTTGATCCATCCACTCACCTTCCATCCGGACCAAGCCATTTTGATCAACCGCGCGCAGATTGCCGATATGACGATCGCGATGATCCGCACAGCGTGGGAATTGCAATTGGCGGGCAGCCGCGATGTGTGGGACCATTTGGAAAATTCTTCCATGGCCGATCTGGCCCATGCGTTCGCCCGTGAAGCGTTCGTTGATTTCCGCTCTATTGCTTCGGGCAAGGCGGCCTCCGCCGTGTTCGAAAGCTGGTTCCTATCCGAGCGCACACGCCATCAGGACAAGAAACTTATTCAGGCCATGCTGGCCGATCACCAAGGTTACGTGTTTACAAACGAGGAAGCGTCACGTTCTATTTCCATAGAATTGATCGTTGCACTGGGCGAGCAGCCTTTCGGCAAAAATTACCTCGCACCTTATGCCAGCATGATCATCGAGGACCCTGTCTTTACCGAAGTCAGAGACAGATCCAACGCCAATTTCCTATGGTTTATCAAGTTCGAGCGCTCTTTCCGCGAAACGGAACAGGCCTTGCAAAGTGAAGAGGGTATCACCGGATCCGGCATTCTGTCGGCTTCCCCTCAAGACAAAGCAAGCGAGCCACATGAGCCATCTATCGTCCCCATCAGACCGGGTGCAGCATCCATCCACCGAACCAATGGTCGTCTTCAGACGCCAGCAGAAGCCGGGTTCGATGGTGACAATGTCATCCATGTCCGGTTCGGGGCCACGGCCGCGCCGTAAGGAATATGTGTTCGCGGGGCCAGTCGGCACCGCATCCCAGTCTGGGTTTGAGGAGTATAGTGACGTGAAATCCGATCGCTTTGATCGCAAAGGCCTATCGAAAAAGAACCACAAAATTCCAGAAGATGTGGTTATCACCCATTACCGTGGGAACGATTCCGAAAGCGATACCGTTTGCTCGGTAATGCTCGGCTCCATCAAAGCAAGCCATATCCGCACATTCCACAATCTCGAAGCCTATCCTTATGCCTTCGAGAGTGATCTCGATGTTTTGCAATGGGCTTGTGCCATGGCCGATGAAAGTCCAACGGCAAGATTGTTGCTCAAAGAAGCACAAACCGAAGGTTGGACCATCCGCCTCGATGATCTATCGCACACAGGCTATGCCATCGATGACAACGCCCACACAATTCTGATCGACCATTTCGGATTCACGGCAAGTGCGCTTGGCAGATCCGCTTTCTTTAGAAACGCTTTGTTCGTTCATTTCATCAAGGCACTTCGTCAATTGTGGCATGAACGCAATGACCACAGCTTTGAATCACAATATCGCGCCGATGCTGTTTTGATGTTGGAGCGCGCACGCGCTGCCGATTGCGAAACGATTGCCATTCTCGTTGGTTGGGAATTGCGCGGCGAAGGCCATGCCGATATCTGGAGATCGATCCTCGGTTCCGAAGAAGGCGACATGGCGATGATCTTTACACGCGCAATAGAAAAAGACCCTGCCGGTTTTTATGACGGCTCCGTTCTTACACGCACATTCTGCCAATGGTATGGCGATGAGGCGCGCGTGGCGTCATGCGATCATGCAACGCTGGAACGTATGGATGAATTGCTAGCCGCTGCCGAAGGTCGCGCCGTGTTCGGATCATCCCCGCTAAAGGCTTCCGCACTCGAAAAGATTTCCACGCTGCCATCGGGCCGCGCTTATCTTTCAGGCATGGGCGACAACATTTGTGCTGATCCTTACTTTGCCTCGCTCAACGATGCGATCAATGAATCTCATCTGTTCCAGATCGTCTATG
>CAYYPX010000095.1:0-6243 GCA_964473655.1 uncultured Micavibrio sp.
CGGTGAGAAAGTAAACTTCATACCCATCAAGCTTTTTATAACGCGCCATGACATCGCATGCGATGGTCGTGTAGGCGTGACCAAGGTGTGGCTTGTCATTCACGTAGTAAATTGGTGTAGTGATGTAGAAAGTCTTACTCATGTTGTCCTTTTAACCTTGCCCACCGATGATGGCGAATGCGCCAAGAACGCCCTGACGCTTGTCCAGATTGCCAATATCAATAGACGTAAAATGCTCCCTCAGTTTTTCGCAAATGCCTATCCATTGTTCAAGGGAATAATGATTTTGTAAGGCTTGAAGCTCTGCCGTTCTTAAGATTTCTGGAATTTGTGTGGCGTTAACGGCTTTGCCTTTGAGTAGGCTCGCCGTAACCCATTCCATAATGGACGTGAAACCTAGATAGGCTTTGTCGTCGCGTGAAAGATTATCCGCCCATGGGTGGATTTTGTCCCAGTCCCATTTCGGGAAGGATTCCAGAAATCCGATGATGGAGTTAAGGGTGTTTACCCCTTTCTCTTCATAAAGTGTTAGGGCGCGTCCGATACTGCCTTCCGAAAGAGCGGTGAGCAACGATAGTTCGGCAGCGGTTGCTTCAGGTGCTGCGCGTTTCAACAATGTGGTTTGTGTTGCGTTGTCGAGTGGTTGGAAGTGGAATGTGCGGCAACGCGAGCGGATGGTCGGGATCATCGCGCCCAAGCGATTGCAGATTAAAATCAGCATAGCCTTCGGTGGCGGTTCTTCCAATACTTTCAAAATAGCGTTTTGCGCGTTCTTGTTCATCATATCTGCTTCGTCGATGATAACGACACGCCATCCGCCATCGGCCGCGCTCATACGCAAGAAAGGTGCGATCTTACGCACGCTTTCAACATCGATGGTACCTTTCTTGACGCCTTTGTCATTGAGCGGGCGTTCGATATAGCGAAGATCGGGGTGGCCGCCACTAGCGACTTTTGTAAAAACAGGATCGTCGATCGGGATATCCATCGATATCGGTGCGGCAGGCGCATCGCCAAACAAGCTATCTTGATTGTCATCGCCATTGCCGTGTTTCAGTAAAAAACGCGCAAGGCGGAAGGCCATGGTGGATTTGCCGATACCCATCGGACCAGCAAAAATCAAAGCGTGGGGCAGTTTATTTTCATTGAACAGTGTGAGCAGCATTTTTTCATGCGCTTCATGGCCGAACAATTCTGTGCTATCGCGTGGTGATTTTAAGGACGATGGGGAAGTTGGCGGCGTGTAATCGCCGTCCTCTAAAAATTCCTGATCGTCAAAATCATCGAACATTTTTGACCTTTTGCAGAATTTCTTCTGCGATTGCATCTTCACTCTGTGATGCGTCGATTACAACGCAGCGTTTCGGATTTTTGGCTGCAATATCTAAAAATCCTTTGCGTAGACTTTCGTGGAAAGTTATTTCTTTGGCTTCGAAGGAAACTTCAGCGTCGTTGCGCTTGCCCGTCCTTTTCAATCCTTCTTTCGGATTGATATCGAGGATGAATGTTATATCTGGCTCGAACTCACCAATCGAAAGTGTTTTGATTTGTTCGATTTTTTCGAGCGATAGATTTCCGGCATAGCCTTGATAGACACGCGTGGAATCCGTGTAGCGATCACAGACAACAGTTTTCTCAGCTTCTAGTGCAGGGCGGATTAAATTTTCCGTGTGAAGCACGCGTGCGGAAAACATAAGCAGCACCAAGGCCTCTGGTGGCCAATTTTGGCCGTTATTTTGAAAGAAGGTGTTGCGAATGGCCTCCGCTTCCGGCGTGCCGCCCGGTTCACGGGTTACGACGACATTTTCACCCAGTGATGCGGCAAGGCGTTTGATCTGTGTGGTCTTTCCGGCCCCTTCTCCGCCTTCGAATGTGATGAAAAGACCGCGCGCCATGTATTACTCCGGAATGTTTACGGTTGCTGGCGTTTGTGTGTTTGGTGTTGGCGCAGGCGTAGCCGGCTCTTGCGCAGGTGGCGTTTCAACGGGTGCTGGCACTGCGGCGGGAGCGGCGGTGGGTGCAGGTTGTTCTGCCACTGGTGTTTGTATTTGCGTTACTGGCGGTACGAAAGTGGAGTCCCCCATCACTAAGCGGCGGAGTTTTTCAGCCAATCCGGGGAAGAAGCCAAGGCGCGGAATATCTTTGGCAGCGACAATCGGAAGTTCAACCGGTTGTTGGTTTGGAATGATTACGCGCGCAACGCCGACTTGCTGCCCTTTTGTGATCGGTGCTTCGATAGGGCCTTTGAAAACAGCTTGTGCCTTGATGTCGCTGGAGGTGCCGCGGGACATTGTTATTTTTAGATCATTTTCGACGATCAGCGGCACGGATTTTTCTAGCCCCATGACAACGGGAGCGTTCGCAATCGTAATGCCCGGTTGGAAGATGGAAATATTTTTAAAACTGGCCAATGCCCATTCCATCATACGAACGGATTCTTGGGCGCGTTCATCCATCGATGCCATACCGTTCAAGACCATGATAACGCGGCGACCATCGCGTGTGGCGGAGCCCATCAAGCCGTAGCCTGCTTCTTCCGTGTGGCCTGTTTTAATGCCGTCCGCACCGATGTTTTTGTAAAGCAGCGGGTTACGGTTTCCTTGTTTGATGTTGTTATAGGTGTAATCGATCTCGCTATCGTAGTGATAATGTTTCGGATGGTCATGGATGAGTGCACGGCCCAGTATGGCAAGATCGTGCGCCGTTGAGTAATGATTTGGATCCGGCCAGCCCGATGCGTTCATGAAGTGGCTGTCTTTCATGCCGAGTTGAGATGCACGGGCATTCATTAGTTCTACAAATTGTTCTTCTGTTCCGGCGACGCCTTCGGCCAAAACGATGGTGGCGTCATTTCCGGACTGAACCAACATTCCGCGGATCAGGTCTTCCACCTTGACCATGCCGCCGAGAGGCACGAACATTTTTGAGCCTTGCATACGCCATGCTTTTTCAGAGACCGGAAATTCTTGTTCCAAAGTGATCTTGCCCGAATCCAGAGCATCGAAAACAACATAACCGGTGAGCGTCTTGCTCATCGACGAGGTTGGCATTCTTTCGTTGGCGTTTTTTTCATACAACACCTGCCCTGTTTCGTAATCGATGATGTAGGCCTGCTTGGCGAGCGTTTCCATGGCGTGGGCCGGCACGGCGAATAGGGCAAAAAACAGTGCGAAGAAGGCAAAGCGAAGCATCGAAGATTCCGTTATATTTGGGTGGGTTAGCGTGATTGCCATGAAAACAGGGAATGGGGTCTAAAGCAACCCCTAAAACCGCGGATTTCCGCAGGTTTAATCGACCACAATCATGGCGTTATTGACGCCCGCCGTGAGTGCTTGGTTGAGGGCGGCATCGGCCTCGTTCACAGCCGAAAAAGGCCCGATCCGCACGCGGTAAAAGTTCTTGCCGCCTATGCTTGTTGGATAGACTTGTGCTTTGCCCAACGAGGATAGTTTTTGCGCCAGATTTTGGGCATTGGCTTGCTCGCCGAATGCCCCTGCTTGAACATAAATATGGGAACTGGCGGGTACCGGTGCTTGTGTCACGACGGGATTCGGCATGAAGCGTCCGTCAGAGGCGATGTGTCCTTGCACTGGTTGAAGGCGCGACGATTCAAGCGGAACTGATTCCACGCTTGCAACTCTTGCGGGTTGAAGTGTGTCGGGTGCAGATGCCGTCTGTACCGAAACAGCGGTTGGTGTCGGATATAACGTGACTGGTTGGTTCGGTTCTGCGGGGCGCGGATTGCCATTCAGGGCGACTTCGTAACCACGAGTATCTTTGCCCGCGCGCGCGTCTTCGGCAATGCGGCGAGATTCAGCGGGCAATGTTTCAACGCGCACTTTTGCCGTCCCCTTGCCCTTCATGGCGAGAAGATCGGCGGCCTTGGAAGAGACATCGAGAATACGGCCACGCGAATAAGGCCCGCGGTCATTCACCCGCAGGACGACGGAGCGCCCATTTTCAAGATTGGTTACGCGCACAAGCGATGGCATTTGCAATGTTCTGTGCGCGGCGGTGAGTTCGTGCTGATCAAATGTTTCGCCGTTTGCGGTTTGCTTGGCGTGAAATCCGGGTCCATACCAGCTTGCGATTCCGGTTTCAACATATTCGAAATTTTCCTGCGGATAGTATTCCTGCCCATCGATCAGATATGGATTACCGACCTTGTATCCGCCTTGCGAGCGGCTGTTGTCGCCCATGCGTTTGACCATGTTCGCGCCGAATTCCGTTTCGGCGCAGGCGGTGAGCATTAGTAAAGCCAATATGGTGATCGAATTTTTTAGCATGGCTTCTTATTGGGCGAGGGCGTCGGCTATCAGGCCGACAGAGGTTGCGAAATATGTCGAGCGGTTCCACGACATGATGGTCTGGTAGTTACCATAGACGATGAAGGCTTCATCGCCAAGACCGCCGGGGGCCACGATGGATGCGTTAATGTTTTCAACGGGTAAGGCATTACCGTTTACGTCCCTCACCCCGATGGATTTCCAATAGGACATAGGTTTTACGATTTTTGGCCCAACGAGATTCGCAGGGAAGTCTTTTGGTAGCAGTACGCGGCGCCCCCATTTTTGTCCGTGTGTCCATCCGCTTTTGTGTAGGTAATTGGCGGTGGACGCGAACACATCGATGTCTGTGTTCCAGATGTCTTTGTGGCCATCATTGTTTGCATCAACAGCGAAATTGAAAAAGCTGGATGGCATAAATTGATTTTGTCCCATCGCGCCCGCCCATGAGCCTTTCATGGCTAAGGCGGAAATATGCCCTTCATCGATAATTCGCAACGCTTTTAACAATTCTGTTTTGAAAAATGAAGCGCGGCGGCCTTCCCAAGCTAGCGTTGCAAGAGAGTCGATGATTTTAAACCCGCCTGTGTTTTCGCCGAAACTGGTTTCAATTCCCCAGAGTGCGACAACATATTGCGGCGCGACGTGAAAATTATCTTCAACCCATTTTAATTCATTGCGGTGTATTTGAAGAAGCTCGCGGCCTTTTTTAATGCGCTGGGCGTTGACGACATTTTGTTTGTATTTAGCCCATGTCATTTTCTTTTCGGGCTGCTTGCGGTCAAGCTCGATAACTTTTGGGAGTGGCTGAATATTCGTCAGCGCAGCATCGATGGTGGCTTGCGAAATTCCTGCGTTTCGAGCCTCTATGCGGAAATTGGATAGCCATGTTTGAAAATCGGCGGCGTGCGCCATTGCCGGAAATAGCAAGAACGCAAGGAACAGCGGCAATGTGCGAAGCGTTTTCATGAATTCGATGGTATAGGCTGAGGCCCAAAGATAAAAGCACTTTTCCCCGTTATCCAGTAAACAATTGCGCCCAGTATTTCCTTTGTTGCTAGATTAAGCAGGTGGAAATTCCCCGTGGCATTGGGCAGGCGTTTAAATACATTATATGTTCCGTCTGTTTTCGGATCACACGCGTAAGGAATGGCAGGCCATTCTTGTTTGGCGAATACGGCCATGGTGCGTGGCATGTGGTAGGCGGAAGTTGTGACAACCCAGTTTTGTCCGGATCTTGGTTTTACGAGTTCTTTGGTGAATAAAATATTCTCGTACGTGTTTCGTGATTTTTCTTCGTAAAGGATGGGCGATTTAAAATTTATGAGTTTGAAGAATGCACGAGCATCATCCCCCTCCATCGCTTGCGGATTTAAAATATCACCCGCACCGCCGCTGAAAACAAGTTTTGCTTCGGGGTGTTTTTTAGCAAGGTCAATAAAGCAAAAAATCCGATCGATCTGGTCATTCGCGACGATCTGGCCGTTCTCTTTTGATAGATAGCTTTCAAAGGCTCCGCCCAAAACGATGATGCCGTCGATTTTTTTAGGAAGTTCGGTGGGCGTTGGATATTGCTGCTCCAAAAAGGCGGTCATCAATGGTCCGATGGGTAGGATTGCAAGCGCAAGAATGAGCGTTACGCCTGTCGCTATCATCTTTTGTCCCGCTTCTTTCCAGCGTAGACGGAGGGCCGCCCCCAATAAAACAAGCAGGCACAAAGCGTTCAAGGGTTGCACCAGTGTCCAGAATATTTTCGAAAGGCCAAAGAACATACTGTAATAATTAACAGATCGGGGCTTGCATGACCATCCCGCCCTCGCTATGGTTCACCCTGATTTTTACCGCGTTACGGAAGAGTGGCAGAGCGGTTGAATGCACCGGTCTTGAAAACCGGCGGGGGTTCACGCCCCCCGTGAGTTCGAATCTCACCTCTTCCGCCATTTTTTGAGTTCTTCTG
>CAYYPX010000096.1:0-6150 GCA_964473655.1 uncultured Micavibrio sp.
GAAATCTTCGCCTCGTCCCCAAAAAACAAAAACTTCGTACCTTCGATTTTTTCCAAAGCCGCAGCGGCACCGGGAACGATAACGTCCGGTCCGAAATCCCCGCCCATCGCATCGAGGGCAATCGTTTGGCTATATGGCATGAGGTAGGGCTAAATAAAAACTGCGAGCTTGGTTAAACTAACCAAAACTCGCAGCTTGAATGTTCTTTGTCAATTAGTCGCGGGCTTCGATAACCTGACGGCCTTTGTACATACCTGATTTCAGGTCGACATGGTGACGACGTGCAGGCTCGCCCGTTTTCGCATCTTCGCTCCAGTTTGTGGCTGTCAGCGCGTGGTGTGAACGGCGCATATTGCGCTTTGATTTGCTGGGTGCGACCTATGCCCGCGTGGTGATGAATATTGGAACCCCAAGTGTGGGTATTCTTAATGTCGGCACCGAAGACATGAAGGGCCATGAAGAAGTGCGTGGTGCGGCCGCCATTTTGTCCGAAGTACATTTTCATGGAAAATATCACGGCTTTGTTGAAGGCAACGATATCACCAAGGGCACGGTCAATGTTGTCGTCACCGATGGATTTACCGGAAATGTTGCGTTGAAAACAGCCGAGGGCGTTGGAAAATTTACGTCCAGTCTTTTGAAGGAAACATTCAAATCTTCGCCATTCGCCATGATCGGATATTTGTTTGCATCCGGCGCGATGAAGAGATTGAAAGGCAAACTGGACCCATCCAAATATAATGGCGGGATGTTCTTGGGGCTTGATGGGATTGCCGTGAAGAGTCACGGTAGTAGCAATATACTCGGCACCGAGAGCGCGATCCTCGTGGCCGCGAACCTAGTCCATAACGGATTCAACAAGCGCGTTGCGGCGGAGATCGCCGAAGTAATGGCACAGCCCGCGCTTAACAAACCAAAAATCGAAACGGCATCTGCATGACACGCAAAGCGTATATCTCCGGCACGGGCTCTTATCTGCCCGAACGCATTTTGACCAACAAAGAGTTGGAGAAGATGGTTGACACCACCGATGAGTGGATCGTTCAGCGCAGCGGTATCAAAGAGCGTCACATCGCGGCGAAAGATGAAACGACCGCCGATATGGCGGTGAAGGCGGCGAAACGCGCATTGGAAGCGGCGGGATTAAATGCCGATCAGATCGACGGGATTATCGTTGCGACCACGACGCCGGATTCAACCTTTCCGGCGGTGGCCGTGAAAGTGCAATCGGCACTCGGCGTTGGGCATTGTCCGGCGTTCGATGTGCAGGCGGTTTGCAGCGGCTTTGTTTATGCTCTTTCCACCGCGAATGCATTCATCAAAACGGGATTGGCCAGCCGTATGCTGGTGATCGGCGCCGAAAAGATGTCATCCATCATCGATTGGAACGACCGTGGAACTTGCGTGTTATTTGCGGATGGAGCAGGCGCGGTTGTGTTAGAGGCGCGCGATGCGAAAGACGGCGAAGGTTTGGAAGGTCAGGGCATTCATTCGACGCATTTATATGCGAATGGCGAAGGCAAGGATTTGCTCTACACCGATGGTGGTACATCGACGACTGGGGCCGCCGGCCACATCAAGATGGAAGGCAAGGAAGTTTTCAAGCACGCGGTGACGTATCTGGCTGATATCGTCGGCGAAGTTTTGGCACAGAATAAAATTCACCCCGATGCGATTGATTGGTTGGTGCCGCACCAAGCCAATATCCGCATTATTGAATCGACCGCAAAAAAGCTCGGCATGAGCATGGATAAAGTTGTCACGACGATCGACCGTCACGGCAACACATCGGCGGCGTCTATACCGCTTGCGCTCGACGAAGCGGTACGGGACGGTCGAATCAAACGCGGTGATATGGTACTCACCGAAGCCATGGGCGGTGGGTTTACGTGGGGTGCGGCTTTACTGCGCTACTAAGCCGCTTTTCGGCTCAAAATCCTTCGAATAAATTGCAGGTGTCATAAAACGAAGATTGAGGTTTTAAAAGGGGTTTCGGGCTCTTTTTACGTTAACCCTTTCCTTTCATTGGATAATTTCTAGGTCTTTTCTTGACCCTTTGAAATCAAAGGGTTACAATGGAGACATACCAATTAGAAAGGACGAAACGCCATGAGCGAACGCACGCTGACCAGAGCAGATCTTGCTGAATCCGTCTATGAACAAGTGGGCTTGTCCCGCAACGAATCCTCCGACCTCGTCGAGCAAGTCTTAGATGAAGTCATGAACGCATTGATTTCTGGGGAAAACGTCAAGCTGTCCTCGTTCGGAAGCTTTTCCATCCGTGAAAAAGGTGAAAGGATCGGACGTAACCCCAAAACGGGCGTTGAAGTACCGATTACGCCGCGGCGCGTTCTGGTTTTTAGAGCATCACACGTTCTTAAAGACAGGATTGCCAAAGGGGCGTAAGCCTTTTGATAACCTGTTTATTTTGAAAGTGGACCCATGAGCAATTTAGCCGTGCAGAACCCATCGTTCGACAACGAACAAGCCTCTTACACCAAAGCCACGCCGATTGCGCCGCAAGCGGACGCAAAACCAGTAAGAAAAGCGGACGGCGCGTTCCGTACGATTTCCGAAGTGGCGGATGAGTTGGATGTTCCACAACACGTGCTGCGTTTCTGGGAAACCAAATTCAACCAAGTGAAGCCTTTGAAGCGTGGTGGCGGCCGTCGTTATTACCGCCCAGAAGATGTTTCGCTTTTGAAACACATCCATCATTTGCTGTACACCGAGGGTTACACGATCAAGGGCGTGCAAAAGCTTTTGAAAGGCCAAGGCAAGAACCAGATCGCGGCGCAATTCGAAGCGAGCGAAGAAGTTCAAGTTGCCGTGGAACAAAAAGTTCAGGCCGAGCAGCCATCTGCGAAAGTTTACAATTTGTCCGACAAGCAGCGCGGCGCTTTGGAAGATATGCTCAGCGAATTGAAGCAGCTTCGCTCTCTGTTCCCGCAAGACGCGGCGTAAGTTCAGCAGAATTTAAAAGCCCCTCAGTCGAGGGGCTTTTTTTTATTTCTTGGCAGATTCTTTTTTGGCTTTTTCAGCTTCGTGCTTTTCCAGCCATTTTTGCATGAATTTTATTTCCTTTTCCTGCGCGATGATGATGTCATCGGCAAGCTCTTGCAATTTCGGATCATCGCCGTGTTCTTTCAAGATTTTTGCCATGTCGATCGCGCCTTGATGGTGCGGGATCATGCCGCGCACGAAATCAACATCAGCGTCACCGCTCGGTGTGATCATCATATCTTTGTGCATTTTTTCCATCGCCGGCGCGTAGATATCGGTTGCTGCTGTTTTGTTATGTGCTTCGTGGCTCATTTCCGCCATGGCGAACGGGAAAAAGGCGAGTAGACCGAGGCAGAAGAAGGCGAGAAATTTTTGCATGAATGGCTCCGTTTATAAGTAATGTCATCATATTAGGGACCGGATTTGTGGTCTTTTTATGGACAAGGGGGGCTAAAAAGGCTATTTCCTTAGCCCAGTCGGGGTGTAGCGCAGCCTGGTAGCGCACTTGCCTGGGGGGCAAGGGGCCGCAAGTTCAAATCTTGTCACTCCGACCATTTAATTCTTACGCAGAATGCTGCGTTTCCAGCAGATCAATCTCTCTGACCAATTTCCGGACGATATCATCATCAATTTGCCGCGTGCGGGCGAGGTGGAAGATCGTGTCGCGTTCGGCGCGAAGGGCGACCACGCGCAAGGTGCGCTCAATCGCTTCGGTTTTGAAATATTCATCGCGTGCTTCATCGCTGCCGCTGCGGTTTTGAATGCGTTGGCGATAAATTTCCGTGATACGTGCGCCTGCATCCATGAAGAGGTCGGCATCACTACGGCCTTCAGCCATTTCGTGTTCCACCTTTTCAATTGCACGGATGGCGGCGTGGGCGGCCTCGGCGCGCAGCAAATCTTCATCGGCCTCATGTGAAGGTTCGGGCGGAAGTTCGAGGCCTTTCAGCAATCGGGGTAGAGCCACGCTCGCGATCAGCATGGATAAGATCATCACGCCTGTGGCGAGAAAGATGACCAGATCACGCGCGGGGAAAGCCGCTCCATCAACCAAGGTTAGAGGAATAGTGAGAACACCGGCGAGTGTGATGGCGCCGCGAACACCAGCCACAGACATAACGGCGATAATGCGCGGATTGATTTTCTTGACGGCTTTTCCTTGGAGCGCGCGATGAAACATCGTGAAGCGCAGCGAGGCATAAACCCAAATGAAGCGGAGCAGCGCGAGGCCAAGCGTGATGGCGAACACATAGGCGATAAGCCATGACGGATTGCCGTGGCCTGCTTCCATGACTGTCGTCGTTGCACTTTCGATGATGCGTGGCAATTGTTCGCCCAGCAAAACGAAGATCACGCCGTTCAAGGTGAAATGGAGCATATCCCACACAGCGGTACGGCGAACGCGGGTTAATGCTTGTGCCTGACCGGACAATTCGGCGTAGCTCATGGTGATACCGGCTGCGACAGCGGCAAGAATTCCTGAACAGTGTAAATGTTCCGCGGCTAGATAAGCGCCGAAGGGAATCAGAAGGCTGATTAGGATTTGTGTTCCCGGTTCTTCCCCGAACTCCCGAGCGATGACGCCTTTGAGTTTGGTAATGCCCCATGTGACGGCAACACCGATGGCAATTCCCCCAATTGCAAGTTGGAGGAAGGTCAGGCTGGCGTCACCCAAAGAAAACGTGCCCGTCAAAGCGGCGGCGATGGCAAAGCGCAAGCAGACGAGAGCAGATGCGTCATTCAGCAAGGATTCCCCTTCCAAAATATGCATCAAGCGTTTTGGAATGGGCGAGCCTTTGGCGATGGCGGAAACCGCAACAGGATCGGTTGGTGAAATGGCGGCGGCAAGAATGAAGGCCACGGGAAGTGGAATGTGCGGGATCATCCAATGGATGAAAAATCCCATACCAACCACGGTTGCGATAACGAGGCCGAAGGAGAGTTCGAAGATTGTCCATTTGTCACGGAACAATCCGAGCTTTGGAATGCGCCAGCCATCCAGAAACAAAAGCGGTGGCAAGAAAAGCAGGAAAAAGATTTCCGGTTCTAGTTCAATATGGGTTTCCGTTGAAAGGGCCAGTAGTGCCCCGAACGTGATCTGGACCAAAGGAAGCGGTACGTTGATAGGCAAGGCGCGGCTTAAAAAGCTGCTGATGACAACGGCTAGAAGCAGAAACAGAGTGATGGTTACAGTCGTCAAATCCGGTGGTTCCTTTTAAATTAGCGGCCGCCTGTAAATGATACGGCAGGAATGATGAGATTCAAAGGATTCTCGCCTTCGGTCGTCGCGTAAGAAACTTGAATCCCTTTTTCATCCCATGAGAATGAGGTAGGAAAGTTACAGCCAGTGGGTGCATCCAAATAAAGTCCGTAGCCTGTCTTCAGATCATCGTTTTTCTTCACCACGTGAATGGAGCAGGTGTCATACAAAAGGAACGTCTTTTTGACGATGCCGGTACAGTAAGTGAAGGCATCATATTTTAAGGTTTCGGGTTGGCATTCTTGCTGCGTTATTCTGGTGGAAATAGGCAAGCGGACGCCGGAAAATATTAACGCGGCGAGGAGGCAAAAGAAAACGGCCAGCCAAAGTGATTTCATAATGGATTTATTCCCAAAATATTAAGGATTTTCCTTAGCTTGTTATAGCATGGCGGGGGGTTATGCCCTAATATCCTTTGCATGATACTCACTGAAGTCCTGATTATTTTCGTGCTCCTCCTGATCAACGCGTATTTCGCCATGTCGGAGATTGCAATCGTTTCCGCCAGCAAGCCAATGTTGAAGCACCTTGCCAAGCAGGGAAACAAGCGTGCGGAAGTGGCGCTGCAATTGGCCGAAAATCCGGGGCGGTTTTTATCGACCGTGCAAGTCGGTATTACATTGGTCGGCATTCTGGCCGGTGCGTATGGCGGCGCGACCATCGGGGAAAAAATTGCTCCTAATTTGAATGAGATTGCTTTCATCAATCCGCACGGCGAAACCGTTGCCGTTGCCTTGATCGTTACAGCCATCACGTATTTTTCCGTCGTTATCGGAGAATTGGTGCCAAAGCGTTTCGCGTTGGTGCATTCGGAAACTTTGGCGTTGATGGTGGCGCGTCCGATGAAGGGGCTTTCTATCCTTGCCCACCCGATCGTTATTATTCTT
>CAYYPX010000097.1:0-2701 GCA_964473655.1 uncultured Micavibrio sp.
GGCAAGTTGCCGTTCACATCAAGCGGCCACCCGAACAGATAGAAGCCTGCTGTGTTCGTGAGGAACCCTTGTGCGTCTTCGGAGAATTGTCCGTTACGTGTGTAAAGGTAAGGCGAGAGGCCCGATGCATCATTGTCGCGTTTAACGGCATAGAAGCCGTTACCGGAAATGGATGTATCTGTCGTCGAGGCCGACTGCTGGATCGGTCCTTGCGCCGTGACACGTTGAATGCGGTTCACAGAAACCGTACCCGGCGAGTAACGAGAAGAACGACCTTCTGTTGTCACCAAGGAGTAGAACGCGGCTTCGGAGCGTTTAAAGCCCACCGTGTTCACATTGGCGATGTTGTTGGAGATCATCGCGGTCGACTGCGACTGGGCTGATAGGCCCGAAACTCCGGTGTAAAGTGATCCAAACAAACTCATGGCGACCTCCTTCTAAGATCTGTTGTATTCGTTATGCTTCTGTTTCAGGTGTTGGTGTTGTTGGTGCTTCCGGCTTTGTTGCGTTCACGATCGAAGAGATCATCACGGCGCGGTCGCCGACGAGAACGTAAACAACGCCGTTTTGTGTTTCGATGCCTTTGACGTGGCCCGTCACAACGGTCGAATTTTCAATCGCTTTTCCGGCCTTGTCGATCGCGTCGATTTTTACGGTGTAGGTACCTTCTTCGACTTCTTGGCCGTTTGTTTTTGTTCCATTCCATGTGAATTTGTTGGTGCCCGGGCTCTTCGGTGCGTCAGCGGAATAAACCAGAACACCTTCTTCGTCATAAACGTTGACCTTGCAGGTCACGGCTTCTTGGGAGAGGGCGTAGTTAATGTCGACAGGTGTCTCGCCGTCATAGTTCATGTCGGATGAAATGTATGAAATATCCATTCCCACGTAACCAAGCGCGACAGACGAAATGCTGGAGAGTTGCAAGGCAACCAAGTCATCCAGTTTCTGGTTCTGGTTGATGGATTGTTCGACTTGCGCGAATTGCACCAACTGGTTTGTGAATTCCGTGGAATCCATCGGCGACAAGGGGTCTTGGTTCTGAAGCTGTGTAGTCAACAGCGTCAAGAACTGTTGGAAATCATCCGCCAGCTTAACGGTACTCGCGCTGGTTTTGTTAGCGTTATACGCTGCGTCTGTGGTTGTAACGGGGCTTGTTGTGGCCATGATCTAGTTCCTCTAAGCGAATATGTTGTAACGGACGTGACCCGTATTCGGATCGACACGCCATGTCACGTTTGATTGAACGATTTCGACGCCATCCGCATTCTGCGTATCTGCCGACTTACCACCAAAATTATTGTCTCCGCCCTTGCTATTGTTGTCATGGGCGAAAGCTCCGTTGTCTTGTGCCAACTGGAAGCTGATCGATTCCGCGCTGGTCTCCAGACCCGCGCTCTGCAAGGCACGTTCAAGGGCGTGTGCATCGCGTTGAAGCATCATGTAAGTTTCGGGTTTTTCCGCCGTTACGATGGCTTTAACAGCTTTGTCTTTGCTGAACTGCAGACGCACGCTCACGTTGCCGAGTTCAGGTGGATCAAGGCGAACCGTCATAATATTTTCGCTTCCATCCTTGCCGGCTTTGGTGAGCGTGGCGGCAACAATTTGCGACGCCGGATGTGCTTGTCCTGCTGTGGCGGAGGTGGCTATGATATTGGCCGCTTGTGATGATTGGCCAAACGGAACAGAAGAGGATGCCGACAATCCATACGATTGATAAAGGTTGGCATCGATGTCGCCGTTAAAGAAAGAAATCGGGAATGTCATGTCGCCTTGCTGAGCCTTGTTACCGTTCAGCAGATTGACCATATTTTCCTTGAAAGCGGTGATGTCTTTTTTAGGAACTACTGCATCCGTTGTTTTGTCAGACGGTTTAACCTCTACGCCGCGCTCACTGGATTTATCGAAAAGCTCGTCCGTCTTTTTCATTGGTACAGATTCTTTGGAATTTTTTTCTTCTCCGCCGACATCCATGGCATTCAGTTGTGCTGCCAAATCATCTGTCGGCTCTGTGTTTTCATCAATGACATCCAAAGACGCCGTAGCAGAGGCTTCTTTCGTTTTCACGGAAGCCAGTGCCAAAGATGCGGATTCAGGGGCTGGTGCGATAATGCCGCCCACACCAGCAATCAAATCTTCAACAGTAATCTCGCGGCCCAGTTTTTTCTCAAGCGCGTTGATTTTGTCGGTCACTTCTGAAATTTCAGCCGGGTTTAAGCCGAGCGCGATCAAAAGCGGGAGCGGGATATCTTCGACAGGCGTGTCTTTTGCAATCATACCACCTTCAAGTACGGAGAGGCTGGCTTGTAGATTGTCGGATTTTGTCTGTAGTTTGCTCAAGAGTTTGCTGAAGATTCCTTCATTCTCAGCGCTTTCAGGCAAAACATTCTTAAGATGGTTGATGATCTGATTGGTCAGGTCGAGCTGGCCTTGCAGTTTCTCAACGCTTGCATCGGAATTCGCGATGACAACATTTCCTTGTGCATCAATCTGAGTGGCGAGGGCGACTTGCAATGCTGCCAGAGGATTTTCCGTTGCTATTTTGTTTGTGACTGTAGAATTTTGTTCAGGCGTTACAGGTGTAGCAGCTTTTGCGTTCGATGCGCCGAATTGCGAGATGATCATATCCCAAAAGTTCGCGCCAGCCGCACCGTTTGCAAAAACGCCGGAGGAGGAGCCTTGCAAGGCTTGTGGCTGGGCACCG
>CAYYPX010000097.1:2711-6115 GCA_964473655.1 uncultured Micavibrio sp.
ATCCGGCGGCTATTTTTGTCGATGCGATCGGGTTCATATCAGGCATTAAGCACGCTCCTCGACACCGATGGTGGCTTTGATACCTTTTTGCATCTTGCCGGAAGAGCCATAGGCAAACTGGCTTTGTCCTTCGGCAGATTTGCGGGCTGCTTGCATAATTGTTTCGCCCAGTTTCTTCGTGGCATCGCGCATACGCTCGATCCATTCGCGGTTCGTTTTGGCAACCATGCCGAAATCATCCTGAAGACGTTCCAGTTGGGCTTTTAATTTTGCATCGGCGTTTTTGACTTCTGTGGCGCGGTCCATCAGCGCGTTGACGAGAACTTCGTAACGGCGGGCGACTTCGACCTTTTCATCCTGAAGATCCATGAAGGCCTTGGTGTTGGTTACCTTTAATGCATCTGTCTCCTTAATAAGGACATCACGAAGGGCGGTAACGGCAATAATAGTGTGAAGCAGTGCCACGTTGATTTCCGCAGGCACTTTATATTCTTTGGTTTTTTCCAGTTCTTTAGGAAGCATCTGACTCTTCTTCTCCTGTTACACCTGAATTATGGCTATGCATATTTTGTGCCACTTCGGGCGCACTAGCCTTGGATTGCATTTCTATCAACTGTTCTTTCACCAGATCGGCGATGCCAAGGCCGCCTGTGGTGGCCATGTTCTTTCCGTATTCTTCCAACATAAAACTGCGGAAGACTTCTTCGCCTTTGCCGCCGCCGAAATTTTCATTCACTTCGATACCTTCGAACATCGGGCGGAGCATTTCAGTGATGAACATCGCTTCAAAATCGCGCGCGGTTTCTTCGATGCGCGCCATATCAATGTCGGGCTTGTTCGCTTGGGCGAGAAGGGCGGGGTTCAATTCGAGTGGGGAAAGTTTCATGATCTTATCTTTCCTTACATCGTCGTTATTTCAGCTTGGAGCGCGCCGGAAGATTTGATCGCCTGCAAGATAGTGATGACGTCGCGTGGCGGAACGCCAAGACGGTTCAAGCCTGTGACGAGGTCTTCCAACGTTACGCCTGTTTCAACGACGGCGAGTTTCGCATCGGGACTTTCGTTGATTTCAAGGTCCGTACGGGGAACGACAACTGTATCGCCTTGTTCAGAAAACGGGTTCGGTTGGCTCACTTGCGGTGTTTCGGTAATACGGATTGTCAGGTTCGCTTGCGCGATGGCAACCGTGCTGATTTTTACATCAGAGCCCATGACAATAACGCCGGAACGCTCGTCAATCACAACGCGTGCGATTTGATCTGGTTCTACCGGCAACTGTTCGATGTCCGTGATCAAATCGACAATAGATCCTGCATACATATTAGGGCGCTTGATCACCACGCTGGCGGAGTTTTCGGCCGTAGCGACATTGGCTGCGGTAAATCCATTGACAGCCTGTGCGATGCGGCGAGATGTTGTGAAGTCAGGGTTGCGCAGAGCAAGGCGAACTTCATCCAAATCTTCCAAACGGAAATCAATTTCTCGCTCTACGATCGCGCCTTCAGGGATGCGCGCAGCGGTTGGAATATTTTGTGTGACTTGCGTTGCTTGGCCGCCTGCCGCAAAACCGGCGACGTTCACCGAGCCTTGTGCAACAGCGTAAACTTCACCATCGGCCGCCATCAAAGGTGTAACGAGCAATGTCCCACCTTGCAGGCTCTTCGCATCGCCAAGTGCGGAAATGTTCACGTCGATTTTCGCGCCTTGGTTTTTGAAAGGAGGCAACGTTGCCGTCACCATAACAGCCGCAACGTTTCCAGTGTTGAGGTTTTGGTCACGAACGTTGACACCAAGACGTTCCAACATAGCGATCAGCGATTGTTCGGTGAAAGGGGAGTTGTTCAAAGAATCTCCCGTACCGTTCAAGCCGACTACCAAGCCGTAACCAAGCAATTGGTTTTCGCGCACGGATTCAAAATTCACGATGTCCTTGATGCGGGTTGTCTTTGCATCGGCAGGGCGTGCGCCAATGATGAAGGCGACAAAAAGACTGAAACCCACCAGAGCGGCGGCGGCGGCTATGTCGGTTATGAGGTTTTTCAGCTTCTTACTAAACATAATATCTTTTGCACCCTGTTATAGTCCGATCAATATCTTGCGAACTTCATGCCACAGGGTGGGGATGGATTTATCAATTGAAATCAATCGGTTGGGTTTTGGTGAGAGGCAGTTTCGAACAGGGGCGGGCAAAAATTCCCTGATTCACCGAGGGCGGCAAATTTTGCCTCTTATTTTGCGCCATCGGATGGGGGTATAATGGAGGAAATACAAGCACAAAGGTATTACTCCCATGAAGATCGAAGGCCCATCAAAAACATCCGGCACCAGCGGTTCCAAAAAAGAGCGGCAAGGTAGATGGTGATGGCAGTTTTGAAGATTTCATCGCCCATGCACCAAAAGAAAGCGCGCCGGCAGCAGCGACCAAATCGATCGCGCGGGTAGACTCTCTTCTGGCTGTTCAAGCGGCTGAAAGCCCAACCGAACGGGCAGCACGCCGCCGGATGCACGCCCGCGGCGAAGATATTTTGAAAGAGCTGGACCGTTTACGTCTTGGCATCCTCACCGGAAACATGACTTTGGGCCAAGTTATTGATATTGCGGATGTTGTAGCCGCCCACCGCGAGCGGATCAACGACCCAAAACTGACGGCGATCCTCGATGAAATCGACCTTCGCGCCCAGATCGAAATCGCCAAAGCCCGCAAGGCTATGGAAGCCTCTGCACATTAACCCCTTTTTGCCGGAATCCGCCTTGCCATGTGTGGGCCAAGTCCCTATATTCTCAACGCTTTTTACGAAGTTCAATGTGGCCACCCAAGGGGATTTTAATGCCAACAGAAAAAAGTGTAATCGTTCCGACCGACTATAATCCGAACAAGGACAAGAAGGGGTATATGAACCCCATCATGTTGGAATATTTCCGCCTGAAACTGATTTCGTGGCGTTCGGAATTGATCCGTGAATCTTCGGACACGATCCACCACACGTTGCAAGAAACAGAATTGCAACAGCCTGATCTGGCAGACCGCGCATCCGCTGAAACCGATCACGCGCTGGAGCTACGCACACGCGACCGTGAACGCAAGCTGATTTCAAAAATCAACGAAGCCATCATGCGCATCGATCAAGGCGAGTATGGTTTTTGTGAAGAGACGGGAGAGCCAATCGGTGTTCCGCGTCTCGAAGCGCGTCCTGTTGCGACACTCTCTCTCGAAGCGCAAGAGCGTCACGAGAAAATGGAAAAAACACATCGCGACGACTAATTTTTATCGATCGTTGGAATTATAAAAAGCCGGTACATCCTGTACCGGCTTTCCTTTTGGGGTGTTTTACGACGCCTCAACCCCAATCGTCCTGAATGATCTAAGACTTTCTGTCTTAGAAGGGGAAGAGGACGTCGTAAAC
>CAYYPX010000098.1:0-6093 GCA_964473655.1 uncultured Micavibrio sp.
GCGATTACCGCGACGCAGTTGACCGTGGACAATGGTCTGCCGGCACCGCGACAAACACTCGCACAATGCGCGTAGAATAAGCGGAACTACCTTTATCATCATTTGTTGGTACTTGCAGATATTCACACATTTGCAAGGAGTCATATCATGACAAATCATGTTACAGCGACGTTCAAGACACGTGTGGCGGCGGAAGATGCTGTTGCGCGTTTGATCGACGGTGGTTTTTTTCAAGACGACATTAGTCTTTTGATAACCGATACAACACGCGGATCATCATTCACCATCGAAGAAAAGACAAAATCACAATCGTATGAAGCAACAGGCGCAGAAGCGGGCGGAGCATTCGGTGCTATCACGGCACTTCTGATCTCTGCATCCGTCATACCGTCCGCTGGTTTGGCATTGGTTGCTATTGGGCCTGTTGCGGCGACGCTGGCAGGGTTGGGTGCAGGCGGTCTGGCCGGTGGTTTGATCGGCGCACTCGTTGGCCTCGGTGTTCCTGAACACGAAGCCAAGATCTATGAAAGCGATGTAAAAGGCGGCGGCATTTTGCTTGCCGTGACCGTTGAGAATAAAGAAGAGCAAAAGCTCGCCGAGAAAATCCTTAAATCATCCGACGCGATGAAAGTCGCGGCGTAGTTCGTTTCATTCCAACAGAAACGATAAAGCCCCGCACGTGTTGCGGGGCTTTTTTATACCCATCTCCGTTCTTCCCATAAATCCATCTTTCCGCTGGCACCGGCTTTGCACGGAATCCCCCCGAGTACTGCTTAACCCCACGGAAGGATTCCAGTGGTTGACGATGTAGGAAACATTCTAGGCGCGTCCCAGCGGGCGCGTCTGCTGGCTCTACAAAAAACGGCAAGGCAACTTGACGGCGTATCTTTGCGCCTTGCGACTGGGCAAAAAGTATCTAGTGCTCTCGACAATCCCAACAGTTTCTTCCTATCGCGGGCCTTGCGTAGCCGCGCCGAGGACCTGACCCGCCTGCTGGACGGGATCGGGCAGAGCATCAAGGCCATTCAGGTTGCGGACCATGGAATAAAAGCCGAATTGAGTATCCTCGATCAGGCGGAGAGCTATCTGCAGGATCTGATCGACCGGTTTAACGCGGGTGAATTGGATACCGCGCCGGGATTGGCCACGAATGAAAGGTTGGTGACATTTGCCAGTGCGGCGGACCTGACCACCTATGTGGTAGGGCAGGATGTTCCGGCATCGGGCACGATCACGACGAGCGGCGGCAATGAAGTCACCTTCTCCGGAAATTTCTGGCGACGCAAGGCGTTCAATTACACCATCACGCCGGATACGGTTTTGGTTTTTGAATTCAGATCACCCGTCATACCAGAAATTGCGACAATCGGTTTTGACAACGATCAAAACTTTGGGAATGACAATAACCGTTTCTGGATTTACGGCACGCAAACATCCGGCATTACGTACGCTGCGCCATTCCCGACCTATGATTACACGGATATCGGCAATTGGGAGGAGATTGAAATTCCCGTTGGTTTGTTCTTTACGGGTAGTTTCAGTTACATCAATTTTGTGGCGGATGACGATACGGCCTCGCTTCCGTTGGGCATTACGAGTTATCGCAATATTGTTTTGCGTGAAGGGCCAAAACAAACAGCCGAAGATAATCTGGCCAAATACAGCGATGCTTATGCGAAAATCATCAATCAACTGGACGGGATTGCGATCGACGCAAATTATCGCGGGATCAATTTGCTCAAAGGCGAAGAAATGACGACTTATTTCAACGAGACGCGCACAAGCAAGTTGGTGAGCAAGGGTATCGATGCGACATACGCGGGACTTGGCCTTAATCCGAATAATTTCAACAGCATTTCTTCGGTGCAGGCGGAGCTTGATCAGGTTCGCGAGGCGAGAAACAAACTGCGCGGTTTTGCGAGGACCTTGGCAGTAGATCTGAATGTCATTCAGATAAGACAGGATTTCACGCAAAGTACGATCAACACACACAAAGCTGGCGCGTCTGATTTGACGGATGCTGATCTGAACGAAGAGGGCGCAAATTTCCTAGCTCTTCAAACCATGCAGCAGTTGGGTGTAGCGATGATGGCGATGTCGCGAAACAACAGCGTTCTATCGCTGTTTGCGTAAATTAAGATAATTTTTTGCGGAAATAGAGGCTGGAGTCCACGGGCTCGTACCCGATAGAATGATAAAAGTCATGCGTTCCGTCTTCTTTTCTTTGCAGGCTGCTGGTTAGTTCGATGAAGACGCAGCCGGATTCACGCGCAATATTTTCGGCTTTATCCATCAATGCACGGCCTATACCGCCGCCACGTGATTTTTCATCGATGACGATTGCACTCAAACGTGCAGCAAAATCGGGGCGGTGAAACCATTCGATGATGTGGATTGTCATGAAGCCGACAGCTTTGCCATCCATATCGGCGACGAAAGCATAATGGGCTTTCGCCGTATGGTAATAATCGATTTTCTCGGTGATTTGTTCGGACGTTAAATCATATCCGAGCTGTTTGAGAAGCGAGCGTATAGCCTTGTTATCATCGTGATTGGCGGGCCGGATAGTGATTTCTTTTGTCATTTAGTATTCGCGCTCAACAGCATAAATGGCGAGATCATCCAGCGTGGCGCGGAAAGGGGAATCCGGCCCTTCGGCCAAAGCCTCACGCGCTTTTTGGGCGTAGTCGCGCGCGAGTTTCAAGCCCTTATCAAGCGCGCCATGGCGGCTCAGGATTGATTGGGCGCGGATCAAATCGCTATCGTCCTGCTTTTTTTCTGCCATCGTGCGTTGCCAGAATGCGCGTTCTTCATCATTCGCCGATTGCAGGGCAAGAATGACAGGTGCAGTCATTTTTCCTTCACGGAAATCATCGCCGACGGCTTTGCCGAGTTTTTCACGTTTCGCGCTGTAATCCAGTACGTCATCTGCGATCTGGAAGGCGATACCCAAATTCATGCCGTATTCGGCCATGGTTTGCGCTGCGTATTTATCTTTGCCTGCGATCAATGGGCCGACTTCGCAGGCTGCCGCGAATAAGGATGCTGTCTTGCCTTTGATTACTTCGAGATAAGTATCCATCGATGTGGTCAGATCGCCTTGCGCCGCGAGTTGCAGCACTTCGCCTTGTGCGATAATGGCGGAGGCATCGGAGAGAATACGAAGTACTTCTAAATTTCCATCTTCGACCATCAATTGAAAGGCGCGTGAAAATAAAAAGTCGCCGACCAAAACGCTGGCTTCGTTGCCGAACACGATGTTTGCGGATTTTTGTCCGCGACGTTCGTCGCTGTCATCGACAACATCATCGTGTAAAAGTGTGGCGGAGTGGATGAATTCAACGGCCGTTGCGAGGCGATGGGCGCGGATCATGTTGCCGTGATAAAGTGCGGTTGCGGCGAGGGTCATCAAGGGGCGGATACGTTTGCCGCCGGCGGCGATCAGATAGCCCGCCAATTGCGGAATCATCGGAACAGGGGAGTCCATACGGGCCAAGATCATCTCGTTGACCTTATCCATGTCGATTTCGAGCATGGAATGGAGCCGGTCTAGCGGGTTTCTGGTCGTTTTTTCGTTGTTTTGGGCCGTGAACGCTGTCATAGGTTTGACTTAGACCAGCAAGGAGCCCTCGGCAAGCGTTTTATGGCAGAAAACAAGACGGAAATCCATGTTCTGGACCATAAGGTCCGACTTTATCAGGCCGAGAATGGTTTTCGTACCTCGCTGGATTCCGTTTTTGTTGCGGCAGCGTGTCTTGCGCGAAAAGGTGAGCGCGTTCTTGATCTTGGTGCCGGTGTTGGCGGCGCATCGTTTTGTTTGTTGTGGCGCGTGCCAGAAAGCCGTGTGACAGGCATTGAAATTCAACAAAGTCATGCTGATCTTGCAAATCAAAACATTCCATTGAATGATATGAAGGACCGTGCGGAATTTATTTGCGCCGATATTCGTGATTATCATGTTGATGTGCGTTTTGATCATGTGATTTGCAATCCACCATATTTAGAAGCGGGGAGTTATACCCCATCGCCATCGTCCGAGCGTGCAACCGCATTAGGACATGATGGTAGTGATGTTGAATTGCAGGATTGGATCGATGCGGGATTTCGTAATTTGAAATCAAGCGGATCGTTCACCATGATCCACCGCGCCGATATGGTGGATAAGATCATCCAAGGATTGGGCCGCAAATTCGGTGCGATTGAAATCATGCCTTTGTATCCAAAAATAGGGCAAGAAGCCAAGCGCGTGATTATCCGCGCCATCAAAGACCGTAAAACGTCCGCCAGATTGCATGCAGGCATTATTTTACATCAAGAAAATGGTGGTTATACGACTGCCGCAGATGCCATCTTGCGCGATGGCGCGGCGATTGAGTAGGTTTGAGCCATGATTTCAATTCGTGAAGCAACGCAGTCGGATATACCAAAGCTCTATGGGCTTTATAAATCCATCGATAAAAATGACGATGGATATTTCGAACACGCGTTCGAACAGGAATGCACCGTTCTGGTTGCTGAAACCGAACGGCACGCGGCAGGATTTTGTTTGCTGAACTGGAAACCGCGTTACAGCCTTTATCGTCGTCTAGGCATTCCCGAAATTCAAGATATCAATGTCATTCCTGCTTTTCGTCGACGCGGGATTGCTACAGCGCTTATCACACGCTGTGAAGATGTTGCGCGTGACAAGAAGCATGACACGATAGGAATTAGCGTCGGCCTCACCAAAGATTATGGCCCTGCGCAAATTCTTTATGCCAAAATGGGATATATTCCGGATGGCAATGGCGTGACGTACGACCGTGAGGGCGTTCGCGCCAATGCATCCTATCCTATCGACGACAATATGTCGCTTATGCTGCTGAAGGCGATATAGTTTCCAGCCGTTTCAAAAGCGGCTCATACCGCGCACGAAAATTATCCGTGGCGGAAATGATGATATTTTGTGCTTCCTTTGGAAATTGCCGAAACATCCCGTAAGATGAAAACTGAAATGCTTGATCGAGGTATAGCGGCAGACTGTCCCTCGGCATCTTAATGTTCTGGAGGACGGATTCGGCCTCTTCGATCAAATTTCCAAAATAATTACTCGACATATTATATCCAATCATTGCGATCGCACAGGATGGCGGGTTCCCCAACACCGCTTCCCGCGCGGACGCGAAAAGGTCTTCTACTTTCATAATTTACACACCGTTTATTGTTCGTTTTTTTTTGTTTAGGGATGGCGTTGATACGCCCAACTTCTTAAGATTTGGATAACGCGTCAAAAGCAATTTTGTTCGTATATTTTTGTGCCAAAAATCGCTATTCTTTACGCAACATAAAACCGGAAAAGGGCAATAAAATGACTCAATGGGTTTATCCTTTTGTGAAGGGAACAAAACAATCCGGCGTGGGCATGAAAAATTTGCTCGGCGGTAAGGGTGCAAACCTTTTTGAGATGTGCTCGCTCGGTCTTCCAGTGCCCGCTGGTTTTACGATCACCACCGAAGTCTGCACTTATTTTTACGAACATGATGAATCCTATCCTGCGGAATTAAAAAAGCAGGTGGTGGATGCAATCTCATTCATCGAAAAAGATGTTTCTACGAAATTCGGTGATGCCAAAAACCCATTGTTGGTTTCCGTGCGTTCGGGTGCGCGTGTATCGATGCCGGGAATGATGGATACGGTTCTCAATCTTGGACTGAACGATGAGACGGTTTTGGGGTTGGCGACAAAATCAGGTGATGAGCGTTTCGCATGGGATTCCTATCGTCGCTTTATTCAGATGTATGGCAATGTCGTGCTGGAACTGGAGCACCATGATTTCGAAGATATTCTGGAACAGCACAAGCGCGATGTCGATGTAACGGAAGATACGGCCATTACGGCCGACGGTTGGAAGAAAGTCGTCGCGAAATACAAGGATATGGTAAAGCGCGAGCTGGGGCGTGATTTCCCGCAAGATGTGAATGAGCAGGTCTGGGGTGCTATCGGTGCGGTTTTCAAATCATGGCAATCGGCGCGTGCGGTGACGTATCGCAAAATCCACGACATTCCCGAAGAATGGGGCACGGCGGTGACTGTGCAGGCCATGGTGTTCGGCAA
>CAYYPX010000099.1:0-5983 GCA_964473655.1 uncultured Micavibrio sp.
GTGGCGATTGCGTTCTTTGCTTTGTTGCGAAAGAGGCCGATCGTTTTGATGCATTCGCGAATTTTTGTTTCGCCGAGTTTCACCATTTTTTCCGGCGTGTCCGCGAGCGCAAACAATTTCGGCGTGGCGAGGTTGACGCTTTTATCTGTGGCCTGCGCCGATAAGGCAACGGCGACCAAAAGCGTGAAGGGGTTGGTCCATTCCAGTTCACCCTTGGGTTCGGGATTGATGGTGTGAAGACGTTTGAAAAATTCGTGGACCTTTTCTTTGGTCATCGCTAAAGACCGAGCACATCACGCATTGTGTATAAGCCTGCAGGTTTTCCACAGAGCCACTGTGCGGCTTGAAGCGCACCTTTTGCGAACAATGAGCGATCGAACGCTTTGTGGCCGAGCTCGATCCGCTCCCCCATTCCATAGAATGTCACCATATGTTCGCCAACGACATCGCCGCCGCGCGATACGGCAAAGCCGATATCGCTTTCGATACGCGCGCCGTCGCGTTCCGTGACGAGGCTTCCACCTTTGCGGCCTGCCTGTGCGGCTTTACCTAGCGCGAGGGCTGTGCCGGATGGTGCATCGATTTTATTTTTGTGGTGCGATTCAAAAATTTCGATGTCCCATGCAGGGCCGAGTTTAGATGCAGCCTGTTCGACAAGTGCTAGCAGTAAATTCACACCGATACTCATATTCGCGGAATAAACGATGGGGCATTTCGTGGAGGCTTCGCGGATTTTGAATTCCTGTTCCGCGTTTAATCCTGTCGTACCAATGATCAACGCTTTGCCGGTTTTTTGTGCGGCGGTCAGCGCATTCATCGTGCCTTCTGGTTTGGTGAAATCGATTACGCAATCCACATTGGCGAATAATTCGTTGAGATCGAAATAGACGGGGTAGTCGCCCGATGTTTTTACATCGCGGCTGCTTCCGCCCGCCAGTTCCAAATTTTTCCATGCGCCGGATTGCAATTCTTTTACCAGCAATTGCCCGACGCGCCCCGAGTGTCCCGCGATTCCTATTTTCATGGCCACCATCTTAAATGAAAAAATTTCGGGCGCATTGTTAACTTTTGTCTAGTTCGTTCCCCGAAAAAAAAGTTTTTCGGGCTTTTTATTTGCCAGAATCTGGAATCGCTTAGTTCGTTTGATGATTTTTTGCGTTTGTAGGCTGTTATTCCGGCTGAAACGAAGCGGAACGGAGGAATCTCAAAAACCAGATCTCTCGGCTTCACTCGGGATGACGAATAGGCATGAAAGGGCGTTGCGCGATATGCGTTTGGGGGAATATTCATCCAATATTATAGGAATTAATTCATAAAATGTCAAGCCGCGTTTTTATCGCGGATCGCGACAGAAAGGCGAACCGTGCAGTTCATTTTTCCTTCGTCGGTGTAAGTGTCGATCTGCCACAAATGCATGGTGCGGCCGCGATGAAGCGGTTTGCAGATGGCGGTGACTTTGCCCGATGTGACGGGGCGGAGATGGTGCGCGTGAATTTCAAGGCCGACCGCCATTTGTTTTTCATTGTCGATGCACATCCACGCGGCGACACTTCCCAATGTTTCGGCAAGCACGCAGCTTGAGCCGCCATGAAGCAATCCGAAAGGTTGAATTGTGCGGTGATCGACCGGCATGGTGCCCTTCACATAGTCATCGCCGATTTCGGTGAAGACGATATCGAGCACTTTGTTCACGTTATCCTTATGAACGCCGCGGAAATTATTGAGGTCTTCGAGTGTGTAGGATTTGTTCCAGATCATAAAGCATTTTAACGCATAAAAATCATTGATCAAAGATGAATTATCGTCATTGCGAGCGTAGCGAAGCAATCCAGATATAAAGCTTTTAATTCTTATTTGTCTGGATCGCCGCGGCTGCGCCTCGCGATGACGCCATTGGCGTCAATTCTTCAAATCCGTCCAGAGGTCCTTCATTTTCGACATGAAGGAAGAGGATTCCGGTGAATGGCCGCCTTTGTCGCTGCCTAGATCATCGGCCAGTTTCTTGAACAGGTCTTTTTGTTTGCCGTTCAGATTCACTGGTGTTTCGACGAAGATTTCAATGTAGAGATCGCCGAACGATTCCGAGCGCATGATGTTCATGCCTTTGGATTTCAGGCGGAATTGTTGTCCGGTTTGTGTGCCGGGTGGAATTTTCACGTTGTTGCGGGAGCCATCTATCGAGGCGACTTCGATATCGCCTCCCAATGTTGCCGTCATCATAGGGATCGGCACGCGACAATATAAATTTGCACCATCGCGGCGGAAAAGTTTGTGTGGCTTGATGGTCACGAGCACATAAAGATCGCCTGATGCCGCGCCGCGCATACCGGCTTCGCCTTCGCCAGCCAAACGGATGCGGCGGCCGCTATCGATGCCTTTGGGGATTTGCACTTTAAGTGTTTTTTCTTTACGCACGCGACCCGCGCCCGCACATTTTTTGCAAGGGTCTTTAATCACATTACCGGCACCGTTACAGGTGGAGCAGGTGCGCTCGATCGTGAAAAATCCTTGTTGCATACGCATACGGCCAGAGCCATGGCAAGTGGGGCAGCTTTCGGCACCTTTGGAATTTTCAGAGCCGGAGCCGTTGCATTTATCGCATGTATCGTTCACCGGAATTTTGATTGTGGCTTCTTTGCCCTTGAATGCATCCTCCAAGGAAATATCCATCGCGTATTGAAGATCTGATCCGCGTGCGCTGCTCGGGGATCGGCCTGCGCGTCCGCCCATCATATCGCCGAACATGTCTTCGAAAATATCGGAGAAGGAACCAGCGCCACCGAAACCGCCGCCGCCAAATCCACCAAAGCCGCCGCCGGCACTGCGTCCGCCTTCGAACGCGCCTTTGCCGAATTGATCATAGGCCGCGCGTTTTTGATCATCTTTCAAGATGTCGTAGGCTTCGTTGATTTCTTTGAATTTGGCTTCGGCTGTTTTGTCGTCTTTGTTTTTGTCGGGGTGATATTGCATGGCGAGCTTGCGGTAGGCCTTTTTCAGGTCTTCCGCCGAGGCCTTTTTGTCTACGCCCAATGTTTTGTAGTAATCGTCCGCCATTATGTCCCCATCTTAGTGTCATCTTGAGCGAAGCGAAAGATCTCAATCGAGATTCTTCTTCGCTTCGCTCATCAGAATGACAAACAGCGGTTAGTGTTTGGTGTTTTTGTCATCATCGACTTCGGTATAATCCGCATCGATAACGTCTTCACCGCTCGCCGAGCCTTTCGGAGCTTCGCCGCCGCCAGCATTGTCAGGCGTTCCGGCTTGCTCTTCTTGCGCCTTGCGATAGGCCATTTCACCGATCTTCATCGACGCCTGCATCAGGGCATTTGTTTTTGCCTCGATCGCCGCTTTGTCTTCGCTGTCTAAAGCAGTACGAAGTTCAGCTATCGCATCTTCGGCGGCTTTCTTGTCGCCATCGGAGACTTGCGTGCCCAGTTCCTTGATCGATTTCTCGGCCTGGTGGATCATCGATTCACCTTGGTTCTTGGCGTCGATCAGCTCACGCTTTTTCTTATCGGAATCTGCATTCGCTTCGGCGTCTTTCACCATTTTCTCGATGTCGGCATCGGATAGCCCACCGCTGGCTTGGATACGGATCTGCTGTTCCTTGCCGGTGGCTTTGTCTTTTGCCGTGACGTGGACGATACCGTTGGCGTCGATGTCAAATGTGACTTCGACTTGTGGCACGCCGCGAGGAGCGGATGGAATTCCGACAAGGTCAAACTGACCCAGCAGTTTGTTGTCTGCCGCCATTTCACGCTCGCCTTGGAACACGCGGATGGTCACGGCCGATTGATTGTCTTCCGCCGTGGAGAACACTTGTGATTTTTTCGTCGGGATCGTTGTGTTGCGATCGATCAGACGTGTGAACACGCCGCCGAGCGTTTCGATACCCAAGGATAGAGGTGTTACGTCGAGAAGGAGAACGTCTTTGACGTCGCCCTGCAAAACGCCGCCCTGAATCGCCGCGCCATCGGCGACGACTTCGTCAGGGTTCACGCCTTTGTGTGGTTCCTTGCCGAAAAATTCCTTCACCGTCTCGATGATTTTCGGCATGCGGGTCATACCGCCGACGAGAACGACATCATCGATATCAGATGCTTTTACGCCAGCATCTTTCAACGCGGCTTTCAGAGGACCTGTTGTTTTTTTGATCAGGTCATCGACGAGGCTTTCCAGCTTCGCGCGAGTCATTTTCACGTTTAAGTGTTTCGGGCCGGATGCATCCGCCGTGATAAAGGGCAGGTTTACATCGGTCGATTGTGAAGAAGACAATTCAATCTTCGCTTTTTCGGCTGCTTCCTTCAAACGTTGCAGAGCAAGTTTGTCGTTACGCAGGTCGATGCCTTGCTCTTTTTTGAATTCATCCGCGAGGAAGTGGATGATGCGATCATCGAAATCTTCACCGCCAAGGAACGTATCACCGTTGGTGGATTTCACTTCGAACACGCCATCGCCGATTTCGAGAACAGAAACGTCGAACGTACCGCCGCCCAAATCGTAGACAACGATTGTGCCGGCTGCTTTTTTATCTAGGCCGTAGGCGAGGGCTGCTGCCGTTGGCTCGTTGATGATACGCAAAACTTCGAGGCCTGCGATTTTACCGGCATCTTTGGTTGCCTGACGTTGGCTGTCGTTGAAGTAAGCAGGGACGGTAATAACAGCCTGATCGACTTTTTCGCCGAGGAAGCTTTCCGCTGTCTCTTTCATTTTCTGAAGGATCATTGCGGAGATTTGCGCCGGCGATTTTTGTTCGCCATCGATTTCTACCCATGCATCGCCGCCGCTCGATTTGATGATTTTGAACGGAGCTGTCTTGATCATTTTCTGTACTTCGGCATCGTCGAAGCGACGGCCGATCAGACGTTTGATCGCGTAGAGTGTGTTTTCAGGATTCGTGACGGCCTGACGTTTTGCAGGCTGGCCCACCAGACGTTCACCGTCTTTGCTGAAAGCCACCATCGAGGGTGTCGTGCGCGCACCTTCGGCGTTTTCTATGATACGCGATTCCTTGCCGTCCATCACGGCGATACAGGAGTTCGTCGTACCCAAATCAATTCCAATTACTTTGCCCATTTTAGTACCTTTCTTCGTTAGCAAATTTACGGAGGAAACCCGCGCAGGGCAGCATTCCCTCACCATTCCTAAGGCCGCACCTTCGCGGCGTTTGATGTGTTTATATAGCACAAAACGCCTCGAATGCCAGAGCCGGAACACCCTTTTTAAGCCCCTGATTTCAGGCGGTTTTTATGGTGTTCTTGTGGTTTATACGGGGGTGTGGGGCGTGTGGATCAGTAAAAGTTAACCTATTGAAATCTTGACAGATATCGTTGATTGCCATATGTAAAATCATGAACAATTCCATTGAAATGAATTCACAAGAAGCTTTTAGGCACGCTGCGGAAGATTATAAAAATTTTCCAGTGATGAAAGATGTGGTGGCAAAAATAGAAAGCTTTCTTTCCGAATGTGCAGAAGAAGGCATTATTGATTATTACAAAAAGGAAGACGAAGATCCGTCACAAAAAATTAGAGTGCCTATGTATGTGGCGTTCGGTTTTATGCGTGGATTGTATGAGCCGCAGCAAATTTCATTGATAAAAGTACATCCTCATACCGATCTGAAAAATTTTACGCTCTCTTATGATGATTCAAAATTTTTAAACAATCGAGCCTACATTGCTTTAACGGAAAGCGGCTCGCATTATTATACGATTGTATCCGACGACCTGAACAATGAAGGCGCGGAGAGTTTTTTTGGTGCTGTGAGGCTGTCACTTAAAGCAGCCAACCTACTTTTCGGGCATGGCGGGTTTACGCCACCACCACCGCCGCCGCAATTCAGGCATTAATTACGCCGATTTTCTCGTCTCTGGGGTGGATTAAGGATTATAGGGCCTGTCGCCTAAATCTTGCGCAAAGCGAAGCATATAACCATCTGGATCAAGTACGATAAACTGTCGGTTTCCAACTTCTATATTGC
>CAYYPX010000100.1:0-5902 GCA_964473655.1 uncultured Micavibrio sp.
AAAAGCAACAAAAAGAAAACAACGAAGAAAAAGAGCAAGGACACCGGCGGAATGAGTCGATTTCTGACAGGCAGCTTTAAATGGGTTTTTGTGGGATGCCTGTGGGTCGCCCTATTCGTCGGCTTGATGCTGGCGTGGTTCGCGCGCGAACTGCCCGACATCACCGAGCAGATGATTTTCGAACGCCGCCCGACCATCACCATTCTGGCCAACGATGGCACGATCGTCGATCGTTACGGCGATATCAAGGGTGAGACGATTTCGGTAAAAGATCTTCCACCACACATCAGCCAAGCAATCCTCGCGACAGAAGACAGACGTTTCTATTATCACTACGGCCTCGACCCGATCGGTATTATGCGCGCTTTCGGCGTGAACATGATCCGCGGTGGTTTCGTTCAAGGCGGATCAACCATCACGCAACAGCTTGCGAAAAACCTGTTCTTGTCCCGTGAACGTACATTGAAACGTAAAATTCAAGAAGCCATGCTCGCCATCTGGTTGGAAACAAAACTGACGAAGGATGAAATCTTAAGCGCGTATTTGAACCGCGTCTATCTTGGTTCCGGCGCCTACGGTATCGATGCCGCGGCAAAAGTTTATTTCAACAAGACGGCGAAAGAACTCACTATACGCGAAGCCGCGACGATTGCGGGCTTGCTAAAAGCACCATCCCGCTACTCCCCAAGCTCAAACCCGAGCCTGTCGGCACAACGCACGCGCGTTGTTTTAAAAGCCATGGAAGAAGCCGGTTATTTGAAGGAATCTGAATTTAAAAAGCTGGATAGCCTGCCGCCCTCACCACCGCGCAAACCATCGAGTGGCGATACAATTCGCTATTTCACCGATTACATCGTCGGCCAAGTGGAAGCCACCATCGGCACGCCGACCGAAGACATCACGGTGCAAACGACACTAGACCGCGACATTCAGGCAAAAGCCGAAGAAGCGATCACCAAAGCGGTGCTGAATGGCACGGCCAACAAAGTATCGCAAGGCGCGGCATTGGTCATGGGGCTTGATGGTTCCATCGTCGCGATGGTCGGCGGCAAGGATTACGATCTAAGCGAATATAACCGCGTCACGCACGCGCTGCGCTCTCCCGGTTCTTCCTTTAAACCGATCGTTTACTTGACCGCGCTGGAACATGGATGGAATCCAAACAGCACGATCATGGATGAACCAATCACCGAAGGCTCCTACCGCCCGCAAAACTACGGCAACGAATATTACGGCGAAGTGACATTGACACAGGCTCTCACCCGCTCGCTCAACACCGTCGCCTACAACCTGATCAAAGATGTCGGCCCCACCGAAGTCATCGGCACGGCCCGCAGACTTGGAATCATGGCTGAACTGGAACCTAACCTTTCATTGGCACTTGGAAGCAACGGCGTTCCGATGATGGAAATGACAACGGCGTTCGCGACCATCGGCCGCGGCGGCGTGGCCGTAGAGCCATTCTCCATCGTGAGCATTAAGAACGCCGAAGGCACGACAGTTTTCGAACAACCGGCAGCACGCACGGCCCGCCAAGTCGTCGCCCGCGGTTATATCTATCAACTTACCGGCATGATGCAGGCCGTTGTTCAATACGGAACGGGCGCAGCCGCGCAAGGCCCATGGATGGCCGCCGGTAAAACCGGAACGTCACAGGACTTCCGCGATGCATGGTTTATCGGGTTTACAAATTCCTATGCCGCCGCGGTATGGGTAGGCAATGACGACAACTCCCCCATGAGACGCGTGACCGGTGGTATGCTCCCTGCTCCCGCTTGGCGCGAAATCATGACGACCGCGATGACGAAACCACCCAAACATTATTACGATGTCCAAAGCGTTTCGTCCGAGTTCAGCTTCCAAGATCTGCTAGGCCGTATTATCGGCAGCGGCAGTGATGGCGCAGACCCGATGCAACAACCCGCACCGATCCAAGGTAAACCATCCGATGGCAAACCGGTCGATAGCGAACGCTATAAGTGGCAATATAACGATTAATCCGTTAGCAGCCTAACGACAAAGCAACCCATCTATGACCATGGGTTGCTTTGCTCCATTCGTCTTACATTAAGGAGATGTCAAACCCGCACGGGTTCACTGACGAGCGGATATTCCTTCCGGAAGGCTGCGAAGCGATCTTCGCCCAAAGCATCCCAGTGTTTCTTAACCTCAAGCGATGACACGCACGGCCCACCTATGTCCCATCCCGATCGCATCAAGCTGCGATCGACATGATCGAGATAAGCTTCGGGAAACGCTTTGCGTGGCGCACGCAACCCCATATCGGCCAGCGTCTTGGCAACAATAGCATCGTTCAAATCCATCATGTCGGAAGTAAACTGGATTGCCGAAAGGATTTTGATTTCAATGCGGCTGTTGGGGACAAGCCTTAAGTGACGCATAAAGCGTGCGTAAATTTCTAGTTCGGTGGCTTCGACGCTTTCAAGCGGTGGCACAGGCAATTGTACGGCGTTACACGATTTGCAGGTTGTGTTGTCGTTCGATTTTAGGTTCGTTTCTATTATCGTTGTGGTCTGGTTCGTCATGGCAAACCTCCTTGCTGTTAACAACAATGTTGCCTGTAAACGTTAACAGATTACTAAAAGTTCCAAGGAGGGGTTGTGTATAACGTGTGAGCAACGTCTGCTAAGTTTTTGGAATCGCGGCAACTGCCAACTTATCCACACGCTCGTTTTCTTCGTGTCCGTCATGTCCACGAACCCAGATAAATTGCACCTTATGTGTGGCTATAAGCGAATCGATTCGCAGCCATAAATCCTGATTCTTGATGCGTGTGGGCCAGCCTTTGGCCTTCCAGCCCTTCATCCATTCGGTCACCCCGCGCTGGACATACTGGCTGTCGGTATAAAGCTTTACCGTGCTGGGTTTCTTCAATGCGGTCAAGCCCTCGATCACCGCCATCATTTCCATGCGGTTATTCGTGGTATCGAATTCACCGCCGGAGATTTCTTTTTCAACACCGTTATAGCGCAGCAACGCCGCCCAACCGCCGGGGCCGGGATTGCCGGAACACGCACCATCGGTGAAAATCTCAACACTCATGCCGCTATACTTTCGATTGATTGAAAATGGCGCAAGCGTTGTTCAAAAACAATCGGATCATGCGGTTTCATGAAATCATCCGGCTTCCAGTTTAATTTTTCTTCCACACGCGAAAGCAAAAACCTTAGAGCAGCCGCCCGCAACAGCACAGGCAGATCGATTTTTTCTTCCTTAGTAAGGGGGCGCAAGGAATTATACCCGCGCAAGAAAGCATCGAAAAAACCTTGGTTGAATTGATTATTTATGTCGAACGACCAAGCATTAAGCGCGATTGCCAAATCATATGCAAAGAAATCATCACAGACGAAATGGAAGTCGATAATACCCGTGACATCCGCACCTTCGAAAAACACATTGTCCGGAAAATAATCAGCATGAATCGCGCCCGATGGCAACGCACGCGGCCAGTGCGACGCCACATAATCATATTCGTCCGTGGCGAGCGCAAATAATCCATCCGAAACTTTGTTCATGTCGGAACCAAGAATGCCGAGCCAATGCTGCCAGCGATTCAAACTAAAACGGTTCGACGGCGCACCAGCGAAGCCGCGCACAGCCAGATGCATTTGCGCTAGTAACTCCCCCGCCTTTTGGCACTTGTCCGCATCTATATCTTCAACGCTCAATCCTTTTCCATCGAGAACGGAAAAAATAGCGGCCGGACGTCCGCACAACTCCGCACGGAAAGAACCATCCTTTCGAGGCAAGGTTCTGGGGCAAGGCACACCGTTCTCTTCAAGGCAGATCGTAAAGTCCATAAACGGCGCGATATCTTCTTCGAGTACGCGGTGCGGCTCGAACAGCGTCAGAACATAACGGCCAGCTGTTGTCGTCACAAAATAATTGGTGTTGCTGACGCCTTGTTTGATCCCCTCATGGGACACAAGCGTTCCGATGTCGTAGGAAGACAGGAATTGCTCAAGGTCTGATGCTGAAACTTGCGTGTAAACGGCCATGTGCAAGCATGACCAACCGACGCGTTAAGATCAAGCCGCTTTTTCTTCTGCATCGCGCAGAATACGGGGAATATTAAAGACAACGTTTTCTTGTGTGATGGCGATTTCTTCCAAAGTTACATCGAAGCGCTCTTTGGCGACGGCGATAACTTCTTCAATCAAGATATCCGGCGCGGATGCCCCCGCCGTCAAACCAAGAGTGTTAATGTTCTCGAACCATTTCCAATCGATTTCGGAGGCGCGCTGCACCAGAATGGCTTTATCGCATCCATACGCTACGCCAACCTCTACCAAACGGTTGGAATTGGAAGAATTTGGCGCGCCAATCACCATCAGGGCATCACAGCGCGGCGCGATGGCTTTGACCGCTTCCTGACGGTTGGTCGTGGCGTAACAAATATCTTCGCGGCCCGGCCCAACGATATTTGGAAATTTTTGTTTCAGAGCGGCAACAACATCGGCAGTGTCATCAACAGACAAAGTCGTTTGCGTACAAAACGCCAAGCTCTCATCCGAGATGGAAAGTCTCGCAACATCCTCAACCGTTTCAACAAGTGTGACAGCACCGGAAGGCAACTGCCCCATCGTGCCTATCACTTCGGGGTGGCCTTGGTGACCGATCAGGATAATGCGACGGCCAAGCTCATGATGCTTTTCGGCTTCTTTGTGAACTTTGCTGACCAACGGACAAGTCGCATCGATGAAAAACATCTCGCGTGATTTTGCATCTGCCGGAACGGATTTCGGAACGCCGTGCGCGGAAAAAATAACGGGACGCCCATCGTCGGGAATTTCAGAGAGCTCTTCCACGAACACAGCACCCTTGTCACGAAGCCCATCAACGACGAATTTGTTATGAACGATTTCATGGCGGACATAGACCGGCGCACCGTATTTTTCGATGGCCTTTTCGACAATCTGGATGGCCCGATCCACCCCAGCGCAAAAGCCGCGGGGCGCCGACAAAAGAATGCTAAGGGGCCGTTTTTCCATAGCGGTTATATAGCCCGATAACCCTCTAAAATCCACCGGAAAATCCCGCAAGCGCCGCTTGTGCGGCCACGCCCCTTGCCCTATCCTTTCCATCATGAAATTCGCGCCGCTGACCGCCCTGTTATTCGCCTTCACCCTTACGGGCTGCGCCACGTTGCAAGGGCTTAAAAGTGATATATCCAAAGGCTTCAGCTCCTTCGGTAATTCCGTCGCCGAAATCACAGACCCCAAAGAAGAAAAGAAAAAACTCCCCGTTTATGACGGCACCTGTCCATCCGTGAATGTGCGCCCAGACCTCACCCGCTTAACGGAATTCTACAATTCGGATCAGTCGGATGCGAACAAGACATCCGAAGTCGTCATCACGAATGTGCGCAACACCTGCCGCGTAGAAAATGGAGGCATCGTCATGCAGATCGATTTATCGTTGAGCGGCCGCACAGGACCGAAAGCTCGTAAGAAACCGAGCGACAAACCGAACTTCGCCTATCCTTACTTCATCGCGGTAACCGACCAGACCGGCAATGTAGTCTCAAAAGAAATTTTTGCGGTAACGGTTTCGTATGACGCAAACCAGAACGAAAAATCGATGATTGAAAGCGTGTTCCAGAATATGCCCGTGCCGGATTCAGCCTCCGGACAATCATTCAGTGTCGTTCTAGGGTTTCAATTGACGGATGCGCAATTGTCTTACAACAACTCACGTCCAGCGCAAATCACGCCTTAGCGATCGATTTATAAGCACGCGACAGAGCACGGCGAAAACCGTAAAGCGTGTTTGAAATACCGGACGTCAATGACATTGAACCACCACGCTCTTCCAACACATCCCATGTTTCCGTGATTCCGAAATAAACATGATACGGCGTTGTACCCGGCATGTAATCGGC
>CAYYPX010000101.1:0-5813 GCA_964473655.1 uncultured Micavibrio sp.
CGGTTAATAGACCCATGAGAAAGACATAGCGAAATTTCCTGTGTTCCGCATAATTCAAAAGGCTGAGCAAGGATAGCAAAACAAAAACAGTTAGCGTCAAATCAAACATAATAAGCGTGCTATAAATCAGGAACGGAACGCTTCCCAACATAAGCAGGGCCACTCGTGGAGCGTCGTACATCTCTTGTGGAAAAATTTTCTTCCCCAATTGGATCGTTAAGAAAACAACACCCAAAGAAGATAGACAAATAGGCATGATTCCTGCCCAGCGGCTGACGCCTAAAATGGACCAGAACACATTGATCATCCAGAACAGCATTGGTGGCTTGTGGTGATAAGGCTCAAAATTCATTGTTAGTGGCGAAAGCCAGCCGTTGTGCAAGCGCATTTCCCACGCCACCGTCATATAACGCGTTTCATCGATAGGCATAAGCGGACGAAAAAGAATAGCGGTCACCATTAAGGCCAGAACCACGCCAATGGCCCAGAAGACGGGAGAGTCAATTTTTTTCATGAGATACTACGAAATCTTTGCTGTTTGTTTTTGTTTGTTGATCAGTTGCAAATTGCGAGCGTAGATAAATAGCCCCGTGCTTTGACCCAGAATGAATACTGGGTCTTGGCGCCACACGGCATAAGCAAACAAGGTCATTCCACCGAGCAAACTAAAATACCAGAAAGCATGAGGTACAACGCTGCGACCTGCTTTTTCAGAGGCTAGCCATTGAACAAAAAAGCGCATGAAGAACAAGCTTTGACCTACGAATCCGATGATGATCCAAACAGTTTCGGCAGAAAAATTGTGAAAAAAGTCGTTCATAATCATGTGTTCTCACTTAGGTCTTCAAAAGTTTCGGGATGGGCGAAAGGACGTTTCAATAGCCACCAGACACCCCATAAATCACTGATGCCTACGGCCAGACGGTCCAGTGTTCCATATTTGGATATACCGCGCGTGCGAGCGCGATGTGATACGGGAACGTGAAGGAGCCGTACATGGTCGCGGAGCATCAGCGCGGGGAGAAAGCGGTGCATATGGTCGAAATAGGGAAGTGCCAGATAATCCTTGCGACGGAAAAGCTTGAGCGAGCAGCCTGTATCCCGTGTGCGATCTTTTAAAAGGCCAGACCGGATACGATTGGCAAAACGAGATGATATGCGTTTGATCCAGATATCGTTTCTTTTTTTCCGCTCGCCCGCCACCATGATTTTGGGATTTTCGTCCACGTATTGGCAATAAGCGTGGTAAAGCAATGGAATATCCGCAGGATCGTTCTGACCATCACCGTCCAGCGTGACGATTAATTCATTGCTGGCGGCTTTAATGCCTGTCCAGAGTCCTGCCGATTGCCCACTACGCTGGCCGTGCTTGATAACGCGTAACGCTGGGTATTTTGTCTTCAGGGATTGAAGAATATCAAAGCTGCCATCTGTGCTGCCGTCATCGACGTAGATGATTTCGCTGATGGGAATATTTTTCGCTACTTGGGCTATTTCATCCAGCAGGGGCGGAATATTTTCGGCTTCGTTCAAAATGGGTACAACGACCGTAATCAAGAGATTCTCCTTATGTTGGTCGTACCTTGCAAAACGAACCTTAAGCCAAGCTTAAGACGGTTAAATTAGTCATAATTTTAAAATTGGTGCATTAATTCATAATAGTCGACAAAAAACAGCAATGCTTAGCAAACACATTAAAATTGAAATTATACGGCGCTTATTACTTTATGCTGTGATTAATTGTAGAGACTTATTGCCCTAGGTCTTCACACATAACGGTACGCAGCAGGTTGCCCCTACCAAGAAATTAACATATTGGCATCTTGCGTGTTTTCTTAGGCAGGTTTATAAATTTCAGCAATGAACCTGCGTACTTTCGAACAACGTAAATGTATAATTTCCTCCTTCATTCTTATGATGATGGTGGCAGCGTTTGCTTTGAAGGCCATCATTCCTGCCGGATTTATGCCGGAAAACAAAAACGGCTTTATGGAGATGGTTATTTGTAGCGGGATGGGCGAGAAAACCATTCTGGTTCCGAATAGCGAAACACCATCGTCCGAACATGATAACGATACAACGGCAAAAGAAGTTTGCGCCTATCAGGTTCTAGCTTCGGGCAAGGTTCTTGTACCTGCACCCGTGCTCGCCTTCCTTGAGCCACAACCAGAAAAACTATTCGTCGATATTACGGATGATCGTTTTATCATCTCCACCAATTCTCTTTCTTTTGAGGCCAGAGGGCCTCCGTCTGCCTGATTAAAACTTATTCGTTTTGATTCAGACAACCAAAGAAAGACCTCAACTATGTGTAAATTCCACAAAGATGTGGCGCGAGAAATCGCCACAAATGACGCTGGCGAATTCGATGCCGGTAAATACTCCACCGCTCTAATCTCTATGGCTCTGTTCCGCGTGGAACAATATTTGCCGGAAATGCATGGCACGGATGGTTTCAATCCTGCGCTCATGATAACCGATACAGCCAAAAAATCTTTTGCGGCCTCCGGTCTTGAAAAGCCACAAGCAGAAATCCAAGCTTATACGAACACGCATATCGCTGGCTTACGCGCCGCCATGGATGTGACCGCCAATTCTATGCCTCTCACGCTTGAGGCTTTGAATATTCCAGATCGAATTGTTCAAGGCGGTTATAAGTCTACTTGCTGCGCCGAGCCGGACCCTACCGAAAATGGCCCGTTCCTAGACGAAGCTGTGGTGGAATTGTTCACCGGATATGATGATGCCACGAAGAAATGGGCTTCCGGACCTCTGTTTTTGATCGATGTAGCGCACAAGCCGCAATTTGAAGCACTACGCTCTGCTGTAGAACACTTCACGTCTCAAGAAGGAGTGCGCGATGTTCTGCAAGGTATGTTTGAACGCTCCCTTGCCAGCGTCTTCCAAAGTGCTGAGGCAGATTTAGCCGCAGGTCACATACGTGATAGCCAAGGCTGCGCCATGTGCCGCGGGACGCAAATAACACCTGCGCCGTCTGCATAAATATGAACACATCGTCTCAGACGATTACACCTACTCAGGCCCGATTTTTGTCGCGCCACTGGAACAGTCTTCTCATGGGCAGTTGTTCCAGTGTGGCGTGCCATGCGGCGCATTACGGTCTTGCTGCGGGAACAGGATTGCTTGGTGGCATGACACAAGGCGGCATGGCCGGTTTGTCGATCGTATTTTTGGGAGCATCCTATGGCGTATGGTATCGCTTTCTTGGTGGCCATTGCCGCCCAGTGCGCGAACAGATAGGCGCGTTCATTGTACAGGCTGGCATAAGTCTAGCAATATTTTCTGGCACACAAGCAATGGCATTGCATGATCATATGAGCAGTGAAAAAGCGCAATGGTATGAATCTCTCACTCCAGAGATGAAAGAAAGTTTGCTAAGCGGCTCCGATCAAACCTACAGATCATTGCCTGCAGACCTTCGGAATAGATTAGAAGAAGCGGCAGAAGCAGAAGGCATTCCACCTAGCGTTTATATCTTAATTTGTAGTGGTGATGACCCGCTAACAACGGAAATAAATGCATATATAGCCTCAAAGAAGGCAGGCGAGCCTTCATTAGAGGGGCCAAGATGAGTTATTTAGCCTACACCTCTTGCAATTATAGAATATGTTATATTATAACACTTCTTTTTAGGGGGGTTATAATGGCATTTGAAGTAAGAAAAGATGCGCTTTTAAAGCTTATTGCTTTTAAGGCGAGCGAGCGTAAAGACGATCCTGAACGTATAGAAGACATCCGCGGACCTTACGAGATTATGCATCAACGCAAATTTGGAACGCTTCCTGCTGGAAGCTGGAATTTGCGCGAGAAAGAAAGCCGGAGCGGCGTTATCTGGCAGGTTCTTTCCGGTGCAATGGATCAATACCCATCATTTGCAGCCGCTTATCTATCTCTTGCTTTGGATAATGCGCTGAGCGTGGACGATTACACTAAAGAACTACGTTCATTAAATAAGCACTGGGGCGATCATTTGGATCGCGAGGGCCTTACAAGCGACCATCATCATAATGTTATGCGCGGAACATATATGAGAGTTTCATGCGTTCAGTGCAGCACCCTTACAGCCTTGGCTTGTCAGGATGAGGCTATGCATGACCTATTCGTAAAAGAACTTTTACCCCTAAAAACTCCGCAAGACCGCCACGCATACCTTGCCGAAAAAGGGCTCATGCCCTTGCTCGATAGAATGATCCCTGATCAAGACACAAATTTAAAACCCTAGAAAGGATTGTTAGATGAGAATTGCATTTTGTGGAAAAGGCGGTAGCGGCAAGACCAGCATTGCCTCTCTTTTTATTCGTTATCTCGTAGCAACGGGGGAGCAGGTACTGGCGATTGATGGAGATATCAATCAACATCTTTCGTCTGCAATCGGCCTTGATCCGGTTAAGGTAAAATCTTTGCCGCGTATCGGACAAGAAGCATCCATCTTACGCGATTACGTGCGCGGAACCAATGCGCGTATCAATCCGGCGCACTTTATTGAGTCTACCCCTGCAGGCCGTGGTTCACAGTTTATAACGCTGGCGGGTGGTGACCCGGTAAGCGCCCATTTTATCCATCGGGAGAATAATCTACGTTTTATGGCGGTTGGTGGCCATGACGGCGAAGATATGGGAATGACCTGCTATCATAAGTTCACGGGTGCGGAAGGCATATTTTTGAATCACCTGCTGGACGAGGAGGATGAGTTCGTCATTGGTGATAAATGCGCTGGGGCAGACCCGTTTGCCTCAAGCGGATTGGCAAGCCGTTACGATGCGGTTTATTTGGTGCTAGAGCCCACGCTTAAATCACTGGGTGTTTTTGAACAGGCTAGCCAATACGCCAAACCTTTCGGCATTCGTCTGTTCATCATTGCGAACAAGATAACCTCACCCGACGATCTCGGCTTTATCGAAGAAAAGACAGGACAAAAAGCCCTTTGTGCGTTTGGCGATCTGGCCGTCATCCGCAATCTTGAGAAGGGCCAAGACTATCAGATTAGCGATCTGAATGAGGCCAGCGTGCAAAACCTGAAAACGATGGTTCAGACTGCAAAGTCCCTCGGGCCGCGTGACTGGTCGCATTACATGGAAGTGGGCAATCAGTTTCATAAACGCGCCGGAGATGGCTGGGCAAGCAGCAAGTATGGCTATGACATGATGGAACAGGTCGATCCTGATTTTCATTACGATCAGGTAATAGCCACAGATAAGAAGGTGGCGGCCTGATGAACCAAGCGGCTTGCATTACGTATCGGGAAGAATGGAACGAGGCGCAACCGCGTTTGCGTCCTCGCATTCATCACCTGATCCGTGAGTGTTTGTCTGATCGTGATTTTATCTTCGATCTGATTGATCGATACGGTTCGCCGTTAAATTTAATATTTCCGCAAAATCTGGAAGGTAACATTGCAGATTTTCAATCTGTCTATAAAAAGCACCGTTTAAGAGGGCGTATTTATTACGTTACCAAACCTTGTAAATCCATGGCTCTCTTACGCGAGGCAAAAGGGCACGAAGTCGGCATAGATGTTTCTTCACCGGGCAGTCTTAAGGCCGCCCTTGAGAATGATTGGAGTGCGGAGCGCATAGTTGCCAACGGACCTAAGAATACAGAATATCTACGTTTATGTGTTGAACATGGCGTTCTAATAAACGCGGACAGCTTTGACGAACTAAACCACATCATAGAATTGCAACAGAAATATCCTGACCGCCCCGTGAATCTGGGCATAAGGCTATCTGGCTTTCATTCGCCGCGCGCCAGCTTTACAGCACATGATTCCACCTTCGGCATTCATATTAAAT
>CAYYPX010000102.1:0-5812 GCA_964473655.1 uncultured Micavibrio sp.
TACATAGAAACAAATGCTATTCACAATTCGAAACACAAAATCGGCGGTCTGCAAAGGGGTTTTAGCCGCTTTTCACAAAATTTTGGGTATAAGCCCTCCCGCGCCCCATGATAGAATCGACCCCAGAGGTAATGATTCATGTCTGACACAATGACCGAAATGGAACACAACACCACCGCCGCCGAAGTTCTGGAGTTCTTGAAAAAGAACCCGAAATTCCTGCAATCCAATCCACAGGCGATGGAATACCTCCTCCCACCAAAAACCAACGGTGATAAAAAGGTCAAGGATTTCCAATCCTTCATGATCGAGCGTTTAAAACAGGACAAGGAAAAGGTCGTTAACACCGCCCGCACGTTGATCGACAATGCACGATCCAACATGAACAACCAGCAGCGCATTCAAAATGTGATCCTGCGCGTGCTAGAGGCCGCAAGCTTCGAAGAATTCATCCAGATCATCACCATGGATATGGCGACGATGTTGGATACCGATATTTCCGTTCTCGTTGTAGAATCCACGGGCGATGACATACCGCACATCCATGCGACCGGCATTCGCGTCGTGCCGCCGGGCACGATCACCAAATGGATGGGCGACAAAAGCTCCCTTCTTCAATCCAATATTGCTGGTATCGAGGTCATTTACGGCGGTGCATATACGCTAGTGCAATCTCAAGCCCTGCTCCGCGTGGATATATCCATGAATACGCCGCCGGCCGTGCTGGCCTTCGGCAGCCGCGATCCGAATATGTTTGATGACGGCCAAGCCACGGACCAAATCGCCTTCCTCGCCCGCGTGGTGGAACGTGCTTTCCGCAATTGGCTGCATCTGGGCTAGATTTCCCAACCGGCGAAGCTATATCGTAAAGGATCATTCACCCTTAATTGTTTGAAAGACAAATTATGAAACAGAAAATCGCCGTCATTATCGGAAGCACCAGAAAAGATTCCATCAATAAAAAATTGGCCCACGCGTTGGAAAAGCTAGGCGCGGATAAATTCGAATTCACCGAAATCGCGATCGACAAATTACCTCTCTACAACCAAGACCTCGAAGCCGAAAAACCAAAAGAAGTTTTGGCTTTCGTAGCAGAAGTCAAAAAATTCGATTCCATCCTGATCGTTACGCCGGAACATAACCGTTCCATTCCCGCAGCTTTGAAAAACGCGATCGATTGGGGCACACGCCCTGCTGTTGGCGGCAATATTTGGAAAGAAATGGCCGTAGCCACCGCCGGAACATCACCGGGCGGTATTGGCACGGCCCTCGCCCAAGAACATTTGCGCCACATCTTCTTATGCTATGGCCGCGTGGTCATGGGCGGCGAGCTATACCTTCAGATGAAAGAAGGATTGATCGATGATGCCGGCAACGTGACCAACGAAGACACCAAAAAATTCCTGCAAGGTTATGTTGATCGCCTCGCTGCATTCACGGCCAAGGAATCTTCACACAGCAAAATGGCGGCATGAAAGACGAACTTCTCGAAAAATGCGCCGCAGATCTCGCCAAAGCTCTCAGCCATTGGCAAGCATGGCTCAAGGTCGAGAAGAATGTCAGCAAACACACTCTCCGCGCCTATATCGGTGACGTGTCGCAATTCGTAGATTTTCTTGCCAATCACAAAGCCCGCACCGTCGGCATCAGCGATATTTCCGGTGCGGGCCTTTCCGAATTCCGCGCATGGATGTCGCGTCAGACGATGAACGGCCGCGCCAACGCATCCCGAGCACGCACGCTCTCGGGTGTTAAAAATTTCCTGTCATGGATGGACAAACAAGGCATAGCCCACAACGCCGCAATCAAAACGGTGCGCACACCTAAATTACCGCGCAAGCTTCCCCGCCCTCTCCATGAAAAACAGGCTTTTAATATTTTAAATCAAACAGGTGATGGCGATTGGGTAAGCTTACGCGATCGCGCCCTGTTCACATTACTCTATGGCTGCGGCCTTCGTATCGATGAGGCCTTGAGCCTCGATATCGTTCATCTGCCGCGCGATGGATTTTTACGCGTGATGGGTAAAGGACGTAAAGAACGGCAAGTGCCGGTGCTGCCCGATGTGATCAATGCCATCAACACATATCGTGAATCCTGCCCTTATGAAGAGGAAGGCACGCGCCCTTTGTTTGTCGGTGAAAAAAACGGAAAACGTTTAAATCAAGGCGTCGCCCAAAAATCAATGCGGGATATGCGCCGCGCATTGGGATTGCCGGAAACGGCAACGCCGCATGCGCTCCGCCACTCTTTTGCCACACACCTGCTACAGAACGGCGCAAATTTACGCGAAATCCAAGAACTGTTGGGCCACGCCTCGCTATCCACCACACAGCGCTACACCGACATCAACGCCGAAGAAATGTTGGCGATTTACCGCAAAGCCCACCCCCGGGCCTAGAACTTTTTCCTGCGTCGATCATTCGTGGTGGCATGAGGAATCTTGCACCTGCTCTTATTATGCTCATTATCCTATGCGGACTGGCATTAACGGCCCGCGCAAAGCTGCCCGCACATAATGATGCGAACAGCAACCCTGCGATAACATCACAAGAAAATTGATTTAGATATGGATTGGGCGGCCATGCACGGCGAGAGCCGCTTCCTTGGTCACTTCTTCCAAGGTCGGGTGCGCGTGGCACGTGCGGGCGATATCTTCCGAAGAAGCGCCGAATTCCATCGCAATCACAACTTCTGCGATCAACGTTCCCGCTTCCGCACCGACAATGTGACATCCTAAAACCTTATCCGTTTTGGCATCGGCGATGATTTTGACGAAACCATCGGTAGCATTCATCGCGCGTGCACGGCCATTGGCCATGAACGGGAATTTACCAACCTTATAGGCAACGCCGTCCGCCTTTAATTGCTCTTCGGTTTTACCAACGGTTGCAATTTCGGGATGCGTGTAAACAACGCCCGGGATGAGGTTGTAATCGATATGTGGTTTTTGGCCCGCCAGCGTTTCGGCAAGAACCATCCCCTCATCTTCGGCTTTGTGCGCGAGCATCGGCCCGATAATCACATCACCAATCGCGTAAATTCCATCAACATTGGTTTTCAAATGGCCATCGGTTTTCACGCGGCCGCGTTCATCGAGAGCAACGCCAGCCTCTTTCAAACCGAGACCATCCGTGTAAGCCTTGCGGCCCACGGCGACCAGAACGATATCGGCGGTCAGTGTTTCGGCAGCACCGCCAGCGGCAGGCTCCACTTTCAATTCCACGCCTTTTTTGGATGGGGTTGCGGACGTTACTTTAGCACCGAGTTTAAAGGTCAAACCTTGTTTGGTCAGAATTTTCTGTGCTTCCTTTGCGACTTCATTGTCCATGCCCGGCAGAATGCGATCCAGATATTCGATCACGGTAACTTTTGCACCCAAACGCGACCAGACGGAACCAAGCTCAAGCCCGATAACACCGGCACCGATAACGATCATGCTTTCCGGCACTTTATCGAGCGCAAGCGCACCAGTACTTGATACAATCTGTTTTTCATCGATCATAATACCGGGCAGCGATACAACGTCCGATCCCGTCGCGATGATGATGTTCTTGGTGTCATACGTCGTGCCAGCAACGGAGACCTTACCCTTGGCTTCGACTTTGCCTTCGCCTTTCAGCCAATTGATCTTGTTTTTCTTGAACAGGAATTCGATCCCACTGGTGTTGGCGGTGACGACCTTATCCTTATGCCCCATCATTTCCTTGAGGTTCAGCTTCAGGCCCGAAATCTCGATCCCCAGCTCTTTGAAATGATGGCCTGCGGACTCATACCGCTCGGAGGCATGAAGCAACGCTTTTGAAGGGATACAACCAACACGAAGGCAAGTTCCGCCCAATTTGGGCTCCTTCTCCACGCAGGCAACCTTCATACCAAGTTGGGCGCAACGGATGGCGGCCACATAGCCCCCCGGTCCAGCGCCGATTACGATTACATCATAGGAGGTTCCCGCAGCCATTTTTCTTATCCACAAGTGTTTGAGTCTGTTAATTTTAACCAAAACATATGTAGCGCAAGGGTTTGATCAAAACCAGCCCCATTTTATTTTCATAATTTATATTGACACTATGTAACAGAATCGCTTATTAGATAACGCAAATGTGTATCTCAATGAGGGTGTGAAGTGAGCTACGGAAAAGTCATTGGTTTCGGAATAGATCCAGAAAATCCAAAGGCGTTGCCGTGCGCCCCTCATAAATCAGAATCCGGTTATTTTAAAACAATGGGCGTAAAGCCCATTTTTGTTAGCTTGAAGAAATGGATGCCGGAAGGCAACCGTGAGCCGGAGCAAAAAATCTTCCTGCAAGATGCCGAAGGTTTTCAAGATATCCGCCGGATCATCACCAATGCCCGCAATGCCTTTATGATACCGGGCCAATGCTATGAAGACAAAGACCCGCTCAACAGCATTCTGATCGATACGGGATGTGGGTTTTTGGACAAAAAAAATTATTCCTTGCGCTACCGCTTTGAAATGGATCCAGATACAGGCAGTTTCAGCAAAGGCGACTTTAATGAAAAAAGCTCCATGGCCGCGGCGAACATCATCGGCGGCTGCGCCGACCGCTACGAACGGGAACTGGAACAGCAAGTCGGCGAACCTCTTGATCACGCTTATGAAGCGTTTTTAAAAAAATACCGCCGCCGCAATGATCCAGCGGAATGCGATGACGTAGCATTCGATGATCTACGCGTAGGTGCCATATATCAATGCTCCCGCAATGAAATCGGCGTCGCCTTCAAACACCCAACGGACAACGTAATGTTCGTCTTTGAAATATGCGAAGATTTCTGGCACGACACAGATGCCAATATGGTCCGGTCAAAAATGCATAACAATGCGAAATATCATGAATGGGAATTCGAAATAAAACAGGTTTGGGGTGAGCTTCCCACGCGCATCAAACGCCCCGAAGATTTTAAAGAATATCTTTATGCATCGATGACCATGTTCCGCGACTATATGCACCGAAATGTTCGTGGCTCTAGCATCAATATGAAGAGCAAAGCGGAAATCGCAAAAGAAAACATTGAAATGCATCACGGACTTACGAAAGGCTTTCTTGCTCAAATGGGCCTTAGCAGCACTTTCGAATACGCCGTGACAATCGGTCAGCAAAAAACCTTAGCCGATGTGATCGAAGGCTCCCAGAATGTTCTCTACAGACTGGGTAAAGAGCTTCATGATGAAAAGACTCGCTTTAACGAAACAGCCATCCAGCCTAGCGTTTTCGCCATCGGTCAAGGCACCATGGATATTCCTTATCACAACGAAAACAACAATCCCAAAAAGGCTGCAAAGCTTGTTGCGGGCTTGCGCTGATCCCTTTAAAGTCCCCCCATGTTTGACTTTTGTGGCATAGGCAACGCCTGCATCGATATCGTCGCGCGCGTGGACGATAAGTTCCTGCGCGACTGGGAATTCGAAAAAAGCATCTGCACTTACCTGAAACTGGAGCCGGCAAATGCACTCGAAAGCGCCCTACCCTCTCCGCAATATATTCCGGGCGGTTGTGCGGCCAACACAGCGGCCTGCATATCATCGCTCGGCGGCAGTGCGGCCTTCATCGGCTGCATAGCGCAAGATTCCATCGGTGAACGTTTTTTAAAAGACATGAAAGATCGTAATATCCGCTACACCGGAAAACCGCGCATCGAAGAAGGCGCGGGCTCTACGCGCATTTTTGCGATGACGACACCGGATGCGGAGCGCACCTTCGCCGCTTTTTACGGCGTACAAGAAGATATTCATGAAAACGATCTAGACAACCATTCCATCACGCAATCAAAATTTCTCTACCTTGATGGA
>CAYYPX010000103.1:0-5652 GCA_964473655.1 uncultured Micavibrio sp.
GAAAAAGAAAAGATCACGAAACTTAGCGCATATAAATCACACGTTGGATCATTGATGTTTCCAGCATCGTTCAACGAAAAACGCCACAAGCCAGTTTTCGGGTCGTGATATTTTGCCAGAATGAATTCGAATTTTTCTTGCAGATTTTTATAAAGCGGTTTCCCTGCACGCTCGCACGCATCAGAATAAATCGATAGCTGGCGGCATTGCGTGACCAGTCTGCGCTGTCCAGTGAAAACAGGTTTAAATCCTTTCCCTAGACGCTCATAGAACCCGCCCGCAGGATCGGAAAACGCTTCATACCATTTTGGCACCCACCGCAAATGCAAGCGGGTATTGAGCGATTGGACGGTGGAATGTATGCCGGATGCCATAAAAGAAACGCGTTGAAGGTTGATCGGTTCAGGCATAATAATGGCAAGCGAAGCAAATGAAAAGGCAGCATGAAAACCACGATTTACAAGCATGACAGCGGTTTGCGCCATGATACCGGCGCGGGCCATCCGGAACGCCCCGACAGATTGCGCGTTATTTATGAACGGCTGGAGCAGGCTCCTTTTCAAGACTTATCCTATGGCGACATCAAACCCGCCGCCGAAGACAGGCTCACACTCGCCCATCCATTTCATTACGTAGAAAGCATAAAAGCATCGATTCCCGAAGAAGGTTTACGCCGTATAGACGATGACACAATCGTCTCTCCGGATTCATGGGAAGCGGCACTCACCGCCGCCGGTGCGGTTTGTTCAGCCGTTGATGATGTCGTAAGCGGAAAAACAATTCGCGCCTTTTGCGCCATGCGGCCACCGGGGCACCACGCAGAGCCGACGACATCAATGGGATTTTGCCTGTTCAACAATATTTTTATTGGCGCGCGCCACGCGCAAGACAAACACGATTTCAAAAAAGTCGCGATCATTGATTTCGACGTTCATCACGGCAACGGCACCGACACAATGTCCCGCGCGCATGATGGTTCGATTTTATTTATCTCAACGCACCAATATCCATTATGGCCGATGACAGGCTTGGAAGACGACAACGAAGAAAGCGTCAAGAATTTTACCCTACCTCCCGATTCCGGTTCGGAAAAAATGAAAGCGGTGTATGAAGCAAAAGTTTTTCCTGCACTTGAAAAATTCGCTCCTGATCTTCTCATGATCTCTGCAGGGTTCGACGCGCACAAAAACGATCCCCTCGCCCAACTCAATTGGGAAACGCAAGATTACGCATGGCTGACGGAAAAATTGTGCGACATCGCCAATCGCCACGCGAAAGGCCGCATCGTGTCTGTGCTGGAAGGTGGATATGATTTGGACGCTTTGCGCGATGGCGTCGCCACCCATGTGGCAACGCTGGCAGGATTAAAGCTCGCCTAAATTATTAAGCCGCGCTTTGCTGGCGTAATATCTGGCGGTTCACATCTTCTGTATGCTTTTCGGCATGGTGTTTGTTCAAACGCCATGTGAACATATCGAGGCTGTCTTGGTTTTGGCCCTGTTGCGGCTGTTGTCCGTTTTGGTTCTGAACCATCGTTTCATCTCCTTCGGCTGTATTATGTGTATTAACTTATTATACCCCGATACAACCCGTGGATGTTTTGCAAAGGTCGTGACCCTGCCTTGCACATTTGGCGTAACTGACATATGATCCGGCCCTGCATAATAGCGAAAATTTGAAGGATTCGGGCATCGTGGCAACCGCGCAACCCATTGAAAAACTTAGCTTTGAAGCTGCCATGGGCGAATTGGAAGATATCGTCCGCTCGCTGGAATCCGGTAAGGCCGCGCTTGAGGAATCCATCACAGCCTATGAGCGCGGAATTGCCCTTAAAACCCACTGCGAGAAAAAGCTGGCCGAAGCCCGCCTGAAAATCGAAAAAATCACCCTCTCCCCCGATGGCACGCCAAAGACCGCGCCGTTCGAAACCGAATAAGGAACAATCATGGCTCCATCACCAAGAGAAGCGTCAGACGCGCTACAAGATGCCCTCGAAGAATGCGTTGTCGGCGTCAACAAAACGATCTCGCGCTTGCTGCCGCAAACAGATTTAGCCGAAGATCGTTTGTACGAAGCGATGCGCCATGGCGTTCTCTCCGGCGGTAAACGTCTTCGCCCTTTCATGGTGATGCAATCCGCGAAGATTTTTAACGTCGATCCATCGCGTGCGCGCCGCGTTGCTGCCGCGCTTGAATTCGTGCACTGCTATTCACTCATCCACGATGACCTTCCAGCCATGGACAATTCGGATTTACGCCGCGGCGTGCCAACCGTGCACGTGCGTTATGACGAAGCAACCGCCATCCTCGCCGGTGACTCTTTGCTCACACTCGCATTCGAAGTTTTGTCGGATGTGGACACACATGCCGATCCGCATGTCCGTATCGAACTGGTGCGTAAACTTGCCGAAGCATCCGGCCCGCAAGGCATGGTCGGCGGACAGATGCTTGATTTGATCGGCGAACATGAAGAATTCGATCTCGGCACAATCTCCCGTATGCAACGCATGAAAACCGGAAAGCTGATGGCTTATGCTTGCGAAGCGGGAGCGATCCTCGGAAAAGCCGACGACGCACATAAGAAAGCCTTGTTGAACTATGCTTATGATCTTGGCCTCGCCTTCCAAGTGACGGACGATATTCTGGACGTCGAAGCCCCATCGGGCATGACCGGCAAACCCGCCAATCAGGACGAAAAGGCCGGAAAATCTACCTTCGTATCCACGATGGGTAAGGAACAGGCCAAGGCCCGCGCGGAAATGCTGGTCGCCCAAGCCTGCCGCCATTTAAAGGTTTTCGAAGGCCGCGCCACTATGCTCGAAGAACTGGCGAAATACGTTCTGCAACGCCGTTCCTGATCCCGTTATTTACCTCTATTTTCTATGGTAAATTTCGGTCGAATTGTTTAAAAAGGCCCCTATGAAGCAACCTATGGAAAAAACAGCGCAAACGGCCCAAAGCCGCACGCCTGCCCTTGATCAGATCGGCCTACCCGCCGACTTGAAAGGTTTATCCATTGAAGATCTGAAACAAGTTTCCGATGAATTGCGTTTGGAAATGATCGACGCCGTGTCTGTCACCGGCGGACATCTGGGTGCTGGCCTTGGTGTTGTCGAATTGACCGTCGCGCTTCACGCTGTCTTCGACACACCAAAAGACAAAATCATCTGGGATGTCGGCCACCAAGCATACCCGCATAAAATTCTGACCGGTCGACGTGACCGCATCCGCACATTGCGGATGGGCGGCGGTCTATCCGGATTCACGAAGCGTTCCGAGAGCGAGTACGATCCGTTCGGTGCCGCGCACTCCTCCACCTCTATTTCCTCCGGCCTTGGCATGGCCGTCGCCCGTGACTTGGCGGGAGACAACAATCATGTCATCGCCGTAATCGGTGATGGCGCAATGTCAGCCGGCATGGCCTATGAAGCAATGAACAATGCCGGCACGCTCAAATCCAAAATGATCGTCATCCTGAACGACAACAATATGTCGATCGCCCCGCCCGTCGGCGCGATGAGCAAATATCTGACCGGCCTTGTTTCCAGCAAACCTTATCTCGGCGCGCGTGAAGCAGCCAAAAAAGTTGCAAACATGTTACCCACTCCAATCAAGAACGCCGCGAAACGCGCCGAAGAAACAGCGCGTGCAGCCCTTGGCGGCGGCACGATGTTCGAAGAAATGGGATTCTATTATGTCGGCCCTGTTGATGGACATGATCTGGAACAACTCGTCTCCATCCTCACCAATATGCGCGACAATCACCCCGATGGTCCTGTGCTGATCCACGCGATCACCAAAAAGGGTAAAGGCTACGCGCCCGCCGAAAGCTCCGCCGACAAAATGCACGGCGTTACGAAATTCGATGTCGTCACCGGAAATCAATTCAAGGCAAAAGCAAATGCGCCGACCTACACAAAGGTTTTTGCGCAAAGCCTGATCGCCGAAGCCAAAAAAGACGAGAAGATCGTCGCCATCACCGCCGCCATGCCATCGGGCACTGGCCTTGATATGTTCGGCTATGAATTCCCCGAGCGCACATTCGATGTAGGTATTGCCGAACAACACGCGGTTACATTCGCGGCCGGTATGGCGTGCGAAGGATATAAACCATTCGCCGTGATTTATTCCACATTCTTACAACGCGCCTACGACCAAGTGGTGCATGATGTTGCGCTTCAGAATTTACCGGTACGCTTTGCGATGGACCGCGCAGGATTGGTTGGCGCAGACGGCGCAACGCACGCAGGTTCGTTCGACACAGCCTATCTTGGATGCTTGCCCAACATGGTATTGATGGCCGCAGGCGACGAAGCCGAACTTGTGCACATGGTTGCAACCGCCGCCGCATATGACGAAGGCCCGATTGCACTCCGCTATCCTCGCGGTGAGGGTTCGGGCGTTGATATGCCAGAGACTGGCAAAGTTCTTGAGATCGGCAAAGGTCGCATCGTTCGCGAAGGCACGGATGTCGCAATTCTATCTTTCGGCACACGCCTACCCGAAGCCTTGATGGCCGCAGATATGCTAGCTCAAAAAAATACATCGGTGACAGTCGCCGATGCACGTTTTGCCAAACCACTCGATGAAGATTTGATCCGTCGCCTTGCCAAAAATCATGCGAAACTTATCATTGTCGAGGAAGGCTCTATCGGCGGCTTCGGATCATTCGTTCTCGAATTCCTCGTCCGTGATGGATTGCTAGACAATGGCAAATTGAAAGTGCGCACCATGCACCTTCCCGACACGTTTCAAGATCACGATGCGCCCGACAAACAATATGAAGAGGCGCAATTGAACGCCAAGCATATCGTCAAAACGATCCTCAATTCCTAGACTCTACGCATGAAGCTACAAAAACCCACCATCGTTCTTTTTGACATGGATGGCACGACCGTTCGTCATATCAACCCACGAATGTTGGGCGTTCTTGAAAAAATAGACGATGCGATGTTCAAAACCAGCGCGTGGTTTTATAAGAAAAAACCTCACCCTGATTTCACGCTGGACCAGATCAAAAAACCGCATTTGTTGGTTCATCGCGCGCTCCATAAATTCCGTCGCAAGGAAGTGGACCAAATAGTTCAGCCATGCCCCGGCATTTACACGCTACTCAATATGTTCCGCGATGAAAATATTCCAATCGGCATCGTCAGCAACGGGCTTGGCAAAGGATACGGCCACGACATTCTTGAAAAATTCGGCCTTAGCGAATATTTCGCGGCCAAAATTTTCCGCGAAGATATCGTCAGGTCAAAACCCGATCCAGATCCACTCTTCCGCGCATTGCGTCAGATCAAAGACCCCGTGAGCAGCAACGATGTGATTTGGTATATCGGTGACCGTCACAAAGACGTCCTCGCCGCCATTGCAGCCGACGAGCAACTCGCGGCCAAAGTCATGCCTTTTGCCTATGGATTGAAAGCATCGGTCGCCATCCTTGAAAAAGGATTAGGTCCCGAAAACATCATCATGAATTACACGGATTTTGCCGGACGCATCTATCCGGTTCTAAAAGACGATATCCTCGTTCGCGATTATTAAGGCTTGATCGTCATCATGGCGGGATCATAGGCCTGCACCGGCCCCATACGCTCCATCACCTGTAGACGGCGCACCAACGGTTCCACAGCATTGAAAATAGAGATATCGC
>CAYYPX010000104.1:0-5626 GCA_964473655.1 uncultured Micavibrio sp.
GGCGGTACGCATGCCAAACGCACGGGCGATATCGGCAAATTTAAAATCATCGGCGAAAGTGCCGTGTCCGCGGGCGTTCGCCGTGTCACGGCTTTGACGGGTTCACGCATTGATGACTATCTGGCTGGCCAGTCACAAGAACAGCAAGGCCGCATTGAAAAGCTCAAGGGCGAAACTGCCAAACTTCGCGCCGAACTGGAATCATTGGGCGGAAAAGACACGGCCACCATCAAAGACAACGAAGATGATTTGTCTCTGCACAACAGAACGCTGCAAAAACAAATCTCCGAACTGCGCCGCAAGAACGCTACGCAATCGGCAAGCGATGACGAAGTCAAAGCCATCGCGGGTGTAAATTTCCTCGCAAAAGTCCTGCCCGGTTTCCCGGCAAAAGATTTGAAGCCGATGGCCGATGACATGACAAAAAAACTTGGCTCCGGCGTTGTGGTGTTGATCGCAACGGAAGAGGGGAAGGCCTCTATCGTCGTGGCCGTCACGAAAGACCTTACCACAAAGATCAGCGCGGTTGATCTGGTCAAGGCAGGTTCCGAAGCTCTCGGTGGTTCTGGTGGCGGCGGACGTCCCGATATGGCGCAGGCAGGCGGCCCGAATGCTGCCGCGGCCAATGATGCCGTTACTGTCATTGAAAAGAAAATTGCAGGATAACAAAAAGCCGCCCATTGGGCGGCTTTTAAAATCTCATTGTAATTGATTAAGCTGCTAGATGAAGGCCCATCGCGCGTGCTGCTTGGTCCAGTGCCGGCTTCTGATGCTCTTTGCCCTTGCTGCCAGCGATTGATGTGAAATATGTTTGCAATTCATCTGCGTTAAAAGTGCGCGTGCTGTCAGCACCAATTCTTACAACGGCGAGGCTCTCTCCAAAGATAGGTTCGCGCATGGGGGCCACAAAACCTTCGGGTAGCTGTCCGTCTTTGCCAACGAATGCTTCAACGAGTGTTTTAAAGAGTTTTTGCTCTTCTTCACCGCTTTGGATAACGTTCACAAAATTCCAAGCTTTACTTGTCATGCAATTCATCCCAAAACCCTCTTTTGCTTGATTATGGCCAATACCATAACTCAAGAAGGGGCTTTTTCCAAGTTTAATTTATGAATTTCCTGATATTTTGTAATTTTATTACAAAATATCAACAGTGTCCCGCAACCAATTGTTGGACGGGCACATATATTCTGTTTTGTAGTGGACGTCCGAAGTAACCCTGTACTGCTTCTTTGGCGGCTTTCAAAACCTCACGTCCGGAGGGTACACGATGATTTTCCGCGATTTCAGGATTCATAAGGACATCGATGCCTATGACGGCCGCTGTAAAATCATGCAATATTTTGCGGCATTCTCTGATATGACCGATTTTCTTTTCGGCTTGCCCAACTTTTTTAGAAATTGCCTTGGCTGTATCTGCATCAGGAGATTTATCGCCGAAGATAACGTTGTAACGTTCTTCTGCAGTTCTCAAATGCCGCTCATATGCTCTTATGTCTTCAGTGACAAGGTTCGTTATCACGGATTTTCGTCCAGAATCATTCGGTAATACTTGCAATTCAGCCTGCATACCGTCTACGTCCATATGTGCGATGAATACGCGATGGCCGGCACCATTTGGTTTGAAGTAGCAATCCTTAAAACCGACGGTACGAGAATGGTCCATCAAACGCTCGGTGGCACCAACCAATTGATTAACGCCGTTGTAAGGAGACACGGGGACAAGTACACGCGCTCTCAGATAATCGCCGATCATATGAGGTTCGCCGAAATGGTTGGATGTGCGGTCCCATAACTTTCTATCAGCGGAGTCTTGTGTTTTTACACTTGGCGCGATGACGCCAACGCCCATACCGCAAGCCTTGGCGAAGTTATCAACGATTTGGCGGAATTCTTCACGGCGTTCATAGGCCGCTTCAATATATTCTGCGGTAGTGGCGAGTTGAAGGGGCTGGGGGGTGTCCCAGTTATGTTTTCCAGTATAATTGCTTCCCCTCGGCGACACAGTCTATACCCAATCTGCATATCTGTTATGCTTCGTAAAAATGATATTGAAATAATCCTGCTAGAACAAGAGAATAAAAAGTCCAATTCTTTCAAAGTTAAGAATTTGGCCAGAATCGTGGCAGACTCTGAAAAATAATCGCATCCAAATTGTGGATAAGTTTTTCGGCCAACGGAACCGCCATAAAAGGCTTGCCCGCATAGGGCCGCGTGGCTATAAGGATCGCACTTTAAATATTAATGATTCTAAGAGGGTTCTACCATGGCAATCGAGCGCACATTTTCCATCATCAAGCCGGACGCAACGCGCCGCAACCTGACCGGTGCCATCAACGCGAAATTCGAAAAAGCGGGCCTTCGCATCGTCGGTCAACGCCGCATCAAGATGAGCCGCGCGCAAGCCGAGAAATTCTACGAAGTTCACAAGGAACGTCCTTTCTACGGTGAACTGGTTGACTTCATGATCTCTGAGCCGGTTGTGGTTCAGGTTTTGGAAGGCGAGAACGCGGTTGCTAAAAACCGTGAAGTAATGGGCGCAACAAACCCAAAAGAAGCCGCCGAAGGTACGATCCGTAAAGAGTTCGCTCTTTCAATCGGTGAGAACTCCGTGCACGGATCGGATTCTCTTGAAAACGCGAAAATAGAAATCGCACAATTCTTCAAAGACGAAGATATCGCAGGCTAATTATTCACTCGAAGCCCATTGCTTGAGCGCGTGGCGTGCCCGCACGTTTGCGTCGGGCAGCGTGCGCACCAATGTCAACAGCTCATCCAGCTCTTCGGACTTTGCTTTGCGCTCGGCATTACCCGCGATCATGCTGATTTCAGTGAGGCCGAAATTACCTGTCATGCCTTTTAATTCATGCGCACGGGCGGACAATGCCGCCAAATCTTTACGCTCTGCGGCATCAATCATCAGATTGAGGATTTCATCCGTTTTATCGACAAGATCACCCAGAAGCGAGCTGAGTTGATCCGCACCGATCGTTTTCTTCAAACTTTGAAGCATTTCCGGATTGAAGACTTCGCTATTGGTTTCGTTTTTAGAAGGAGCGGTTTGTTCGCGCAAATGGGCGAGTGCGGGAATTTTTATCTCGCCGCTGGGTGGCTTGGCGGCGATTTCCGCGACCATGGATTTTATTCTGTCTGGATCAATCGGTTTCGATAGATAGGCACTCATCCCGTCGGCAAGATAACGATCGATTTCCTCGCGCGCCGTATTTCCGGTGAGCGCAATAACGGGTATGGCTGCCTTTTGTGGGTCTGAATGACGGCGCAAAACTTTCGTGGCCTCGTTACCTGCTATGCCCGGCAATTCGATATCCATGAATACGACATCGAACGTCATTTCTTCTATTTTCTGCAATGCTTCTTCGGCAGACCCAGCAATGCTGATCGCGTGTTGTCCATTGTCGATAAATCCGATCACAACTTTACGTGTGATGGCGTTGTCATCGACGACGAGTATCTTAAGTGGGCGCGTAGCAGTTGTTTCAGCCACTGGTTCTCTACGCGCGCTATCTGTTGCTGGTCGCGCGCCGCGCGGCAATTCCAACGTGAAAAAGAAGGTCGATCCTTCACCTTCCTTGCTGTTGATATTGATATTGCTGCCCATATTTTCGATCAAACCTTTGGAGATTGCAAGGCCAAGGCCCGAGCCGCCGAATTTACGCGCAATGGAGGAGCTTGCTTGTGAAAATGGATTGAATAGATTTTTCTGCGCTTCGTGCGAAATGCCAATGCCCGTATCCTGCACAGCGAAATATAAATTATATTTGTCGGGTTCATGCATATCATCGCCGCCACCTTGGTCAAGATTGCGGACGATTAATGTAACGCTACCACCTTCGGTGAATTTAATGGCGTTCCCCATAAGGTTCAAAAGAACCTGACGAAGCCTTGTCGGGTCGCCCTTTACAAAGCGCGGTATATGCTCATCGATGCGCGCAGTGAGCGTTATCTGCTTTTGGGCGGCGTGGCCGGACATCAAATGCACAACGCCTTGGGTGAGGCGTTGTAGGTCGAAGCTGATATTTTCAAGCTCTATCTTGCCGCGCTGTATTTTTTCAAAATCAAGAATGTCGTTGAGCAGCGAAAGCATGGCTTCGCTGGATTCTTGAATGGTAAGAACATAATCGCGCTGCTGTTTTGTAATGCTGGAGTCAAGCAACAGCCGGACCATTCCCATCACGCCCGTCATCGGTGTTCTGATTTCGTGGCTGACAACCGCCAAAAAGGCAGATTTGGCGCGGTTGGCTTCGTCGGCTTCTTCCTTCGCGCGCTTCATCTCTTCGACGCGGCTTGTATCTTTGTCGCGCAGCTCAGATAGCAGTTCGCGCTCTTTTTCCAAAACCTTCATCAAACGCAAATTGTCCGCGCTTTCACGGGTTTCCTTCAGGCGTGAGAGATTGAGCATACCGTCTTGCGGCGGCCTTTGTTGTTTGCTCGCGTTGTCACTCGCCTGTATTTTGAGTTTGTAGCGAAGAGCCATGTAAAGCATGACGCCTTGAGGAACGAAGAAATACCACACGGTGGTGATCGTATAGGTGTTTAACGGGACAATCTGGAAGCAACAGGCAATGACGAGACCCAAGCCTACAAGCGGGAACATAAGTCCAAAGAAATAAAGATAAGGATCATCAGGATCGTTCTTCGCTTGCGTGAGCGAGACCAAGCAAAGAATAAAGGTTGTAATAAACGGTGCACCGTACAAAAGCGCGATCTGGGTTAGGCCATTGCTGACAGGCAACAGATACGACATCACGCTGGCAATGATTGTAAGCCACACAAGCCCATAGAGAACATATTTTTCGGCAAAGCTTCCTTGTTCGATACCGTAAAAAATCTTCGTCATGAAAATGGACAGCAGAGAATAGCAAAGAATCATGACCGGCAATAATGTGCCCGTTGCGCTGGGGCCTATTTTTGCACCGACCATTTCATGCAGCATCCATGCAAGAAAGACGAGGGTGAAGTAGGCGCCGAAGATCAAAGGCTTGTAATTTCGACGCACAACAGCGAGAGCGATAAAACACAGCGCAATGGTGGCCGTCATAAAAACATAGGCCGTGTTGAACGTTGCGCGGTTCTGAACGTTTTGAATATAGCTGTTCTCGTTATAAAGACTCAAAGGAACGATCGAAGGTGTTCCGGCCGCTGGCGTGACGTTCAGCAAGATAAGTTTCTGACTGCCTTGCGGAAGGTTGAGTTTGTAGACGCCTTTGTTCGAAGCGGCCGCAATCTGTTTCATCGAAACGGTTTGATCCGCGTTGAAATCCATTTGATAGACATTGACGGATTTGAGCGGGCCCAATCGTCCTTCCGATCTGCGGCCAAGATCAAGGATCCAATCCGTTTGCGAAGAATCGTTGGTTACTTTCACAGAAAGCCATACGGGCGATCCATCGAAGCCCAGATAAAGAAGATCTTGTGTGGAAATCTTGCCGCTTAAATTCGTGGCACCGGCCGTTAGAATACTTTGTGCCGTAATCTTTCCTTGCGGGTCTTTTTGGATGATTGTGTGCGGGCCTAGCGATACACTGCCTGTGTCATTCGTGAGGGTGAGGCTACCCAAAACCTTGCTTTGCGCCATGCTAGAAATCGAAAAAAGGCATAAAGTCAACA
>CAYYPX010000105.1:0-5538 GCA_964473655.1 uncultured Micavibrio sp.
AAAGTCGCGCGGTTCTACAAGGTGACGCCGAACCGCATTGTGGCGTTTCATGATGAGTTGGATTTAGCCGCCGGCAAAATGCGCGTGAAGAAGGGTGGCGGGGCCGCCGGTCACAACGGTTTGAAATCGATGGATGCGTGTTTGAATTCACAAGATTACTGGCGCGTGCGATTGGGTATTGGCCATCCGGGTGATAAAGATCGCGTAACGGGCCATGTGCTGGGTGATTTTTCGAAAGCGGAAAAGCAATGGCTGCCGGATTGGATCGGCGCGCTGGCAAAAAATGTGCCGCTGCTGATCGGCGGTAAGAATGAAGATTACATGACAAAGGTTGCGGCGGCGTCGCCAGCACCTAAAGGAGAATAAAAAATGGGTTTTAAGTGCGGTATTGTTGGTCTTCCCAATGTCGGTAAATCAACCTTGTCGAATGCTTTGTCGGGAACGCAAGCGGCACAGGCGGCGAATTATCCGTTCTGTACGATCGAGCCGAACACGGCGTTGGTGGCCGTGCCGGATGCGCGCCTTGATAAGATTGCGGCGATCGGTAAATCCGCAAAGATCATCCAGACGCAATTGGAATTCGTCGATATCGCCGGTCTGGTGAAGGGGGCATCGAAGGGCGAGGGGCTTGGCAACCAGTTCTTGGCAAATATCCGCGAGACGGACGCCATCATGCACGTGGTGCGTTGTTTCGAAAATGGTGATATCACGCACGTCGAAGGATCGGTTGATCCCTTACGCGATGCTGAAATCATTGAAACGGAATTGATGCTGGCCGATCTGGACTCCATCACGAAACAATCTGACAACCTCGCCAAAAAAGCCAAGGGCAATGATAAAGAAGCCAAAGCGTTTTTGGATATCGCCGTTAAAATAAAGGCAGCGCTTGAGGCCGGAAAGCCAGCCCGTACGATCAAGCCGGAAAACGAAGACGAAGTTCGCGCCGTTAAAATATTCCAACTGATGACATCGAAGCCGATCATGTATGTCTGCAACGTCAATGAAGATGACGCGGCCACAGGAAACGATTGGACCAAGAAGGTCGAGGCAATGGCAAAGGCGCAAGGATCGCAAGCTGTTGTTATCTCCGCCGCGATTGAATCTGAGATCGCGCAGCTCTCAACCGAAGATGAGAAGAAAGAATTCTTCGATACGATTGGTTTGACGGAGCCGGGTTTGAACAAAATCATCCGCGCCGGTTACGATATTCTGGGCCTGCAAACATATTTCACCGTTGGGCCGAAAGAAGCACGCGCATGGACAATCCGCAAAGGTGCAAAAGGACCGGAAGCGGCGGGTGCTATTCACTCCGATTTCGAAAAAGGATTTATCCGCGCGGAAGTGATGTCTTATGACGATTACGTGACGTTGGGCAGCGAGCAGGCGGCGAAAGAGGCCGGAAAATATCGCTCTGAAGGCAAGGATTATGTCGTGAAAGACGGCGATATCATCTTGTTTAGATTTAACGTCTAGGCCGCTTTGGCCTTGCTGCGGACGAGGTCTTCGTAAGTCTGGCGCAATTGGCGCGTGACGGGACCGACCTTGAATTCTACATCATCGATCTTACCCACAGCAGTGACTTCGGCGGCGGTGCCGGTCAGGAATATTTCATCGGCCTTCTTCAATTCTTCCGGCGTGATACGCGCTTCTTCGATCGGTAATTTCAAGTCTTTCGCCAATTGAATGATGGTCTGGCGGGTAAGGCCATTCAGGAAGCAATCTGGAATAGGGGTTCTGATTGCGCCATCCTTGATCACGAAAATATTCGCGCCGGTGGCTTCGGCAACATAGCCGCGATAATCATGCATGACGGCATCGTTGTATCCATTCGCTTCGGCAACGTGTTTGGCCATTGTGTGCGTGCAATAAAGCGCAGCCGCTTTGGATTGCACGGGCGCGGTATCCGGCATCGGGGCCTTCCATTTCGCGGTTTGAAGGGAAATGCCTTTTTCCCGCATTTCCGGTGAAAAATAAGAGGGCCAATCCCAACAAGCTATCATCACATGGGTTTTGGCGGCCTGCGCGGAAATGCCGAGCTGTTCGGAGCCGCGCCAAGCGAGCGGCCGTAGATACGCGTCGGAAAGCTTGTTGGCATCCAAAACTTCGCGTTTGGCCTTGCTGATTTGTTCCGATGTCATCGTCATTTTCATGTCGATCAATTCGGCGGAGCGGATGAGGCGATCAGAATGTTCTTTGTCCTTGAAGATATTGCCGGAATAGCAACGCTCTCCCTCGAACACGGCGGAGGCGTAGTGGAGGCCATGGGTTAAAACGTGCACATTCGCTTCGCGCCATGGCACGATTTTGCCGTCGATCCAGATAAAGCCGTCGCGGTCATTGAATGGTTTTGTCGTCATGAAGAACACCCGTTTTAAATTTGCTGCGCCCATTTTTCGGGAAAAGGGGCGGAAAAGCAAGCTGTTGAATATTTTAATAGTATCTCAACTTGAACTATCTTAGAGACAATGTTTTTGGATTTGTAATGATAATAACTAAAACTAATTTTCAGTTTTATTAGATGCTTTAAGTGTAACTAACTGCTTTCAATATTGATTATAATGGGTTAATTACGACTTTTATTATATTAATCTTTTAATTTATTGCTTTATTATGAGCAACTTAGCATTTTCGTAAAATTAAACAAAATTTGACTTCTGATTAATGTTTATTATATAACATTATTATTAGTGATCGACATTAGTCGCGACGGCCCCTTCGGGGGCCGTAACTTTTTCTAGGGCCCCTTCGGGGGCCGTAACTTTTTCTAGGGCCCCTTCGGGGGCCGTAACTTTTTCTAGACCTAAAATACTAGCTAGAGCAGCTTTGACGGCTTCGTATTCCTTATATCCTATTACTCTTTCTCTTCGATTAAGTCTTCTGGCTGAAAAAGTTTTGCCTTGATCCAAAATAATATCTGCAGCTTGGCCGTTTACTAACGTGGGAAATCGAGAGTTATAAGTTTTTTGCTTAGTACTTAAGGGCAGTCCAAAAAACATATCGTTGCTATATTTTTTGATAACAAGAACAGGACGTTCTACTAAATCATTTTTACCGTCAATCTCATAACCAACATTTTTACCTACAGAACACCACCAAATATCTCTTTCATTGAACCTTGGTAACTTAAACTCATTATGAATGAGTGTGTATTTTAGAGTATTCCAATCAATATACTCTTGATCCATCTCATTTTCCCCTTTGTGCAAATTGTTCACCATCCAGCATTTTTACGAAATCTTCAATACTGAATGGGATTTCAGGGGTTCAAGTTGTCACTGTATTGCTGCTGTTCCTTACAGAATTTTAATCACTTCTATCTTAGATACAGCCAATATTTTCTATAACTTGATGGACCGCTTTGCTTGTAGTAGCGTTTATAAATGTTGGATTGGAACGAGCGTATCGAGTGGCTGAAGGATCAGGCGAAAGAAGCCTATGTCTGGGATGAGGCGGCGTCTTACTGGCGCGTGAAAACCAGATGGAGATATGAGGGGCATCCGCTTGCAACATATCCGCCGCCGCAAATTGATCTAACGCACAGTTTCAAACACGCAGCGGAATGGACGGAAGACAATCCAAACCTATCCGGTAATCTAATGTTCAGGGCATGGCCTGAATTATCTGTGCAATCACGCTCTGCCATCAATGACTGGGTGCGTAAGCAGGGACTAAAGGATATTGAGTTTTTTGATCATGGCGGTCGTGCCATGGCTTTTCGCGGTATAGATGAGCGCACGGGGCGGTATCGCATATTGCGGGTGGAGGCAGATCACTCTTCCCGTTCCATTCGCATTGTGCACCCGAGCGTTCTGCAACCTTACGCGGCAGATGAAAGTATTGATCGAATAAGGCTCGAAATTCTTCCTGAAATCGTTCCGCTGCACAAACTTCCCGCAAGGCCGAAATTATCAGCCGAAAGATCGATTGTTGATGTGTTTCAGGAAACGGTTGTTGTTGCATCTCATGGCACGAACTTTACCTATGATGCGGATGTGTTCGATGTCGATACAGATGCGGCGAATGTGGGCATATTGCCCGATGGCAAAATTGTTTCCCTCGATCCCGAATTCAGGTTTGGTAAAACGGCTGCAGATTGGCGTAAGGGCTTTGCCAAAAACTTTGCGGAAATTAAAGAATTCGCGCCAAGGCTTTACGGACTTGTCTCGAACGACCTTTATTTTTAGGTGTCTTCCTGCTACAAATTCTCATGGCCACCGCGCAAAAGACGCAGGATTTACAATCGCTTCCCCATATTCTGGTGGTGGATGACGATGACCGTATCAGAAGCCTCGTTTCGCGTTATCTGAACGAACACGGCTTTCTATCTTTCACTGCGGAAAATGCCACAGCCGCAAAAGAAATATTGCAGATCGGTTTATTCGATGCGCTGGTCGTCGATGTGATGATGCCGGGGCAGGATGGGCGCAGCTTCACCAAAGAATTCCGTGCGAAAAGTGATGTGCCGGTTTTGTTGCTCACCGCCATGGGGGAAATCGAGGACCGCGTGGGTGGCTTAGAATCGGGCGCGGATGATTACCTGACGAAACCGTTCGACCCGCGTGAGTTGGTTCTGCGCCTTCAAGCCATCTTGCGTCGCCGCCCGCAGGAAAAGGGTAAAGCCAAGAAATATCAGATCGGCCGCTGGAGTTATGATCCCCAAGTGCCCGAATTGGTGGATGGTGATGAAGTTGTGCGTCTGACCGATGTTGAAGTGAACTTGCTTAAAGCCCTGACGCGCACGCCCGATGTGATTTTAAGCCGCGAGGAACTAGCCGAGCTATGCGGGGTCGATGCCGGTGAGCGCACGATCGATGTGCAGGTGACGCGTCTTCGCCGCAAACTAGAAGAAGACAGCAAGATACCTAGATATCTACAAACCGTGCGGGGCAAAGGATATTTGCTGCGGGCAGAGGAGATTGCGTAAATGAAGCCGATCAAGCAATTCATCAAAAGGTTTTTGCCGCGCACATTGATGGCGCGCTCGCTGCTTATCCTCGTCACGCCGCTGTTTCTTGTGCAGATCATCACGACCTTCATGTTCTTTGATCGGCACTGGCAAAAGATGGGCGACCGGTTGGCCTTTGCCGTGGCGGGCGAGATCGCGATGATCGCCGAGCAGCTTGAAAACGATGACAGCAATCTGCGTGTGCAGGAAATTCGCAAAGCCGCCGTTGATGCGCTGGAAGTGTCCATGACGTACAAAGGCGGCGCCAATCTGGACCGCGTTTTTGAAAAGAACAATGGCGGGCTTCAGGAAGTAAGCCGTGAAAATATTATTTCGGACACGTTGGTCAGGGCTTTCAAGGCACAACTCAAGCGGCCATATAATATCCGCGTCGACCGCGACGAGAAATGGGTCGAGATACAGGTTCAGTTGAAATCGGGCTTGTTGAGCGTGGTCATTCCCGAGCGCCGCATTTTCTCTTCCTCAGGTTATATCGTGCTGCTCTGGATGGTCGGGTCTTCCATCATCCTTTTGATCATCGCCATCATGTTCATGCGAAACCAGATCAGGCCGATCCGCAGGTTGGCGGTGGC
>CAYYPX010000106.1:0-5501 GCA_964473655.1 uncultured Micavibrio sp.
GCACAGCTTAAAATCTTTTGGTCTGGAGAAAATGTTCTCCCGCCGTTACGAAGCGCTGGAAGAAGAATCCACCGTTGCCAATTTTCGGGTGACCGAAAACTCCGCCCGTACCTTTGATACCGCCGCCATTTTTTCCCATCTTATGGTGGCTGGCGTCATTGGTGCGGGCGCGGTCTTCGTTCTGCATGGAACGATCTCCACTGGTGCGCTTATTGCCACCATTTTGCTCTCTGGCCGTATCATGCAACCCGTGCAACGCGCCGTCGCACTCTGGGCGAAATATCAAGACTACCAATTGTCGCGCCGCAAGGTCGAAAGCCTGTTCGATATGCCGCTCCATCCCGCCATGCCGGATGAAACCGCGCAGCCCGCCAAAGAAGGAACGCTTACCATTCGCAATGTTTCTTTCCGTGCCGGAGATTATGGTCCGTGGCTTTTGCAGGATCTCAATCTTGCGCTCAAACCCGGCGAATGTATTTCCATTCAGGCTGACCACACGCCATCCCTTTCCGCATTTCTTGATATGGTTTCGGGAATCTACGCGCCGACAAAAGGCGAAATCCATATCGATGGCCAAAACATCCTGCGCTATCCATCCAAAGAGCTGATCAACCATGTCGGTTATATCCAAAGCGAAGGTATGATCTTCCGCGGCACCATCCGTGACAACCTCACCTGCTTCGGCCAGATCGCCGAAGACAAAGTACAAGAAATGGCAGCGCTGCTGCAAATCGATAAAGATATCGCCAGCCTTCCATCAGGCTTCGACACATATTTGAACGGCAATTCATCCGACACAATACCTCCGGGCTTGAAACAACGGATTTCCATCGTTCGCAACCTCGCCCCCAAACCCCGCATCATTCTTTTCGACAACGCCGATCGCTCACTCGATCGCGATGGCTACAACCTCATCTACAATCTTCTCGCTCGCCTCATCGGCAAAGCCACTATGATCCTTTCCTCCGATGACCACAACCTCACCTCACAGGCCTCGCGCTATTTCAGCATTAATCAAGGCCGCCTCAACGAAACCCCCAGACAAGATCTCGGACGTAAAAATATGGCCTATAAGGAGCTGCGCTTATAATGTTCAAAAAAGCCAAGGATGTACCGACCGAAAAATTAGAACCTGTTGAGCGCATGATTCACACCATGCAGGAATCCGGCATTCACGCTTTCGACAACGTGGGCGAATGGGAAAGCTGCCTTTGCGCGTTGGTTCTGGCACTGGAACCACGCTGCCGCACCTATCGTTTCATGGAGGCACTTCCCTTTGCCCGTACCGACTATTCCCGCACTGATGTATTGAACACGCTTGCGCGTCTTGGTTATTTTTCGCGCGCGGTGGAAGTTCAGGTCAACGAAATGGACACGCGTCTTTTCCCCTGCCTCTTCGTGCAGGACAACGAAACGCCTGTCATCCTCATCGAAGACGAAGGCGAACGGGTGAAGGTTTTCAAAAACCAGACCCTGACCTACGTCCCCAAAGCGCATCTGTCCCGCCAACGCGGGCAGGCCTTCGTCTTCGAGCGCTATGACGAAAACAAGCCCGCTACATCCAAATTCACGCGTGCAGCTACCGGTTACGGTTGGTTCCGTGCGTTGATGGGACGGTTCAAGGGTACGTTTGCACAAATATTAGGGGCAGGCCTTATCATCAACATCATATCCCTAACCACACCGTTGATGATTATGCTTGTCTATGGCCGCGTGATCGCAACCGGAACGGTCGATGTCCTACCGATGATTCTGGTCGGTATGGCGATTGCCGCCGGATTCGAAATGGTGCTTCGTTCCGTGCGATCACGCGGACTTTCTTGGATATCGGCCCGCCTCGATAATATCGTGGGCAATGAAATCTTCGCTCACTTGATAGGTCTGTCTCCTGCCCTGATCGAACGCGCGTCCGTCTCCGCGCAAATCGCCCGTATCAAGACTTTTGAATCCATCCGTGATTTCTTTTGCAGCTCGGTGTTCCTATCCATCATCGAACTGCCGTTTGTTGTCATCGCTGCCGTTGCCATCTGGTTTATCGCTGGTCCGCTCGTTCTGGTTCCGATCGGTATGGCCGCAGTTTATCTGGTTTTGTTCTATGCAATCTACAAACAGGTCAAGAAATCAATCCGTATCGCCGCGAAAACAAGTTCCGCCCGCCAGCAATTCACCATCGAGGCGCTAGAAAAAATTCGTGGTGTGCGTGCCTATGGCCTTACCAATCTTTGGGATATGAAATTCCGTGATCTCTCGGGCCGTGAAATGATGGCGCATTTCCATCTGAATTTCCTCGGCATGGCTGGCGAAACGTTGGGTAACACCCTCACCGTTCTCTCCGCCATCATGACGATCGGCTTTGGCGCGCACATGATATGGCTCGGTGATATGAGCACGGGCGCGCTTGTCGCTACTATGATCCTCGTTTGGCGCGTGATCACACCGTTCTACAGCATTTGCACAATGATCCCACGCATCGAACAGATCCGTCATTCCATCATTCAGGTCAATTCGCTGATGGATCTTGAAACCGAAGAACAAAAGGCGCGATCTGCTTCCGTTCTTTCCGCAATCAAGGGCAACATCGTTTTTTCCAATGTTGCGTTGAAATACAACGAAAACGGCGATGATGTCTTTTCGAACGTCACGTTCGATGCCCGTGCGGGCGATCTGATAACCATCACCGGCGAAAACGGTTCAGGCAAGTCCAGCCTTCTGAAACTGGTCAAAGGGCTTTATAAGCCAACGCACGGATCGATTCAGATCGACGGGTTCGATCTGCGTCAGTTGGACTACCCATCCCTTCGCAAACAAATTGCCTACGTGCCACAGCAATATGATTTTTTCGAAGGCTCGATCCTCGAAAATCTGCGTCTTTGCAACCCGCTTGCTTCCCGCGAAGATATCGACGCCGCGCTGGAACTGGCCGATGCCAATGCTGAGATAAAAACCCTGCCCGAAGGAATCAATACGATCGTCAATCGTTACAGCATTCACAAACTTCCGGGCCATCTGGCCTTGCGTTTGTCGCTCGCGCGCCTCTATCTGCATACCGCGCCGATCCTGCTAATCGACGAGATTCCAAACATCGTGCTTTCCGGTAAATCGGGCCGCAATTTGCGTGATTATCTCGCCCGTAGCAAAGGCAAACGCACCTGCCTGATGATCACATACCGCGAAGATTTCCTGAAAATGGCCGACACCGTCGTTCTCTTGCGCCGAGGAGCAATGCCGGTGATCGGCACACCCGATCAAATGATGAATATAATTCTGGAGGCAGCATGATCCGTACATCCGAAAACCAACTTCGATACCTCTCCCAAGCGGTACAGCTCGAAGAGGCCGTTAACCCTGCCATCATCAAAACCACCATGATGATGATCAGCGTGACCATCATCGCTTTCTGCGTCTGGGCAGGCTTTACGAACATCAACGAAGTCGCGCGCACCCCCGGTGAAGTCGTCCCGAACGGTTATCAACAGGTCGTTCAGCATTTGGAAGGCGGAAGCGTTGCCGAAATAGATGTTGCCGAAGGCGATATCGTGAAAGAAGGCCAAGTCCTTCTTGCTTTGGATGGAACGGGCGTTGCCGAAGATCTCGAACGCGCCAAATATAAAAAAATAACGCTGCTTCTACAGGAAGAAAAACTCCGCGCCTTCGTTCAAAAGCGTGAGCCTGATTTTTCTCAATTTGAAGCCGAATATCCTGAAATCGTCCGAGATCAGCAGGGATTTTTCAAGAGCATGGAGAGCAACAATCAAGAAGAGCGTAAAATCATCGATGAGCAGATCGAACAGAAAAAACGCGTGATAGGCACATTGGGCTCCGAATTGAAAACAGCAAGATCCAATCTTGCCATCGCAGAACAACTCTATTCCAAGCGTAGTGAACTACATTCCAAAGGCTATTTGTCGGACACGAAGTTTCTGGAATTCCAGCAATCCTACAACAATCTAAAGGGTGATATTTCTTCGATCCAAAGCCGTATTTCCGTCGCACAAGCCGAAATCAGCGAATACCGCAACCGCTTGAGCTCTCTGGGCTTTAGTCAGAATGATCAAGCCAATGAGCGTTTGGATGCCATTATCGCCGAACGCCTGCAACATGAGGAAATTTTACAAAAACTGGCCGAGCGCTCCAAACGCTTGGAAGTGCGCGCGCCCGTGGGCGGTATCGTTAAGGGACTTGCCGTCAACACAATCGGCGCGGTCGTCAAACCCGGCGATACACTGATGGAAATCGTGCCGATGGATCATGAATTGGTGGTTCAGGTTAAAATCCCGCCACAACATATCGGTCATTTAAAAGCCGGACAGAACGTAAAAGTAAAACTCAGCAGTTATGATTTCGCCCGCTACGGATTGCTGGACGGGAAACTGGAGCAAATCTCCGCCACCACGTTCAATGGCGAAGGCGGCGAGCGTTACTATCAAGGCCGCATCAAGCTCGATAAAAACTATGTCGGCAAGGACAAAAACAATCTCGTTGTCCCCGGCATGACGGTAATGGCAGAAATTATCACAGGCAAAAAAACAATCTTGCAGTATCTGCTCAAACCAATCCACAACTCGCTCAAGACCGCCTTTAGCGAAAGATAAGAGGTATTACTATGTTGAATGCACCCGCCGAAACCAACATCGTCCCTTTCCTGCGTAAGGAAGATAAGACACTCACTATTCTTGTGGTGGAGGATGACCGCATCGAGCGTATGTTCATGGAAGAACAGATTAAAGATCTGGGCCATGACATGGTTGCGGCTGAAAACGGTCAGATGGCTTTGGAAATACTTGATGGCATGGTTGGCAAGATCGATGTCATCCTGATGGACCGCATGATGCCGGTGCTGGATGGGCTTAGCGCCGTTCGCCGCATCAAGGACAATGCAGAATTCAAACGCATTCCCATCGTCATGGTGACGGGCGCCGCTGCGCCCAAAGAAATGCAAGAAGGCATCGATGCCGGTGTGTTCTATTACCTCACGAAGCCGGTCAATCCGGATATTTTGAAATCCGTTCTTTCTGCAGCCAGCCGTGAAGCGCGTCAAAATCGCACGCTCAACGAAGAATTACATCAACACAAAGCAAGCTTCAACATGATTGAAACCTGCAAGTTCGTGTTTAACAAAATCGAAGAGGCTGAAAACCTTGCCGCCTTCATGGCGCATTGCTTCCCCGACCCTGCCCGCGTGTTGCCGGGGCTATCCGAACTTATGCTGAACGCGATCGAGCACGGCACGTATAATATCGGTTATGAGAGAAAGACTGATCTGGTTGAATCCGGCACATGGCGCGCGGAAGTCTTGCGTCGTCAATCATTGACCGAATATCAAAACAGACGTGTCGAAGCCCTTGTGACGCACAAAGATAATGGTGTCTACGCCATCATCACCGATCAGGGCGATGGATTTCAATGGAAACGCTATCTGAACATCGAACCTTCCCGCGCGCGAGACAATCACGGACGCGGCATAGCACAGGCGAATGCGCTCAGCTTCGATAAGCTTACCT
>CAYYPX010000107.1:0-3976 GCA_964473655.1 uncultured Micavibrio sp.
ACTTCAGGGTGATGTCGGCAGTGGTAAAACGGTTGTTGCCGCTATGGCGATGTTGAACGTTCTCGAATGTGGCGCGCAGGCCGCGATCATGGCTCCAACGGAAATTCTCGCCCGCCAGCACGCGTTGAGTTTCGCGCCTTGGCTAGAAGCCGCAGGTATTTCTTACGTGGTTCTCACTGGGCGTGACAAAGGCAAAACACGCGAAAAAATCCTCGCGCAAATCGCCGATGGTTCCGCACAGGTCGTTATCGGCACTCATGCTATTTTTCAAGAGACTGTAGAATTTAACGATCTTGGCCTCGCCGTGGTGGACGAACAACATAAATTCGGCGTGCATCAACGCCTTCAACTCCAATCAAAAAATCGTGGCGTGGATGTACTTGTTATGACCGCAACTCCAATCCCGCGCACGCTCACCCTCACTGCCTATGGCGATATGGAAGTTTCTCGCCTCGATGAAAAACCGCCGGGCCGCAAGCCGATTGAAACACTGCTGATCCCGAAAGAAAAAGTCGAAGACATGATTGCGGGCGTGGATCGCCAGACAAAATCCGGCGCGCGGGTTTATTGGGTCTGCCCGTTGGTGGAAGAAAGCGAACTGCTCGATCTCCAAGCTGCCGAAGCGCGCTACGATATCTTAAAAGAACATTTCGGCGATATGGTCGGCCTGATCCATGGTCGCATGAAACCGACGGAAAAAGATGCGGTGATGGCGGACTTTGCTTCCGGCAAGCTTCAAATCCTTGTTGCCACCACGGTGATCGAGGTCGGCGTCAACGTGCCCGAAGCCACGATCATGATTATCGAACAGGCAGAACGGTTTGGCCTCGCCCAGCTTCACCAACTTCGCGGGCGTGTTGGCCGCGGCGGCGAAAAATCATTCTGCTTCCTGATGTATGACGAAAAACTATCTGTCGCTGCGAAAGAACGCCTGAAAATCATGCGGGACACCGAAGACGGGTTCATCATTGCCGAAAAAGATCTGGAACTACGCGGCGGCGGAGAAATTCTCGGCACGCGCCAGAGTGGATTACCCGAATTCAAACTCGCTGATCTCGCTGCCCATGGCGAATTGCTCGCCACCGCCCGCGATGATGTGAAATTGATCCTGACCAAAGACCCTGATCTGGAATCAGACCGCGGTCAGGCCTTACGTACCTTGCTGTATTTGTTCGAACAGGATCAGGCGATTGCCAATATCCGCGCCGGTTAAGTGGTTTTTTCGGGAGGCGTTACAATCCCGCCGGACGCTATCAATTTCACCGCGTCTTCAACGCTCATCGACAGATAGATCACGTCTTTTTTTGGAACAAACACGACGAAACCCGCTGTTGTCGGTGTCACGGGGCTATAGACGTTCAAAACCTCGTCACCTTTTCCGATGACTTGGATTTCAGGGGGAGCCATACCTGTGACAAACCCGATCGTCCATGAATTCGTGCTACCATACTGGAACAACACCACTTCCTTGAAGGCGCGGGATTGTTCGCCAATCGTCATGTCCAGCACTTGCTTGAGTGCAACGTAAATCGAATTGATAATCGGCATGCGAAGAACAATAAATTCCGAGGCGCGGATGATCAGACGCCCTAGGAAATTCCGCGCCAGAAAGCCAATGAACATAAAAAAGAAAACAGTCAGGATCAGGCCAAGGCCGGGAATTTCAAACGGCAGGTAAGTGTTCGGGTTTAATTCTACCGGAACAATTTTGGCGACGACACCATCGATGAAATTCAAGAACCACCACGCGCTCCAGAGAGTAATCGTGATGGGCACAGTAACAACGATACCGGTGAAGAAATAACGACGCAGGCGCGCCCCTATTCCGCCTCTTCCCTGCACGGCCTCTTCCACATCATGGCTGATACCGCGCTTGCCGAACATGTCAAACTTTCATCTTTGCGCGAAGGTAATCGGCAACCTTATCGATTGAAATACGTTCCTGCGCCATCGTGTTGCGCTCACGCACTGTCACTGTATTGTCCGCGACCGTGTCATTATCGATCGTGAAACAGAATGGCGTACCAATTTCATCCTGACGGGCGTAACGCTTGCCGATGTTCTGTTTGATATCCAGATCGACAGCAAACTCCTCGCGCAATTCCATGTAAAGTTTCTCTGCTATTTCCGGATGGCCTTCTTTGGCCATCAATGGAAGGATCGCCGCTTTCTTCGGCGCGATCTTTGGATGGAAATTCAGATAGACACCCGATGGGCGGCTTGGGTCTGGCGTGTACGCTTCGCAGAGCAATGCCAGAACGCCGCGCGTCAAACCCGCCGCTGGCTCGATCACGTGCGGAATGAAACGCTTGGTGTTATCTTCGGGGTCCATATATTCCATTTTCGTGCCCGAATGTGTCTGGTGCTGCGTCAAATCGTAATTGGTACGATATGCAATACCTTCTAGCTCCCCAAACTGCTTGTTTCCATTCTCATCAAAGCCATTGAACGGGAAATGATATTCGACATCGAACGTCCGTTTGGAATAGAACACCAATTCGTCTGCGTCATGTTCACGCATCAAAAGATTGTCCGGCGATAGGCCTAAATCGATCCAGAATTTTTTACGCTCCTCTACCCAGAAATCGAACCATTTATTGGCATCATCCGGGTGGCAGAAAAACTCCATTTCCATCTGTTCAAACTCACGGGAACGGAAAACAAAGTTACGGGGCGTTACCTCGTTTCGGAATGCTTTTCCAACCTGAGCGATCCCAAAAGGAACTTTAACGCGTGATGAATCGAGCACATTTTTATAATTGATAAAAATTCCCTGCGCCGTTTCTCCACGCAAATAAGCTTTATCCGCTTCTGTGGCAGATACACCCAGATATGTATGCATTAAGAGATTGAATGTTGTCTCTCCTTGCAATGCTCCGCCGCATCTAGGGCATGGGTCTTGCAGGCCCGTAGCATTCAATTGTTCCGTTGCTAAATAGCTAATGATTTCTTGTATACTAGCCGGCGCATCCGGCTGACCATTTATGCGCGTTGCAAGGAAAGATAAAACCACTTCCGGATTTTTAACCAAGGCCAAATTCGGGGCCAGCTTCTTGCCCTTGCCCTTTGCCCATTTCATCAAATGGTTCGTATCTATTTTTCCTGTTTGCGGCTCAAACTCTTGCAACAAAGATGAAACCCATTCGGATTCTTCCAGCAAAATAGTCCACAAATGATCGGCGCGGGCGAAATGTCCACATTTCGGACATTTGCGCATCGGATCGGAAAATCCGCCCACGTGACCGGATGCCACCCATACCTTGGGATTTTGAATGATTGCGGAATCAAGACCAACCATCTGCACAGGATGGCCATCAGGACCTATTGGTGGGCATGTCACCATACGTTTCCACCACAAATCACGCAGGTTGTTCTTAAGCTCTACGCCGAGCGGGCCGTAATCCCAGAAACCGTTGATCCCGCCATAAATGTCTGAGGCCGGAAACACGAAGCCACGGCGTTTGCACAACGCGACGATATCCTTCATGTCTTTGGTGGTGGTTGGGGCGGTTTCTGCTTTGGCTGCTTGCGACATAATTTTCCTCTATTCCAATACCCTACAGATATAAGGAATTCGTCCGATTTCGCAAGCAAAGCTTACAGGCGCTTCTTGGCAAAAGCCCGTCCAGAGGCCGTTTTCAGGTATTTTTCAAAAGCAGTAGCCTGCGCTTCATCATTAAAAACGATGTAAGTCTTAATTTCCCAAGGGCAGTATTTGGAAGTGTGAGGAACAAGTCCATCATTGTGGCGTTTAAGACGTTCATTGAGATCAGCAGTCATTCCTACGTAAAAATGCTCGCCCTCTGATTGGCTTTTTAAAATGTAAACGTACTTCATGTGTTGGCCCGCCTGCGCTGAAGCTCCGGCGCGGCAGCCTTCGCCCCGATTTATTGAACCATCATACCTAGAATGAAATTTTGCCTTTGACGGCCTGCCGAGCCGTAGCCCTGAAAGGGCGAAGGCTGGTGATCGCTCC
>CAYYPX010000107.1:3986-5478 GCA_964473655.1 uncultured Micavibrio sp.
CTACCGGCTGAGCTAAGCGATCAATTGCCGATGGGATTAAATCCTCGGAACATAAGAATCTGAAGGCGTCTCGTCAAGCTTTGATTTGCCGTATAGGCTGGAATCCACCGAAAAGGCGTCTCCGGCGGCAAATCCGCGGATTTTCAGGCCTTTTTGCCGTTCAAACGCTCCAATGTGGCGGGCGTTACGAACTCCGAAATGTCCCCGCCGAGGGCGTGAATTTCCTTCACGAAAGAGGCCGAGACGAATTGCCATTTGTCGGCCGCCATCAAGAATACGGTGTCGATATCGGGCGCAAGGCGGGCATTCATGCCCGTCATCTGGAATTCATAGTCGAAATCGGAAATGGCGCGAAGACCGCGGAAAATGGCATTCGCCCCCTGCTCGCGCGCGAAATTGATTAGAAGATTGTCAAACGCGACGACTTCGATATCGCAGTATTTCTCCGGCATATTGGCACAATCTTTTTTGACCATGTCGATGCGCTCTTCGGGGGTGAATAGCGGGTTCTTGCGCGCATTGCCGGCCACGCCGACGATAAGCCGATCAACTTGACGACTGGCGCGCTTGATGATGTGTAGATGCCCCTTTGTGATGGGATCAAACGTTCCGGGGTAAATGCCGATGCGGGGTTTGGATGTGTTCATTAGGATAGCTCTTAGGCTGCCTTTTTCATGATGTGCTCGTATTTTCTTTTCAAATACGGGCGGCAATAAGGATAAATTTTTTGTTGTTGCAACAATGTCAGCGATGGAAAGCCACTTAAGATACCGCGGCATTGATCGGATGCGCATAAGCACGGCCATTGCCAGTCCGGATCGTCTTCGCACGTCGCATAATCGAAAGTCAGTTCATCGCCCGCCTTGATATCGCGGATCGCCACGAAATGTTTGCCGTTTTCGGTAAAGGCCAGATTGGGCGAGCAGGAATGGTTGATGTAATCGTCTGGACCGCCTTCGGCTTCGAGAAACAGGTTTTCTTCAATCTGCAAAATGGCGCGGTCGTAATCGTTTTCGTCGATCTGGGCACGATGAACGATGCGCCCCGTCAGCGGCAAAACCGTCGTTCCGGAAGCAATATCAACGCGGGCGAAAGCTCCCTGACCGGAAACTTCGGAAACGCGGACTTCGACATAGCGCGAGGTTGGCATGGGCAGACAATAGTCTGGAAAAGCAATTTTTTCAAGAAATTCAAGGCGTCATACACCGTTGTTCCACAAAGATTAATCCTCCCGCAAGGGGAGGATTAATGGGAGGAAATACAATAATCGCCTTTTGGAGGGCTACTTGGGCTGGACGGCCTGTGCCGCCTTGGTGACTTGTGCGCTGATGACTGCGCACATCGCCTCGCCTACTTTGTGCATACCCTCGATAAAATCATTCATGAATGTTCTCCGGTTGAATGACTAGAATATCCAAAATTCATGAAGACAAATTTAAGATGGTGGAATTTCTTATTGAACCCGCGTCACACAAGTCAGCTTTTGATTTGC
>CAYYPX010000108.1:0-5442 GCA_964473655.1 uncultured Micavibrio sp.
CGTCAATTCGTTGAAATCCATGGGTGCGAGTGTTGAAAGCGTGCCATCCGTGCGCGAAGCGTTGGAACTGGTCAAACGCCGCCCGTTCGATGTCGGCGTGATCGACCAAGGCTTGCCGGATGGGCTTGGTATTGATCTGATCCGCCAGATCATGGATGTGCGCCCATTCATGGGATTAGTGATGTATACGGTGCGTGATGACGCAGGCCTGCAACACTCATTGCAATCGCTTGGCGTATCTTATCTAACGAAACCTGCGGGGCGAGTCGGCCTTGGTGAAGCTGTGCGTGATGCGGCCGCGAAGATTACAAAGATTGAAATCAGTGGATCGAAACGTTTGTTGATCGCCGAAGACACGGCTGCCGTGCGCGATGTGTTGAAACGCCAGTTGGACAATCTGGGTGTCGACGCCACGTTCGTCGAGAATGGGCGCGAAGCACTCTATGCGGTACGCAGTGGTGAATATGGTATTTTGATCACCGATCTTCATATGCCGGAATTGGATGGGTATGGCGTGGTGAAAGCCATCCGCGAAGATGATGAGAAACTGGGACGGCATTTCCCCGTTATTTCCCTGACCGCCGATGTACAAATGGGGCAGCGTCAGGTTTATCTGAACCACGGGTTCGATGAATGTTTGTTGAAACCGGTATCATTGGGCCAGTTCCGTCGCCTGCTGGTGCGCTGGGGATTACTCAAAGAAACGGACACGGCAGAGGCACCGACCGAGCCTGTGAAACGTCATGATCCGGATAAATCGGCGATCGACCGTGATGCGATGATACAACAGATGGGCGCGTTCGACGAGAATTCCATCGAGATGTTGAAAATGTTCATCGACATGACGGAGCCATTGATCGAGCGCGTTCAGATCGCGGGTAGCAAAAGCGATTATCATGAACTAAAGGAAGCCGCACATAGTTTAAAGGGCGCAGCGCGATCAGCGTGTTTGAATGATCTTGGTGAAGTGGCCGCGCAATTGCAGACGGCAGCGGAAAACAATGGCGAATTCGCCAAGCTGGTCGAGCATATCGGTTTTGAATTCGCGCGGGCGAAGAAGGAAATTGAAAGTCTTTAGATTACGGCGATGCCGGACAGGTTGGCTCATCCGGATAAAGAGCCGAAGGTTTTATAACCAGCCAAACGCGGAAAAGCATTTCTCCATTTGGTACAGCCCACCCATCCGATGTAATTGTCTTTGGGCCGGTCGTCAGAGCATCCACAAAATCAGCTTCGCATTTGGAGAATTGCGCATCCAGCTTTTGCAAGGCCGTTTTCAAGTAAGCATCTTTCTTTGATCCGCCAATAAATACAAAAACACCATCCGGACCGTTATAATAAATCCATGCTGGATTCATTAAGGCCGGGGGCTTGGGCGGGAATTTTCCCGTCGTCCCTCCGAAAATGCGGGCGTGATCGTTGCTATTGCCCGGATTTCCCGGGCATCTGATATAATTCAGAGTATTTAGTCCCGCTGACACGGGATTGAGCATATAGCCGTTGGCAGGCTGCAGAGGATATGGCCTTACAATATTCTGCCCCCCCACCAACGCAGGCGCGGGTGGCATCGTCGTATCGCCATTCGGATAGGTCAGCACGCATTCTTGAATGGCGGAACGAATAAATTGGATCTGTGAATTTAATTCATTCACCAGCTCAAACGATTTTTGAGAATTCCCCTGTTGCGGAGCGGAGTCCATAAAAGTGGCCGTCAGGAGTGCCAACATCGCAATCGCGATTAGAATATAAACAAGGGCGGAGCCGGATTGGTTTTTATGCTTCATCATGGGCATCCTGTTTCATCCGTATAGGTCGCGCCAGAGTTAGGCTTAATCCATACACGGAAACACATCGTTCCCAATGCACAATCCCAGCCATCATAGACCTTGGCCATAGAAGTAGCATCGATGAATTGCGTTTCACATTTGGAATACTGTGCGTCCAACTTTTGTAAGGCTGCCTTAAGATAAGCATCCGTGCTAGATGTTATGATTGTAAAAAATACTCCTCCGACATCATTGTAATACCACCAATCTGTAAAAAGATTAGGAGCGGGCGGAAGAAATTTTGCAGAAGCCCCACTAAAAATTTTGGCGTGATTGTTGCTGTTGCCCGGATTGCCGGGGCAACGTATGTCTTTGACCAAGCTAACGCCTGCGGAGGAAGGATTTAATAAATAAACATTATTAGCTTGCAGTGGATAAGGCCTGTTTACTGGCTGACCACCTACGGGGTTTTGCGGCATCGTCGTGTCGCCATTCGGATAATTTAAAACGCACTCATCAATCGCAGTGCGGATAAAGGCTATTTGCGATTGTAGTTCCTTGACCAGCATCGTTTCGCTTTGTTTGCTGGTTTGCGTGTCGGAATTTCCGGTCATAAACACCGCCGTCAGCGCGGCCAGCAATGCAATGGCGATCAGGATGTAAATTAGCGCGGAGCCGGATTGGGTTTTACGATTCATTATGGACAGCCTGTTTTGTCGGGGTAAAAGGACGTCCCGGTTGTTTTCATCCAGACGCGAAAACACATTCTGCCCGTTGTGCATTTCCACCCACCGACAGAATCCAAATTTTTATCGCCCCCCGTTGCATCTATAAACTCAGCCTCACAACGAGAGAATTGTGTTTCAAGCTTCTGAAGAGCCGTCTTTAGAAAGGCATCAGTTTTAGCTGTGCTTGTGAAGAAAAAAACACCATCAACTTGATTGAAATACCTCCATTCATCGAAAAGACTTGGCGCTGGTGGTAAGCTTTTACCCGAGTTCCCTCCAAAAATTCTCGCATGGTTGTTGCTGTTACCCGGATTGCCGGGACATCTGATATTTTTAAGCCAATAAACCCCTGCTGATGTTGGATTAAGAAGATACGTGTTTGAGGTCATAAGCGGGTAAGGTCTTATGGGACTCTCGCCACCAACCATTGCAGGAGCAGCAGGCATTGCACTATCCCCAGCCGGATATGTCAGCACGCATTCATCGATCGCGCCGCGGATAAGGTTGATTTGAGAGCCAAGCTCCGTTACAGCCTTGGTGATGTTTTGGGAAGTCGTCTGGTCGCTGGATGAACCCATGAACGTCGCCGTCAGCGCGGCCAGAAGCGCGATGGCGATTAGAATATAAATAAGGGCTGCGCCCTTCTCTCTTTGCTTTTTGTCGTTCATTTCTTTTCTTCTCGCAAATCCGGCCTTCCATCGATTGATGAAAGGCCGGTTCGCTTATTTCGGAGGAAATATCGTTCGTTTAAGTCTTAGCGTTCCAGCAATACCGAGTAGAACACGTAACGTGGTGTACCTGTCGTATCGGCAAAGCATCCAGATGCCTGACGATCGAACACTGTGGTACAGCCCGCAGGACCCGTCAGGTTAGGACGGTCTGTGATCGGGAATGTATAGCCCGTTACCATGTTGGTGTTTACCAGAGTTGGTGTTGCGGTACTGACTTGTGGTACGCCGGATGGGAATGAAGCACCCGCAGTGCATCCACTAACATTGATGCCAAGCTCTTCATTTACCTGACGGCAAATACCGGAGGAAATACCCGGCAAGAAAGCGATAACATCGTTACCACCTGCGCCATCGAGACCAACGCCCGGTACGTCGAATTCAGCATTGTAAGTCCATGTAAGCGGTGTGTTGCCACCAGCGGACAAGTCTGCAGGAGCTTGTTGGAATGTCGCGCCGCCGCCCGATGGATGGAAGACTTCGAGGTTAACCGAAGCACCGAAGGAGCCCGGAGCATTGAACAAGACGCTTTCAATTGCAACGCCGCCCAGAACCTGACGAATGATCGCCGTTCTAAGTTGTGTTGGATATTGTGTCATCTGAGCGGAGCTCAAAATATTCTTTTCACGTTCCGTGGAGCCACCGCCCGAGCGTGTCGATTGCGTGACCACGTAAGATAGTGCCGCGAAGAGCGCCACCGCGATCAGAATAAGGAACAGGACGTTCCCGCTTTCCGATCGTTTGTTGTTTTGTATATTAGACATCTGTATTTCCTCCTTAGATGTAACGTCTTAATTTATCTGTATTACTTCGTGTTTACTGCACTGCCTCCGCCGGAGGCGTCGGGTTTTCCACAGAAACCTTATTAACCTTTAGAGCGATCGCTAATTTGGATGATTCTCCGCATTCGCGGCCAACGCATAATTTTTCCAGAGACACGCGCCAGCCGGAACCGCCATTCTGCATATGCCCGATCGCTTCGCGGAATTTGGCAAAGTCGCTGGTTTGCGCCGATGTGATTGTGATTGTAGAACCATTCACTGTGAGGTTAAGGCCCTTATAACTTTCATTGACCTTCTTAATGAAGGCATCGACTTCGGCAGTTGGAATGGGAACGTCATTGATTTTCGGGACGATAGGTGTGAGAGCTTCGGCTTCTTTGAATTTTCCTCGCAGCTCCGTCAATTGTTTGAACTGGATGGAGGTGTAAAGGCCGGCCGCGCCCGCCATCGCCCATGCGATGGCTGCAGCGATCAAAATCGTCTGGCCTGCATTCTGAGGCAGCTTTTCTAGAAACGCGTTGAGATCACCCGCAGCTTTCGGGTCTGTCATCTTCTTAATCGCGGTCCAGTCGATTTTTTTTAAATCCAGTGCCATGAGCCGTTTTTGTTTAACCCCAATTATATTAAAATTTTATCGAACAAAGATTTAAAAGCCATTACACAACAAACTGATTTAATTAAAATTTTATCTAATTATTACCCCGAATACGGACCCTGCCGTCAGGCTCTAGACCCGGCTGAACCTGCCCTTTGATCGTCCCCACGCCCTGCCCGTAAGCGGGCGGCACCAGAACGTCCCAAGTCGCCTGACCGCCTTCGACATTATATTTGACCAGTGTTCCGTTGATTTTTGAGAGCTCATCCAGCATTTCCTGAATACGGACCATGTGTTTGATGGAATCGGATTGAAGGGCGTTATAAGCATTGACCATCAATTGCTGCGATGCACGCTGCGTTTCCGCCTCTACTTTATCCAAGCTGCGAGAAACCGTGTTCGTGAAAATGAACTGGAAGATAAGGAATAAAAAGATCAGAAGATTAACCCCGATCCCTACGACCAGCAGCATCATGGCCGCCGCGCGGGAAAGTTTTTCGGTCATCAGCATTCTGTTTTTCCACGGAACGACATCCGCCAATTCGGCATTGATCGTCACGAAGTTGGCATCCATCGATTGCATACGCGGCAACAGCGTACGGGTCGCGCCCAAGAAAACCTGCATACGGCCTGTGTCCGGATCCCAACGCAGGGCCGAAGCCATACCTTCTTGCTCATACAGATAAACCGTTTCTTTATCCCAGAACTCGCTGTTACCCGGCAAAGCCGCAGCCAAAGGACACCAAGTATCTGGCGCGGACGCCAATGCGGAAGATGGGCACGCCAAGTACCACAGACGTCCGCCATCAGCAGAATAAACGTAATGGACCTTTTCAGTACCGC
>CAYYPX010000109.1:0-5250 GCA_964473655.1 uncultured Micavibrio sp.
GCCGCAAAGTTCAACAGAGTACGCAATGTTGGAACCGGCGGAGCGCGGCGTTCCCATAGAGACTACGCGCACTTCATCATCGTACTTCTCGCCGAACAAGGCACGAGCGCCGGATTCACGGGCTTCGTCGAGCGGCAGAACGCGCGTAACGATTTCGGTGTTGGCACGGATTTGCTCGTTTACCTGATCTTCGATTGCACGGAGTTGTTCTTGTGTGATTTGCGTTGGTTGAGAGATGTCGAAACGTGTGCGGCCTTCATCCTGCAACGATCCCTTCTGTGCGATGTGATCGCCTAATGTTTGGCGTAATGCTTCGTGCAACAGGTGCGTCACAGAGTGATTGGATTCGATCGCTTGGCGGCGGTTCGTGTCGATCTGCAATTCAACGGCGTCGCCCACGGCAATTTTGCCTTTGCTGGCGATGCCAACATGAACCCAGATTTTTCCAATCTGTTTTTTCGTATCGGCAATTGTGAATGTATCACCTGTGGCTGTAACCATCGTACCTGTATCGCCGACCTGACCGCCGCTTTCGGCATAGAACGGAGATTGGTTGACGATGATAAAACCTTCTTCGCCGACCTTAAGCGCATCGACTTCTTTACCGTCTTTGACAATCGCCAAAACTTTTCCTTCGGCGGATGTTTGGGCATAGCCGAGGAATTCTGTTGGTCCAACCTTGTCCAGAATTTCGAACCATAATTTGGCCGTGCCTGTATCGCCGGAACCAGCCCAGCTTTTACGCGCGGTGGCTTTTTGGTTTTCCATCGCAGCTTCGAAGCCTTCCATATCGACTTCAAGGTCTTTGGCGCGGAGCGCGTCAGCGGTTAAGTCAACGGGGAAACCATATGTATCGTAAAGTTTGAAAGCAACATCGCCGGAAAGTTTTTTTCCTTTGGTCAGCGTTGCGGTTTCGTCGTCGAGCATTTTGAGACCGCGATCCAATGTTTTCTTGAAGCGCGTTTCTTCGTTTTGCAGTGTATCGACGATCAAACTTTCCGCACGTTTTAATTCAGGATAGGCCTCGCCCATCATCGAAAGCAATGTTGGGAAAAGTTTGTACATCAACGGCTCTTGCGCACCCAGCAAGTGAGCATGTCGCATACCGCGGCGCATAATGCGGCGAAGAACGTAACCGCGGCCTTCGTTAGATGGCGTGACTCCATCGGCGAGCAAGAAAGCGGAGCAACGCAAATGGTCTGCGATAACGCGATGCGATGCGGCTTGCTCGCCATTTGGTGATACGCCAGTGCGCTCGGCCACATCTTCGATGATCGAACGCAACAGATCGATATCGAAGATTGTATCGACGCCTTGCAGGATCGTCGCCATACGTTCCAAGCCCATGCCGGTATCGATGGATGGTTTTGGCAGCGGCTTTCTAATGTGGCCGCCATTGCCATCCGGTTCTTGTTCGAATTGCATGAAAACGAGGTTCCAGAATTCCAAGAAACGATCGCCATCTTGTTCAGGTGAACCCGGAGGGCCGCCCCAAATATGATCGCCGCGATCGATAAAGATTTCGGAGCATGGGCCGCATGGCCCTGTATCACCCATCATCCAGAAATTGTCGTTGGTCGGAATGCGGATGATTTTGGAATCATGAAAGCCTGCGACTTTTTTCCAGATACCTGCGGCTTCTTCATCGGACGTGTGGACGGTGACAACGAGTTTGTCCTTGTCCATGGCGAAATTTTTGGTAACAAGCTCCCACGCAAAGGCAATCGCATCTTCCTTGAAATAATCGCCGAAGGAAAAATTGCCGAGCATTTCAAAAAACGTTGCGTGACGCGCGGTGTAACCCACGTTATCGAGGTCGTTGTGTTTGCCGCCCGCACGAACGCATTTTTGTGCCGTTGTCGCGCGTGTATAGGGGCGTTTTTCTACGCCGGTAAAGACGTTCTTAAATTGCACCATGCCGGAATTGGCAAACATCAGGGTTGGGTCGTTCTGCGGCACCAGAGGGGAGCTGGCCACTTCCGTGTGTCCTTTACCCACGAAGAAGTTCAAAAATTCCGAGCGGATTTCGTTTACCGTTTTCATCACACGACCCAATAGGCTATAAGTTTTTGTAAGATAACCATTAATCCCCAAAAAGGCCTCGCGATGCAAGAGCAATTGTCACTGGCGAACCATCTGGCAGACCAATCTGGAGCCGTTATCCGCCAGTATTTCCGCAAAGCTTTCGATGTGGAGACAAAGGCCGATGAAAGCCCCGTGACGATTGCCGATAAAACGGTGGAAGCCACTTTGCGGAAAATCATTGAAGCACAGCGGCCGGATGACGGGATTTTAGGCGAAGAATATGGCCCTAAAGAAAGCCGCAACGGATATACATGGGTTCTGGACCCGATCGACGGGACAAAGTCTTTTGTGATTGGTCGACCGACATTCGGCACGCTGATCGCGCTGTGCAAAGAAGGTGTGCCTATTCTCGGCGTGATCGACCAGCCGATTTTAAACGAACGATGGGTTGGTGACGGATCGCGCACTTTGTTTAACGGTGCCGCAGTGAAGACACGGGCTTGTGGCGATTTGAAATCCGCACGTGTGGCGAGCACGGCGCCTGCGCAGTTGCCCGATCTGTGGAAGACGCTCGATGAAAAATGCGCTTACACGATCTGGGGCGGTGATTGTTATTCCTATGGCTTGCTGGCGAATGGTGGGCTTGATTGTGTGATTGAACAATTTCTCGCGCCGTATGATTATCTCGCGCTGGCTCCTATCGTCACCGGCGCAGGCGGATGGATGGGTGACTGGAATGGTAATCCCCTCACCCTTACCAATCACGACAAAACAGGCCGCACGATTGCCGTGGGCGACCCGTCTCTTAAAAATGATTTCCTAAAGCTATTATCCTAGAAACGGAATGATACGCCTGCACCAATAAGCCATGGGTCAAGATCCACATCCGTTGTCACGCGCGTTGCGCCAAGATTGGTGCTAGCATCGACATCCAGAAAGATTTTTTTCACATCAAGGTTAAGTCCCCAGTGCTCGTTGATCCAGATGTCGGTTCCGGCCTGCAGTGCGAAGCCAAAACCGCCTTCGACATCCAGATTGTTAAAACCAGTTCCCTCATCTTCGCCGTAAAACCAAGAGTAATTTAAGCCTGCACCGAGATAAGGGCTGAAAGTTTCATCCGGTGTAAAGTGATATTGCAACATAACCGTCGGCGGCAAAATCCACGTATCACCGACATCGACATTACCGGTGTAAGTTATTTTATGTTGTGCAGTTCCAGCAATGGCTTCGAGCGCAATATTTGGCGTAATAAAATAAGTTAAATCAAGCTCTGGCGTGATCGCATCACCGACGGACACTTCTCCGCCGATATTCACCGATGAATCTTCATCCGGCACAACACCCAGTGCGCGAGCGCGGATTTGAAAACGCTCCTTGGCTAGCCACCCTTCACCGAGATCACGCGCCAATGCAGGCGTTGTCATCAACACAGCAGAAACACTCGCAAGTAACATGGAAAAAGACAGTGTTTTCATATCGATCCCCCTTCGAATCAAAACCGGTTCATACCAAAGATTCTGAACGCGCAAAGAAAGAACGTCAATCACATGAAAGAAGGAAGCTTATATTAAGATACTGTAATAAAAACTAAAAAGGACCTTATTGGTCCTGTCACACCAACGTATTAACGTGCATCAGCGAATTTAACCGCGCCTTTGTCGAGGGCAGCGTAACGCGCCCAGCGGCCATCAGCCAATGCTTCCATCGTGCCGTCTTTTTGATCGAAGCGCATACGGTAGATCCAGTAGTTCGTCATCACGCGTTCAACATAGGTGCGAGTTTCAGCATATGGAATAGATTCAATAAATAGCAGCGGATCAGTGATGTCCGCGCGCTCGGATTTCCAACGAGCCAATGTGCCCGGCCCTGCATTGTAAGCAATCGCGAGTGAGAGCAAGTCTTGACCGACCAGAGAATTGTTCAAAAGTTCTTCAACATATTTCTGGCCGAGATCGAGACTGACCTCTGGTGTTTTCAAAACGGCACGGCCTTCACGATCTAGGAACATATCGCTACCCGTCACATGCGTGGCCGTCATCGGCATGATCTGCATCAAGCCCGTTGCACCACTCTTTTTATTTTCGGCAAGCGCGTTAAAGCGCGATTCCTGACGGGCTATAGCGTGCAGCAAAGCGCGGTCAATGCGGTATCCTTGGTTTGGTGACCATGGCATCGTCGGATACAAAGCAGCATCAGAAATTTCGCCGTCTTTTTCACCGATTGCGTGCGCGAGTTTCAAAGTCAGTGATGGCAATTGGCGATCATAAGCATAAGCCAGCAAGGCTTGCTTGCGCTCGTTATTGCCTTTCAAATACAAGCTGCGAATTTCACCTTCGGCCAGCGTGACTTCGCCCGCGGCCAGAAGTTTTTCGGCGCGTTCACCAGCGGCGGTTTTCAAAATCGCACGTTCATCAGAGCCGGACAAATCAGGCGCATCCCAGTTTAAGTCCGCATCGCGGCCCAATTGGTGAACGGCAAGCAAACCATAGAATGTGCGTGGATATTCGGCGGCGCGTTCCAGCCACAGATTCATGCGGCGTTTATGGCCCTCTTTATCATGTGCACGTGCGGCCCAATAAGAAGACGCCGCAATCATCCAACCCGTTGCATATTGTGAAGACGCCGCGCTTTCAAAAGCGTGGGTGGCCGCATCGTAATTTCCAGCGCGCCATTGTGCAAGACCATGAACCCAGCCCGCCATCGGCGCGTAATGTTTGGAGCCTTTCAAAGCTTCGCCTGAAAGTTTCAAAGCTTCGGCGTTTTTACCGGCATAGAAATAACCGGATGCGATCACCGCTTTGATACGGTCTTTTTCAACATTGTCCAAAAATACAGTTGAGCCGCTCTCATTAAAGAAACGCAAAGCGGCGGACGGTTCATATTGTTGAATGCGGCTCTTGACCTGTTTGATCATCGCTTTCGCTTGATTGTTCTGCGCATCGGTACGTTTGAAATCGGATGCATACGTCTTTGCACCCATGCCTGCCGGCTCCAGCTCTTCGATCGAAGATGCGCTGTAGGAAACTTTGGTTAAGGCCCCTTTGTGGCCGGACGGTGTGCGGGCGTTCGCCAGCTTGGCAATACGGTCGGCTTGCGGGTGGTCGGCATAGTTGGCCAGCCAATCCTTCAATTCGTTGAAACCCACTTTATAAGAGGTGGTCAGGTAGCGTTGCGCCAGAACATGGCCCATCAAGGATTTGTCGGTGACTTTCGAAATCAACTGGT
>CAYYPX010000110.1:0-5216 GCA_964473655.1 uncultured Micavibrio sp.
TGAGGGCCTGCATACCCGATGGGCGCGGCGTATCGGAACCTGTGACAAGGAATGTAATCTGGCCGCCAAGATCACCGCTATATTCACGCTTCGTGACTTTTTCTTCCTCGATTCTTTTTTCTCGAAGAAGTTTGAGCGCGAATTTTTTCTGAAGATCGTTGTCAACCATCTTCCAGAAATCTGGGGCATTCGTTTCGCGTATGGCGACGCTACACGCACCCTGATGGGTTTTACTTGTCATCAAGACAACATTTCCCGTGGCGGCTGGAATGGCGAATACACGCCCACCATCGGGGGAGAATTTCAACGCTTGATCCTGCGCTAGTTCGGGCAAATTTTTAGAAGCGGCGAAGTCGGCGGGGGTTTGATTGCTTTTTATTGCGGCAAGGCAATAATCAGCCATGGCCGTGATGGCGGTAGACGGATTCTTGTCTTGCGCCTGTGCGGGCAACGCCACTAAAACTGCGATCAAAAAAATAAGGTGCCTCATAAAGACACCTTATTCGAAGAGCATTTAAGCGTAAAGCGGCGTGGCTATTTTTTCTTTTTGATGTCCGCAGCTTTACCGTCCGGATCAACCCAGCCGATATTGCCGTCTTTGCGCATATAAACCATGTTCAATCCCTTATGCCCCGCATTCCGGAACATCATTGCAGGCTGTCCCGACAGTTCCAGACGCATGGCGGCTTCGGAAGGGCTCATCGTTTGAATGCTGGTCGACATTTCAGCAATGACCAGATGTTCTTCATGTTCGCCTTCGTTGTTTTGTTCGGGGGACAGTGTGTAATCCGCCGTGACGAAATGATCGTCGGGTGTTTCTTCCAGTCTTTGATGATGGTCGCGCAGTTTGCGTTTATAACGGCGCAATTGCTTGGCGACCTTGTCGGCGGCCTGATCGAACGCAATGTAAGGATCGTTTTCCGTGGCGTCGGAAATAACCATGATATCCTTGCCGACGCGTATGGATATGTGGGTTTTCGTAAAGGCCTGCCCTTCCGGGGAGAATGTGACGGTCGCGTCTATGGCGCGGTTGAAATATTTGGTGTTGAGGTCCTCCAGTTTGTCAGAAACATGGGATCGCAGCGCGTCGCCAAGATCCATTTGTTTGCCTTGTACGGTTAATTGCATATCTTCACCTTTTGGATAGTTTCGAAAAAAGGAAGTAACAACGGATAAATGGCCGTTAAAACGGCAAAAATCCCTACTGTTCTCCTGTATGAATTAAGTATAGTCCTTGTTGGTTAATAAAAAAAGTGCGGTGGCCAAAAAACATGAAAAAAGAAAGAAAAATAGGCGTTTTCGATTCCGGTCTAGGCGGACTTTTTATTGCGGATTCAATTAGAAAACGGCTGCCAGCGTACGACTATTTATATCTGGGCGATACATTGCATTTGCCTTATGGACGCCGTTCCGATGATGCTATTTACGATTTATCGGAAAAAGCGATGCGGTATTTATTCGCACAAGGCTGCGAGCTTGTCGTGATGGCTTGTAACACAGCGAGCACGGCCGCTTTGCGAAAATTACAGCAAGGATTTTTGGCGCGAGAATTTCCAGAGCGGCGCATTCTTGGTGTGGTTGTGCCCACGCTAGAAGTCGCGATCGAACGCGGAGCGCATAAGATTGGTTTGCTCGCCACGCAGCGCACGGTGCATTCGAATATCTATGAAGCCGAATTGCAAAAAATAAACCCCAAGGTGAATTTGGTGGCCGTGGCCAGTCCGCTTCTTGTGCCTATGATCGAAGATGGCGGTCGGAAATATCTGGATGCTGTTTTGATCGATTATTTAAAGCCGATGAAAGAGGCGGGTGTTGAAAGTGTTATTCTTGGTTGTACCCATTATGTCGCATTAAAAAGTCATGTGAAGGCGATTTTAGGCGGTGTCGATGTGATTTCACAGGACGATATCATTCCGGAAAAACTGGCGGATTATTTGAAACGCCATCCTGAGATGGAAGAGCGTTTGTCCAAAGGCAGCACGTTTGAAATTCATGCAACGGATACGAACGAGAATTTCGTGCGGAATTGTGAAGAATTGATCGGCGAGAAAAAACCGTTGGTTGCTGCGCGATATTAGCGTTTTTGTTTCCGGCGTTGAACGCTGGACGGGATGTTGAGCATATCGCGATATTTCGCAATCGTGCGGCGCGCGATATCGATCCCTTCTTTTTGCAGCATTTCGACAATCGTATCATCCGATAAAATATCATCCGCTTTTTCCGCATCGACCATCGATTTAATGCGGGCCTTGATGGATTCCGAAGAATGCGATGTGCCATCCGCAGAAACCAATGCAGTAGAGAAGAAATATTTCAGTTCGAAAATGCCGCGCGGTGTGCCGATATATTTATTATTCGTTACACGGCTGACGGTACTTTCATGCATACCGATGACTTCCGCGATGTCTTTGAGCGTCAATGGGCGCAAGAATTCGATTCCGAAGGTAAAGAAAGCATCCTGCTGTTCAACGATTTCAGCGGCTACTTTTAGAATGGTTTGTGCGCGTTGATCGAGCGATCTTACAAGCCAGTTGGCATTGTTAAGCTGCGTGGTGATATATTCACGGTCTTCCTTGCCCTTCGCGCCTTGCGAGACAAGCGTGTAATATTCATTGTTCACCAGAACGCGCGGCAAGGTCTCTGTGTTCAATTCCACGCGCCAGCCACCACCGAGATTCTTCGGTGCTTTTTTCATCAGCACATCGGGAATGGCGGTCTGCACCACCAGATGATCGAACTTTGCTGCGGGTTTCGGATTGAGTGATTTGATATCGCCGATCATATCGAGCAGATAGAGCGTGTTCACATCACATTTTTTGGCTAGCCCATCCAGATCATGTCCCGCCAGAAGATTGAGGTTGTCGAGCAAGATCGACATAGGCTTATCCAGCTTATTTTGTTCGTCCAGCTGGATCGAAAGGCATTCTTTCAAATCGCGCGCGAAGACTCCGGCGGGGGAGAATTTTTTCATTGTGGCGAGCAACGTGCCCACACGCTCCACGTCCGTGCCGAGTTTGGCTGCGACATCATCATAGCCTTCGCGCAGATAACCGGCCTCATCAACGAGGTCGATGAGCATTGCCCCAATTAGACGATCTTTTGGATCATCGAAAGCAACGTTCAATTGTTCCAGCAAATGGTCGCGCAGCGTTTCGGGACGTTCGAGCGAATTTTCAAAGGCTTCATCGAGAGAATCAAAATTGCGTGAGCCGCCCGCGCCCATCTGCGCGGTGCCCGCGTCGAAATCCGCCGGGGCGGATTGTTCATTCTCATTTCCCGTCCAGCCGGAATCGAAATCATCCTGCACATTGTCGCGGTCTTCGCTTGCCGTATGTTCCGGTGCATCTGCTTCGGATTCACCGGGTGCTTTTTCCAGCAGAGGATTTTGTGCGATTTCGGATTCGATATATTCCGCGAGCTCGACATTGTTCAACTGCAACAGCTTGATCGCTTGTTGCAACTGGGGCGTCATGACTAGATTTTGCGACTGGCGGAGATCGAGCCGCTGGGTGATGTTGCTCATAAGGTCATAATAGCACAGTAGAATATAATACACACAAGGCTTAAAAGCGTTTCTTCTATTGTTGTAATTTGAAAAATGGTGTTTAGTTTATAAATTATTAAACATTAATTATGGGGTCAGTATGAAAAAATTTGCTTATGTAGGAATAGCTTTATGTTTATCGGGTTGTGCGCAGGTTATAGCTTCTAATCCTAAGTCTATTACTATCTCAGCTCCCCCTGCTGCAGCGGCAGAAGCTTTCAGAAAAGCTGATGATCATTGTAAACAGTTCAAAAAATTAGCTGTACCTTCTGGCACCGTTTATGGAGACGCTATCGTCTTTAATTGCGAAAAACCGTAATTAAAGCGAGAAACCTTCGCCGAGATAGACTTTCCGCACATCTTCGGAGGCCACGATTTCATCGGCGGTGCCTTCCATGAGGACTTTGCCATCATGAAGGATATAAGCGCGATCGACGATGTCCAGACAGTCGCGGACATTGTGATCGGTGATCAAAACACCGATGCCTTTGGTTTTGAGGTAACGGATGAGATTGCGGATTTCCCCGACCGCAATCGGGTCGATCCCCGCCAGCGGTTCATCGAGCAGCATGAAATGCGGACGGCAGGCGAGCGCGCGGGCGATTTCCACACGGCGGCGCTCACCACCCGAAAGTGCGACGGAAGGCGTTCTGCGCAAATGAGAGACGTGGAATTCCGACATCAATTCTTCAAGCAGTAAATTCTGATCATCATCGGAGATGTTCTGCGCCTGAATAACCGCGCGGATATTGTCTTCGACATTGAGACCACGGAAGATGGAGCTTTCCTGCGGCAGATAGCCGATACCCAGACGCGCGCGGCGATACATCGGCAGCGTGGTGATGTCCTGACCATCCAGCGAGATTTCACCGGCGTCTGCGTCGACCAAACCGGTCATGATGTAGAAGGAGGTCGTCTTCCCCGCGCCGTTCGGGCCGAGCAAGGCAACAGCTTCGCCGCGTTTGACGTTCAAGCTCACATCCCGCAGGACGGGGCGTTGCTTGTAGCTCTTTGCCAAATGCTTGGCGGTCAGGCCTTTTGGAACTTCACGAAGGTGGGGCACGATGTGTTTATCCTAGTACTCTATTCTTGGGCTGACTTTAGCAGGTTGCGGTGCAGCAGGTACAGGTGTATTTGCGCTCGGCTGTGTTGCGGCCGGTGCAGGTGTTGGGGCTGGAGCCGGTGTTGCTTTGAACGGGGCGGGAATAGGGGCTGATTTACCCTGTCCTTGTTCACCTGTCTTTTTATCAGAACCCGGGAAGAAGACGCCGCGAACACGGCCACCTTCTTTTTTCGAGCCGAACATCTTGCTGATATTGGTGTTCAAATCGACCTCGGCGCGATCACCTTCCAGAACGTTTTCGCCGCGCTTGACCTTAACCTTGCCGGTCAGTTCGGCCATGTTGGTATCGGCGCGATAGATGGCTTTGGAACCGGTCAGAACTTCGGTTGCTGTTGTGATCACGACATTCCCATCGGCCTCTAGCCTATCGAGATTGCCACCACCACCCAGCGGGCTTGCTGGTGATTTTTGAGCTGTTGGGGCCTGCGAGGCGGTATCATCCTTGAAGAAGGCGGTGATAACGTCTGCATCGATCGTGTCTTTGGGGCGCACGACTTTGGCGTTGCCCACAGCTTTGGCCATCCGTTCATTTGAAAAATATTCCATCTT
>CAYYPX010000111.1:0-5195 GCA_964473655.1 uncultured Micavibrio sp.
CCGGACCGAAGTGGTGTTTATCGATGTGAATGACAGTATCGAGGATATCCGACGCAAAGTGCACGAAGCAGGCCACTCGCGTTATCCCGTCACCGATGGTGGTCCCGATGAATTGAAGGGGATCGTGCAGGCGAAGGAATTGCTCGACAGCGCGCTCGGAAATTCCGGCCAGTTGAACATCATGAATCATGTAAAGGACGTTTTGATCCTTCCCGAAAGCGCATCGTGTTTGCAGGCTTTGGAGAGTTTTAAAAAGCATCATATCAATCTGATCGTGATCGTCGATGAATATGGCAGCACGCAAGGCATTGTGACATCCGCCGATATTCTAGAGGCGATCGTGGGTATATTGCCATCGAACTACGACAAGGACGATCAGGTTAAGATTGTTCAACGTGCGGACGGATCTTGGTTGGTTGATGGCCGCACGCCGATTGAGGAAATTCACCTATCCATCGGTTTGGGGCAGATCAGTGCCGATGAAGATTTCGATACGATTGCCGGTTATATGCTGGAAGAGCTTCGCCGTTCGCCCAAAGAAGGCGCGCGCTTTGAAGCACATGGATATTTTTTCGAGATCGTCGATATGGACGGCCATCGTATAGACAAGGTTCTGATTTCCAAGATCGAAGCCAAGCAGGAAGAAGCGGCTTAAAGCCATGTCCCATATTTTCGTTTACGTGACTTGCCCCGATGCCGATGTAGCCGCGGGAATTGCGCGCGCGATTGTGGAGAAGAGATTGGCAGCCTGTGCGAATATTTTCCCCGCAGGAAGATCATTTTATTGGTGGGATGGGGCGGTGCAAGATGCAGCCGAGACCGTTTTGATTTTCAAGGCCACCGAGGCACAGTGGCCGGCATTACAAGATGCGGTAAAAGAAATTCATCCCTACGAAGTGCCGTGCATTGTAGCATTGCCTATTACAGAAGGCTCCGCGCCGTATCTGAAATGGATTGACGAGCAGGTGAGTTGATTATTCTTCGGCAAAGGTGGGGGAGAATGCCTTCACGAAGGCGTTTTTAAAGATGCCGTTCAAAGTGGACCAGAAGTTTGTTTCTGGTGAGTCCAGATTTCCTTCGAGTTGCACTTGCGTTGCGAACTGATCTTCCTTCTGGTTCGTGAATATTTCAACGACAACAGAGACGATTGATTCCCAAAGAATGTTGAACGGGTCCGTATCCTGCTTCGTTATGTCGATCATTTGAATATCCGATACAAGCGGTTTTACGAATCCGGAGACTTTTCCATCTTTGATGAGCAGGTCCGAATAGATGTCTAAGCGGCCTTTTACAAAATCCACACCTGCGAAAGAATTGGTATAGTTGTTCATGGCGGGTAAGTTCACCTGAATCAGTTTGCCCTTAAAATCCATGTCGGGAACGGGGCGCAGAATATTCACCTTGCCGTCGATATTCAATTTACCCCCGCCAATAGAATTGCCGCGCACGGTGACATCGGACGGGAAGGCAACCTTTTCGTCATCGACGTTGCGAAGGTTCGTGGCCTTTAGATACATATCGTCGATGAATAGATCGACATTCGGGGATGCGGAGAAATCTTTGTAAGAAACCTTGCCGTCTTGAATTTCCACCCAGTTGATATCGAGCGGCATAAGATCTGTAATCGGTTTCGTCCAATCGGTTTCAACGCCGGTTTGCGATGTCGTGCCGCTCTTGCCCGTTGCAAAGTTGATTTGAGGGCGGATCATCGTGACATCACCCACTACTTTGCCGCGAAAGAGTGCACCCCATTGTAAAGACAGATCGGTTTGGTCGATGGACAGGAACGGCACAGGAATGTCTTTGGCTTTTTTATCTAATTTCAAACCGTGAATGGTGTATGCGCTGCGATAGAGATGAATGTCTACGGCCTCAATCGAGCCGCTATAGCCTTTAATATTGTTCAGCGTTTCGTTGGCGTAATCCTTGACCCAGAATGGCAAATAAAGGCGGCCGGCGATCAGAACGGCTATAATAAAGAGTAGGGCAGCGATCAGGATTTTGCGGACAGTATGGCTCTTTAAGTCCTGCTGGTGAGGCTTTGGTTGGGCTTTGGGCCGTGTATGGTGCCATGTTAAATCCATGGTAATCCAACGGGTTAGGTAAGAAATGGTTCGCTTCCCTGTTAAAATAAAACAGGTATTATGATACCGTATTGCTAAATGCTTGATTTCCCTTGACGGTTAGGGCCGTTCTGTCGCATAAAACGGCCAGAATTACTAAACCAACCTAAGGAAAAACCGATGACATACTCCGCAAAAGCGGCAGATATTCAGAAGGACTGGATCCTGATCGACGCCGAAGGCGTTGTTCTGGGACGTCTGGCTTCTCTTATCGCCCTTCGTCTGCGCGGCAAGCACAAGCCGAGCTACACACCACACATGGATGACGGCGATAACGTCATCGTGATCAATGCCGACAAAATCCGTCTGACGGGTAACAAGGCAACAGCCGACATCTTCTACTGGCACACCGGTCACCCGGGCGGTATCAAGGGCAAATCCAAAGGCGAAATTCTGGCCGGAAAATTCCCTGAGCGCGTTGTTGAAAAAGCTGTCGAGCGCATGATCCCAGAAGGACCATTGGGCCGCAAGCAAATGAAAAACCTGAAAGTATATGCAGGCAAAGAACACCCGCATGAAGCGCAATCCCCGAAAGTCGTGGATATCGCCGGCATGAACCCAAAGAATAAGAGAGACTAGTCATGGCGAAAAAAGAAGCAGCAGTGAAAGATCTCGCAGATCTCGGTTCGGCAAGCGCAGATGCTGGCAACAAAGCCCGCGAAGCGAAAGTCGATCCACAAGGCCGTTCATACGGCACAGGTCGCCGTAAAGAATCCGTTGCACGTGTTTGGGTAAAACGCGGCAAAGGCAAAATCACGGTAAACGGTAAATCACAGGAACAATATTTCGGTCGCCAGACGCACTTGCTCGTTCTGAACCAGCCGTTCCTCGTGGCCAACCGCGTTGGTGAATTCGATGTGATTTGTACGGTTGTCGGCGGCGGTTTGTCCGGTCAGGCCGGTGCGATCCGTCACGGTATTTCCCGCGCCCTCGACAATTTCGAGCCAGCCCTGCACACACCTTTGAAGAAAGCAGGCTTCCTGACACGCGATGCACGTCAGGTCGAGCGTAAGAAAGTGGGTAAGCACAAAGCCCGTCGTTCCAAGCAGTGGGCGAAGCGTTAATCGCTTTTCACATATCTTTCAAAACCAGCCCTTGTGGGCTGGTTTTTTTATGCGTTAAGATCGAAGTATGACCGGACTTATTCTTCCCTATAAAGGCATTTTGCCAAAAATTCATGAAAGCGCATTCATCGCGCCGAACGCGTGTATCGCGGGCGATGTTGTGATTGGTGAGGATTCCAATATCTGGTTCGGTGTGAATATGCGCGGCGACGTGCATGAAATCCGCATCGGCAAGCGCACGAACATTCAGGACGGAAGTGTTCTACACGTCACGCGCGGTGTTTCGGGGTGTTATGTAGGAGACGGCGTAACGGTGGGACATATGGCATTGCTTCATGCTTGCACGGTGGAAGACAATGCCTTTATCGGTATGGGCGCGATTGTTTTGGACGAGGCTGTGGTCGAAAGCGGTGCGATGGTGGCGGCGGGCGCTGTGGTGACGCCGAAAAAACGCGTGCCGAAAGGGGAATTGTGGGCCGGTAATCCCGCACGCAAAATGCGTGATCTTACGCAGGCCGATCTGGATTTCTTTCCGGTATCTGCCGATAACTATGTGAAGTTATCGAAGGAATATAAGGTTTAGGAAGGACCTCTGGCTGAAATAGCAATGTCTTTAATTATTATTTTTTTCTGTGCAGCCAAAAGATCATAAAATTTAAAGAAGCTTTTTTTGTCTTCCGCAAAAATCACCATTCTATTATTTTCACGATCTGCGAATAAAGTAACTTTTCCGCGCAATTCGGTTTGATCAATTATTCTTTGGAATATGTTTCTTCTGTTTTTTAATTTTCTGAAATCGTAGTCTTCTGGAACGTATAGCAAACTTTGTTCTATTGAATCGTATGGCATAAAGGCTACTTTTATGCGGTCTTCATCTACATCTGTTTTTAAATAAAGGGCAATAGATTCGCGGTTATTCAAAAGCTTGTAGTCAGATATGTTTGCCAAAGCGACCGCGCGCTTAAAAATATCTATTGTTTTTTCCCGCTCTGTAAAATTATCGGGGTCTTTGAGTTGAATCTTATGATAATAAGGATATGCCTCTTCCCTAAAAGAACTCACTAATTGCAAACTCATGTTACATAACCCCCGATGAGGTTATGAGATGATTTTAAGAGGCTTTAGGCAACAATTATTTCAATCTTGCGCCGGTTTCTTCACAAAACTTCCGGGGGCGGGCTCGATTTCATTAGCCGGCTTACGGGCCGTAACTAGGCCGCCAGTGTGTTTTTCAATCCAAGATTGCCAGTCCGTCCACCAGCTTCCTTTGGTTTCGGCCGCGTGTTCCAGCCATTTTTCTGGCGAGGGCGTGTCTTCGGGGCTGCTCCAGTAACAATATTTATTCGCGGCAGGCGGGTTTACGACACCGGCAACGTGGCCCGAGGCGGAGAGTGTGAATTTTTTCGGCCCTGTAAAAACGGAATAGCCGGAGAAAGTGGCTTTCCATGGCGCGATATGATCTTCGCGGGTGGAAAGGAAGTAAGAGGGGGTATCGATATCGCGGACATCAATTTTGACACCTTCGATTTCCAGACCTTCGGGTTCGATGAGTTTGTTTTCAAGGTACATCTTGCGCAAATAAAAGGAATGCATTGCGCAGGGAAGGTTGGTTGAATCTTCGTTCCAGTACAGCAGGTCGAACGGGAATGGTTCTTTGCCCATCAGGTAATTGTTGATGACGAACGACCAGATCATATCGTTGGCGCGAAGGATGGCGAAGGTCTTTTGCAGATGATCGCCGGAGAGGACACCTTTTTCTTCCATCTCTTTTTCCATCGCGGAGATTTGTTTTTCATCGGTGAAGAGTTTGAGTTCGCCGGCATTTTTAAAATCGATCAGTGTGGTGAGGAAGGTGGCCGAAGCAATTTTATCCGCCATGCCTTTGGATTTCATCCATGCCAATGTGATAGAAAGCAGCGTGCCGCCAATGCAATAGGCGATAACGTTGGTCGATTTTTCACCGGTTGCTATTTCAATATAATCCAGTGCGGCGATGATGCCTTCGTGC
>CAYYPX010000112.1:0-1491 GCA_964473655.1 uncultured Micavibrio sp.
TTTCTTTCGCGCCCATCGGATGATCTTCCACCGATAGAACCGAAAGGCCATCGAGTTTTGGTAGATCAAGAACATTGGCATCGGTGCTGACTTCTTGGGTCGGGAATTCGAACCAGAAGACAGAGCCTTTGCCGACTTCGGACGTCACACCGATTTTTCCGCCCATCATTTCGACCAGTTTTTTGCAGATCGAAAGGCCCAATCCAGTACCGCCGAATTTGCGCTGGGTGGAATTATCTGCTTGGGAAAATGGTTTGAACAAACGTCCGGCCACTTCCTCGCTCATACCGATACCTGTATCGATGATCTCGAACCGCAAGATAAATCCCACGGAAGGGTCGGGCACATGGTTTCCACCACGGCGCACGCGCACCGTGATGTATCCGTCCGATGTGAATTTCATCGCGTTGCCAGTGAGGTTGATCAATATCTGGCGCAATCTTTTTGGATCACCAATCACAACGAACGGAACATCCGCGCTGATGTCGTCTTTGAGCGCGATCTTCTTGCCCTGAACCTTCACCGACATGGCCTCTAGGATACCGCGCGCCAAAGTACGGACCGGCACTTCGAATTGGTCCAGTTCCATCTGGTCCGCATCCATCTTGGCGAAATCCAGAACGTCATCGAGAATTTCGAGAAGGCCGGAGGCGGAATTGCGCGCCGTGTTCGCCATGGTCAAAACACTGGCCGATGGCGCAGGCTTTTCTAGCTCGATCATCTCCAGTAAGCCATAGACGGATTGCATCGGTGTTCTGATTTCATGGCTGATCGTGGCAAGGAAATTTGATTTTTGTTCGGAGAGCGCATCGGCCGTGGCGGCATCGCGCCGTAAATTTTCTTCCACCTCTTTGCTCGCCGAAATATCTGTGGCCCAGATCGTATAGGTCTCATCGCCTTCGTGACGCGTTTCCTGTATGGACAACAACGCCCAGCTTTTACGTGCATTGCGATCGATAGGGAGCGTGGCTTCGATCGGCGGTACAACACCACGCAATTTCTTGGCCAATTCTTCGGTATCTTCGGATGGCCAGATATCCTCGAACGGCCTGCCCACCAGATTGACACCCAGTAGAGATTCAATGGCCGTGTTGGCGTACAGGCATGTTAAATCCTTCCTGTCTCGTTTCAGGATGCAAAGCCCAATCGGGATATCGTCGAAAATGCGGAAATCCATGAAATAAAACGCGAGAAAAGCCTTGAGTTCGAACCGGTAAACATCATATCACAGAGGGAGCAGATGAATAGGCTAAAGAGGGTATTTTATGGGCTATAAAGTGGCGGTTGTAGGCGCAACGGGGAATGTCGGGCATGAAATGCTCAATATTCTGGCCGAACGTAATTTTCCGGTGGATGAGGTTGTCGCGCTGGCGTCTTCCCGTTCCGTGGGTAAGGAAGTCTCCTTTGGCGATAACGATATCAAGGTACAAGACCTCGCCGGTTATAATTTCAAGGGCGTGGATATCGTCCTGTCTTCGCCGGGCGCGAAAG
>CAYYPX010000112.1:1501-5049 GCA_964473655.1 uncultured Micavibrio sp.
AGTGTCTGCGGAATTCGCACCCATCGCGGCAAAGGCCGGCGCGATCGTCATCGACAATACCTCCCATTTCCGCATGGATCCAGATGTTCCATTGGTCGTACCGGAAGTAAACGCACACGCGATCGAAGGCCACACTAAAAAAGGCATCATCGCAAACCCGAACTGCTCGACCATTCAAATGGTGGTGGCTCTAAAACCGTTGCATGATCTTGTAAAAATCAAGCGTGTGGTCGTCTCGACATATCAATCCGTTTCCGGTGGCGGTAAACCCGCCATGGACGAATTGTTCCAGCAAACACGCCATTTTTATATGAACGATCAGCCAAAAGTTGAAATCTTCCCGAAGCAAATTTCGTTCAATGTCATTCCGCAAATTGATAAATTCATGGATGATGGCGCAACGAAAGAAGAATGGAAGATGGTCGTCGAAACCCAGAAAATTCTCGATCCATCCATCAAGGTCTGCGCGAGTTGCGTGCGCGTTCCTGTGTTCGTCGGCCATTCCGAAATGGTGAACGTAGAATTCGAAGCACCGTTCGCTGTCAAAGATGCGATGAAAGCGTGGAACAAAGCGCCGGGCGTTACCGTTATTGATCTTGATTCAGATTTGGGCTACGTGACGCCAGCGGAAATAGCGGGGGAGGATGATGTTTTTGTCTCTCGCGTGCGCAAGGATGCCTCCATCGAAAACGGTCTGAATTTCTGGTGCGTGTCCGACAATCTTCGCAAAGGCGCGGCATTGAATGCTGTTCAGATTGCGGAGGTCCTGATCAAGAAATATATGAAAGCAGCAGCTTGATAAAAATACAGGGCCAAAGGGCCCTGTATTTTTTTATTCTTAATTTCCGACAGCAGAAAGAAGCGTGACCGCGTCGATAACTTTTTTGCTCGCTTCACCAATAAGAAGAATATCCTTATCGACGCGAACATACTGATAGCCCATTGGTACAGGATGCAAATGGCCAAGCAAATCGTCTGGCACAGGATAGAAAATTACATCATGGGGTAGGGGATAACCCATACGCCATTTTTTTGCCTGTCCCGGTGGAACGCATGCCGGACTTTTCTTCGCCAATCCCGGCGGGCAGTGACGACGATAATCTGAAGCAATGTAGTTGCGAATATAATCGCGGTCATTTGAGTGGATGTTGATGACTACACTGTCGCTATCGCCGCGACCTTGGTTGTAATTATGGCTCTTTTCATAGCCGCCTTTGTTGTTGCCATTGCCCTTACCGTTCCCGCCTTTTTCGGCGTATGCAGCAGAAGGTAAATTAATAAGTATAGCAAGTGCCATACATGTAATCTTATTCAAATTCTTCATAATGCGATCTCCATTAAATGTATACGAATGAAAAAGTAATACCCTTCGGTAACAACAAACGCCTTTATTCAAAAGAAGTTCAAAGCTTTTATCCGAATTATGTCTTTATTGGCTTTATCCTTCTAATAATTAGGCTATATTAAGTCCCATGCAAAATGAATATTCCCGTAGATTGTTTCTTGGAACTGCTCTCGGCTTTGCCGCCGTTTCCTTGTTGCCCGGCCGTGCCATGGCCGATTTGATCAACTTCAATTTCCTGAAAAAACGCGGCGCAAATTTTCCCTACACGCTGAGCGAACAAGAATGGCGCAAAAAACTAAACGATGAAGAATACGCGGTTCTGCGCATCGGTGAAAACGAAACGGCGGGAACATCGACGCTACTGCGTGAACGCCGCAAAGGAACATACGCCTGTAAAGGCTGTAATCGCGACTTATTCTCATCTAGCACCAAGCGCATGAGCAATGACTATCCGACTTTCCGCACGTTCATCGACCGCAAATCTATAGGGCTATCGACTGATTTCGGCATCATCCTTCCACGCACGGAAGTCCACTGTTCCAATTGCGGAAGCCATCTGGGCTACCGCTTTGCTACAGAAGAGCCTTCGGCCGAGACTTGGCGCTATGCGATCAACGGCATTTCACTGCTGTTCAAACCGGCCTAACGCTATGAAAAAATTGCAATTCGGGGTTTAAAAGTGCCGTTTTGGGGCGTATGATCCCATACATGGAATCAACACCGAAAACACGCCCCCTTTCTCCCCATCTTCAGGTCTACAAACTGCCGATGACGGCATTGATGTCGATTTCCCACCGCATCACCGGAGTCATCCTGTGCGGTGGCTGCGTTTTGATTGTCGCGTTTTTGACAATGGCCGCGATGGGGCAAGAACAATATGATCTGGCGAGATCATGGATGAACCATCCGCTGGCAACACCGTTTTTCTATCTGTGGTCGTTTGTTCTTTATTACCATCTGTGCAACGGCGTGCGCCATTTGATCTGGGACACTGTTCACCTGCTTGACCAGAAACAGGCCGTGGCAGCAGGGTGGGTTGTTTTGCTGGTAACGGCGCTTTTGACAACCGCGACGTGGCAGATTGCGTTGTAAGGAAATATCATGACCGAAGAAAACACAAAATTCCTATCGCCTCTGGCCCGCGCACGCGGAATGGGTAGCACGCATGAAGGCGTCCACCATTGGCTCGCCGAGCGTATTTCCGCGGTGCTTCTGTTGCCGCTGACCTTCTGGCTTATCTATTCTATTATCTCGCTGCGCTATGCGAATTACGAAGCCTATACGCTCTGGCTTCAAAATCCGTTGAACGCATCGCTGCTGCTTTCATTCTTGGGATTGATGTTCTATCACGCCGCCGCAGGATTACAGGTTGTGATCGAAGATTACGTATCCTGCCATGCCAAAAAACTTTTCATGATTTTTGCCGTCAAAGCCGCATTCGGTTTTATGGCGTTCCTAAGCCTCGTTTCCGTTTTAAAGATTGCGTTGTAGAAAATGACCCAGAGTTACAAAATTATCGATCACGAATATGATGTCGTCGTTGTTGGCGCGGGTGGGGCTGGTCTTCGCGCCGGTTTCGGATGCGCTGAAAAAGGCTTGAAAACAGCCCTTATTTCCAAAGTTTTCCCGACACGCTCTCACACCGTGGCGGCGCAAGGCGGTATCTCCGCCGCGCTCGGCAATATGGGTGAAGACGATTGGCGCTTCCATTTTTACGACACGATCAAAGGCTCCGACTGGCTGGGCGACCAAGACGCAATCGAATATATGTGCCGCGAAGCAATTCCCGCCATCATTGAACTGGAACATTACGGCGTGCCATTTTCGCGCACGGCGGAAGGCAAAATTTATCAACGTCCTTTCGGCGGTATGACCACGCACTACGGCAAGGGTACGGCGCAACGCACCTGCGCCGCTGCCGATAGAACGGGCCACGCGATCTTGCACACGCTTTACCAACAAGCCTTGAAACATCAAGCTGAATTCTTCATCGAATATTTCGCGCTTGATCTGATCATGGATGATGATGGCTCTTGCGTCGGCGTCATGGCATGGAATCTTGATGATGGCACGCTCCATCGCTTCCGCGCGCATCAAACCATTCTGGCGACCGGCGGTTATGGTCGTTCTTACTTCTCTTGTACTTCCGCACACACTTTCACGGGCGATGGCGGTGGGATGGTTCTTCGCTCTGGCTTGCCTC
>CAYYPX010000113.1:0-4941 GCA_964473655.1 uncultured Micavibrio sp.
CAAAAGGCGCGTTCTTGTTCCGGTGTGAAATGATCGAGGCGCCAGACATTCTCATCCGCCGCAACGGTCAAAAGATAACCGTCTTTGGATGCGGTCAGGTTGTTGAACTGGGTGTTGAAAAACCCCCATGTCCCATCGGGGCCTTTCACATCTACCGGTTTTCTCAGTTCTTCTTTCATGAAAGGTACTATATTGATAAATGTTCATTATGTCAATGTAAAATTGGTTTTATAGCGCTCTATTGACTACAGAACCCTTGGAAAACAGCGGTTCTCCCGTGATCATGTGGTTATAGAACATATCGGGATCAGGCAGTTCCACCAGCCGGCCATTGTGGATGGCCAGAAACTTCGTGCCGATATTGGCCACAAAAGACCGATCGTGAGAGACCAGAATACAGGCAGCCCCGTTCTTCAGAATTTCGCTTTCCAGCTTTTCCTGACCATCGATGTCCAGATGGTTGGTCGGTTCATCCATGATGTAGAAGTTCGGCTCCATTAAACGAAGAGCAAGAAGATAGAGCCGTGATCTTTCGCCGCCGCTGAGCTTGCTTATTTTTTGATCCTGTTTATCGAACGAGAAACCCGCCTCGATCAATTTCATGATTACGGCCTGACGCGGCATTTGAAACGCGCCGGAAATATATTCCATCACCGTGTAATCCATCGGCAGTTCCGACAAGAGCTGATCGACATAGCCGAGCTTTGCCGTCGGTGTAATCGTGATGCCTTCCAGTTTCGATTTTTCGATGTTCGTAAATGCTTTGTGAATGGTATTTACCAGCGTCGATTTGCCTGTTCCGTTTAAGCCCAGCAAAACAATTCGTTCATCTGGCGCGATGGCAAGACGTTCGATCGATATTAATTCACGACCGTCCGGCGCATTGATTTTGATGTTCTTAAGATCTAGCAGGTGCTTGGCATACATACCGGAATTGGGAAGCTTGATATCGCGTCGGATATCAATCTGGTTCTCAATAACCTGCGTGCGAAGATCATCCGCACGTTTTGCCATTTGCGCCGCTTTCTTGGATGCGGAATCGCTGTGGAAGTTCGCGCCTGTGAGTTTCAATTCATGCGCGGATTTTTCCAGCCGTTCGACTTCTTTCAATTCCTTCTCTCGCTGCGCAGCGGCGGCACGATCATCTTGGATCAATTGCTCCTTTGCTTTTGAAAAAGCCGCGGGATAAGACACCGAACGCACAGGGCGCAGGAACAATGTTGTATTGGTGCAATTATCAAGAAAACTTCTATCGTGGCTAATGCACAAAACCGGAATGCCGCGCACTTGCTCATTCAGCCATTGTTCGAGCAATACGATCTTTTCAAGATCAAGGTGGTTGGTAGGCTCATCCAGCAGCAACGCATCTGGCTCACCCATCCATGTCCGGGCGATTAGTGCCAGACGTTGCCATCCTCCGCTGAGTTGCTTCACTTGCTTGCCGTGAATGACTTGCGGGGCTTTGAACGTATCCAGCGCGACATCGACCTTCCAACTATTGTAATCACGCTCTTCTTCCGGAATGGCTTCGAGGATGACGTCATATAATGTTTTGTTGTGCAGATGCGGCGGGATATCTTGTTCGATGATACCGAACTTGATGCCGCGCGGTTTTGCGATTGTGCCTTCCGTAGGTTCAAGCTCGCCGGAGATGCATTTGAGCAGAGTCGATTTACCTGCGCCATTGTTACCAACAACGCCGATGCGATGCGTTTCGGCAATCGTCATACTCACGCCCGAGAACATGGGTGCGGTGTAGGAAAAGCCTAGTTTGTCTAACCTAATTTGCATTTATTCTTCCCAAAGAAAAAAGCCCCGCCGAAAAAGCGGGGCTTTTTCCGAATAATTCAATTATGCCGCTTTCGTTAAGTCGAGCTTCAGACCCGGGCCCATCGTCGAAGAAAGAGTTACTTTCTTCATGTATGTGCCTTTGGCGCCTGCTGGCTTCGCTTTTTGAATTGCATCGAGGAAGAAAGCGATGTTCTGCACCAGCTTCTTCTCATCGAAGGAAGCCTTGCCAACGCCTGCTTGAACGATACCGGTCTTTTCAGCGCGGAATTCGATCGAACCAGCTTTCGCTTCTTCAACGGCTTTCTTCACATCAGGTGTAACCGTACCCAGTTTTGGGTTTGGCATCATGCCTTTTGGTCCGAGAACCTTTGCAACCTGACCGACGAGACCCATCATGTCAGGTGTCGCGATACAGCGATCGAAGTCGATCTTGCCGGACTTGATCTGTTCGATCAGGTCTTCGGCGCCAACGATGTCGGCACCGGCTTTTTTCGCTTCTTCGGCTTTAGCATCGCGAGCGATAACAGCAACGCGAACTTTCGCACCAGTGCCGTTCGGCAAGGAGATAACGCCGCGTACCTGTTGGTCTGCGTGTTTCGGGTCGATACCGAGGTTGAGCGCAATTTCGATGGTTTCATCGAATTTACGGCCCTTGGAGCAATCTTTCAAAAGCTTCACCGCTTCTTCGATTGTGTAGGCTTTACCGGCTTCCACTTTCTTGGCGATTTCTTTGTTTTTCTTTGTGTTCGCAACCATGATTAACCCTCCACTACTTCGATGCCCATGGAGCGCGCGGAACCTTCGATAATGCGGCAGGCCGCATCTAGGCTCTTGGCGTTCATGTCGACCATTTTGTCTTTCGCGATTTCCTTGACTTGCGATTTCTTGATCACGCCGGCAGGGTCGCCCTTGCCCGGTGTCTTGGAACCGGATTTCAGTTTGGTCGCTTTTTTGATGTAGTAAGTGTTCGGCGCTTGCTTCGTGATGAAGGTAAACGATTTGTCTTTGAACACGGTGATGACGACAGGTGTCGGCATACCTTTTTCGGATTTTTCTGTTTTGGCGTTAAACGCTTTGCAGAATTCCATGATGTTAACGCCGTGCTGACCCAATGCAGGTCCGATCGGCGGAGATGGGTTGGCAGAGCCAGCCGGTATGATCAGGTTAATATAACCTGTTATTTCTTTTGCCATTTTATCCTCTTTTTTTGGCTCCCATCGCCGTCAACCTCTTTGCAAGCAAAGGGTCGAGCCGACGGGGGTGGTTAAAAAATGAGGTTTGTGGTGCGGCTCCCCAATGGTCTTGGAGTTTAGGGTCACCTCCCACAATCCTTAAGGGTCGGACAATTAAGGGGTTTAAGGGCAGATTGCAAGGGAAATCAGTCTCTAGAGGCATAAAAAAACGCCCGAAAACGGGCGTTTTTTGAAAAGTATTGAGGTCGTTACTGTTTTTCAACCTGCGAGTATTCCAACTCCACCGGCGTAGCGCGGCCGAAGATGGAAACGGAGACTTTGAGTTTGCCTTTTTTTCTTCGTCGACTTCCTCAACAACACCGTTGAAGGACGCAAATGGACCTTCGGCCACTTTGACTTCTTCGCCGATGTCGAACGTGATGGAAGATTTCGGACGCTCGACGCCTTCTTGCAATTGTTGAAGCAGACGTGCGGCTTCTTTTTCGGAGATCGGGGCCGGTTTGTTGGCCGCACCCAAAAAGCCTGTGACTTTCGGTGTGTCCTTGATCATGTGCCAGACATCATCGTTCATATCCAGTTTCGCCAGAACATAGCCCGGATAGACTTTGCGTTCGGTGTTGACCTTTTGGCCACGTTTGACTTCAACGATTTCCTCTTTCGGAACCATGATGTCTTCAACGCGTTCGGCCAAACCCTTTTTAGAGGCCTTTTCCTTGATTGCTTCGGCAACCTTGTTTTCAAAACCAGAGTAAACGTGCAGTACGTACCAGCGCATAGCCATGGTAAAATTCCTTAAGTTAAAAATTATGCGGCGCCAATGCCGAGAACGAGGGAAACCAACCAAGCCAAAACCTGATCGGACAAATACAAAAAGATCGACGCCAGCGTCACCATGATAAACACGGCGATAGTGGACGCGATTGTTTCCTTGCGGGACGGCCAAGAAACTTTTTGTGCTTCCTGACGCACTTCGCGGAAATAAGCCAGAGGATTAGACATTTAAAATACCTTCTTTGTTTTTTCTTGGCCGTCATCCCCTTGCTTCGCAAGTTTCGAGTCCAAGAAAGAGCTACTTGTTTTCCCCAAAGGTTCGTAAGCCCGGGGGCTTTGCGACGATCCTTAAATAGAGGGGAATGAAAGGATTAATAGCCCAGCCTTAAAGCAAAATCCAGTAAAAAAAGCCCCCTGTGCATAGGGGGCTTTAAATATTTGATTATGCTTTGATTATCCTAGCGAACCAGCACGTTTTTGAACTGCCAAGGATCGCTCTCATCAAGCTCTTCCTTGAACATGGTTTGGCGGTTCGTGAGCGGATTCCAGTCCGTGTAATGACCTTCGACGGGGCCTAGATAAGCTTTTTGGATCTCAAGGCAGCGCGCATGATCCATCTCATCCGTTTCGACGATACCGGCTTTTGGATTTTCCAGTGCCCAGACCATACCGGCCAGAACAGCAGACGTTACCTGCAAGCTGGTCGCGGTACAGTATGGTGAGAGGCCACGTGCTTCATCGATCGACAGACGCGAGCCGTACCAATACGCATTCTTTGAGTGTCCATAAAGAAGCACACCGAGTTCATCCACGCCGTCTTGAATTTGGTCGGCTTCGAGGATGATGTGCTCCGATTGCGGTGTCGCGCTGGCCAGCAACTCATGCAAGGATAGAACCGCATCGTTTGCAGGGTGATAGGCATAGTGACAGGTCGGACGATATTCTGGATCCGCGCCCGCACCCACCGTGTAGTAATCGGCGATGGAAACGGATTCATTGTGCGTCACCAAAAAGCCTAACTGTGGCCCCGGAGTCGGGCACCATGTACGCACGCGCGTGTTACAGCCCGGCTGCTCTAGGAAGATCGCCGCGCGGCAACCATTGCCCTTTTGCTTTCTAGCATTGGCCGGCATCCGGGCGGCACAACAGCAGTCTCTTGCTGCGGCGCCAATCCGGGCATGGTGTC
>CAYYPX010000114.1:0-4860 GCA_964473655.1 uncultured Micavibrio sp.
CATACCGCCGATGAAACCCAAGATAAAACCGGCGATGCCGAAAACATAAATCATTATAAAAGCTTAATCCGTGCGCGCCAGCAGTGCAATACGGGTATCTCCATAATCCCGTTCTATCAATGTCTGAAAGCCCGATATGGCAAGGAAAGAGCCTTTTTCCGTTTCCACAACGATATGCGCGCCTTCGACAAGCCAACCACCGGACAGAAGGCTTTCCAAAGTTAGTGGTACTAAATTTTGATTATAGGGTGGATCAAGAAAAACCAGCGTGGCCGGCGCGATGTTCGAAGGCTTCTCTCCGATTTTCGAAGAGTCTTTCAAAAGGAAATGGGATTCCACAGCGATTTTCAAAGCAGAATAATTCTTCTTAGACAGATCCAGCGATGACCGGTTTTTATCGATAAACACAGCCTGCGCAGCACCACGCGAAATCGCCTCGATCCCGAGCGCGCCCGTACCACAAAATGCATCGAGCACAATCGCATCTTCCACGAGACCGCGTGAGTCCAGCATATTGAATATCGCAAGGCGTACCTTGTCGGAAGTCGGGCGGATTTTATTGTCCTTTGGGGCCTCTAAAATACGGCCACCATATTCACCGCCGGTTATACGCATATCAAAGCTTTCTGCCTTTGAAAAAACCGGAGAGCTGGTCTTTGAGCATGCTGGGTTTGACTTCCAGCACCGCGCCTTTAGGCAGATTGCCCAAATGGAAAGGCCCGTACGACAAACGAATAAGACGGTTTGTTGCAAGCTCCAGATATTCCATCACGTTACGCACTTCACGGTTCTTGCCTTCGGAGATGGATACTTCGATCCAGTTGTTGCTGCCCTGCTTGCTTTCCAGTCTGGCCTCAATAGGTCCGTATTTGACCCCGCGGAAAGTCAGACCGTTTTTCAAGCTATCCAGTTTTTGTTGCGTGACGTTACCAAAGGCGCGGACACGATATTTGCGCGTCAATCCTGTTGCCGGCAATTCCAGATAACGCGAAAGTTCGCCATCATTGGTCAGCAGGAGCAAACCTTCCGTGGTTAGATCCAAACGGCCCACACTGACCACACGTGGCAAACCCTTAGGCAGCGCATCGAAAATGGTTTTCCGGCCTTTTTCGTCGCGGGCGGTCGTCACCAGATCACCGGGTTTGTGGTAAAGGAAAAGCCTCGTTTTTTCGGCACTTTGTAATTTTTCCCCATCTACCATGACTTCGTCATCTGGCCCGATCACGCAGGCGGGGGTCTGCAATTTCTTGCCATTCACGTAAACACGGCCCGCCTCGATCCAGCGCTCTGCATCGCGGCGTGAGCATAAGCCCGCCCTCGCCATAACCTTGGCGATCCGTTCCCCTTTGCTTTCGTCGTCTTTTTCCATTAAGTCAGTCCTATGTCCGATCAAGACCATATCTTTATGCAAGCCGCGATGGAAGAGGCAAGAAAGGCTGCCAGCCTTGGCGAAGTGCCGATCGGCGCGGTTTTGGTCGATTCCCGTAAAGGGGAGATCGTGGCACGGGCCGCGAACGCCACAATTACCCTGTCCGACCCCACGGCCCATGCTGAAATCCGCGTCATCCGCGAGCAGTGCGAACGCGTCGGAGCCCAGCGCATTCCGGAATATGATTTGTTCGTCACGTTGGAGCCTTGCGCCATGTGCGCGGCGGCCATCGCTTTCGCCCGCATCAGAAGATTGGTCTTTGCCGCGAGCGACCCAAAAGGCGGCGGTGTTCTCCATGGCGGGAAATTCTTCGAGCAACCAACCTGTCATCATAAGATCATCATCGAGCATGGAAATATGAGCGAAGATGCCGGACAATTGCTGCGCGATTTTTTTAAAGAAAGACGTTAAGCCGCTTTTGATTTTTCAGCCTTTACGGCACGCCAGCCGATATCACGGCGACAGAACCCGTCCGCCCATTCGATCTGATCGACCGCTTCATAAGCACGTTTTTGCGCCTCTTCCACGCTAGGACCCGTAGACGTCACAGTCAGCACACGACCTCCACTACCGACAATCTCACCTTTGTCATTTTTTGATGTTCCGGCATGAAAGACTTTTGTCTGCGCCAAAGCGTCGGCTTTATCGATCCCTTTTATTACACCGCCCTTGGCGTAAGCGGCAGGATAACCTTTCGCTGCCATAACTACGCCGATGGCGATCTCATCTAAAAAATCAAAACCATCTTTATATTTTTGAAGATTGCCGGTTGCACAAGCATTCAAAATATCCAGCAAATCTGTTTTTAAGCGCATCATCATTGGCTGGCATTCCGGATCACCAAAGCGTGTGTTGTATTCGATTAAATAAGGATCGCCTTTGACCACCATGATACCGGCAAAGAATACGCCTTGAAACGGATGACCTTCTTTTTGCATTCCTTTTGCCGTCGGCGTAATGATCCGCGCCATAATTTTTTGCTGCAGATCATAGGTGAGTAGATGTGCCGGAGAATAAGCGCCCATGCCGCCCGTGTTAGGACCAACATCGCCATCGCCCACACGCTTGTGATCCTGCGCTGATGTAAATGGTACGACGGTTTCACCATCACTAAGCGCGAAAAAACTCAACTCTTCCCCATCGAGAAATTCTTCGATCACAACTTCCGCGCCAGCATTACCGAAGCTATTGCCGGATAACATATCCGTCACGGCTTCAATCGCTTCATCCACGCTTTGTGCGATAATCACGCCCTTGCCCGCCGCCAATCCATCAGCCTTCACCACAATCGGTGCACCGGTTTTCTTGATGAATTCGGAAGCTTTTGCAATATCTGCAAAACGCCCGTAAGCGGCAGTAGGAATATCATACTTGGTACATAAATCTTTGGTAAAACCTTTGGAGCCTTCCAATTGCGCCGCATATTTCGATGGTCCGAAGATTTTGATGTTTTCTTTTGCAAGTGCATCAGACAACCCAAGCACCAGCGGCACTTCCGGCCCAGCGACAACCAGATCGATTTCTTTTTCTTTGGCAAGTTTTACAAGACCATTGATGTCATCGGCATTCACAGCAATGCATTCCGCCACTTCCGCAATTCCGGGATTACCGGGCGCGCAGTAAAGTTTGCTGCAATTGGGGCTTTGGGCAATTTTCCACGCCAGTGCGTGCTCGCGTCCGCCGCCGCCTACCAAAAGAACCTTCATGAGCGCCTCCCATCCAATACTGGCGGCACTATGCCGTTATTCTTCCAGCATGACAAGCGAAGCATTCCCGCCCGCTGCTGTGGTATTGACGGAGACAGTTTTCTCCGTCGCAAACCGGTGCAAATAATAAGGCCCGCCTGCTTTCGGTCCCGTACCGGACATACCCTGCCCGCCGAACGGTTGAACGCCAACCACCGCACCAATAATGGAGCGGTTGATGTAAATGTTACCGGCATCGATTTCCCGCACCGCTTTTTCCGCTATGGAATCGATGCGTGTGTGCATCCCGAAGGTCAGTCCGAAACCGGAATCATTGATGGATTTGATTACGCTCGGCAGTTGATCGGCACGATAACGAATAACATGGAGCGCGGGGCCGAATACTTCGACCCTCAATTCCGAAATATCTCCGATTTCATAGGCGATGGGCGCGAAATAATGACCCTTGCCACGAATACCTTCCGGGATCGGGCTTTGCGCAATAAATTTGCCGATCCCATCCAAGGCGATTTTATGGTGCTGCAAAATGGCTAAGGCTTCCTCATCGATCAATGGCCCAATATCAGTGGAATAGAATTGCGGATTGCCCACTTTCAATTCCGCCATCGCCCCTTGCAGCATTTTGATAACCTTGTCGGCGATATCATCTTGCAGGAACAAAACGCGCGCGGCCGAACAACGCTGCCCCGTCGAACCGAATGCACTGAGCACAACATCATCGACGATTTGCTCAGGCAGCGCAGATGAATCCGCGATAATCGCATTCTGCCCACCTGTTTCGGCAATCAATGGCACTATCGGCCCGTCTTTTGCCGCCAATGTTCGATTGATCGCAAAGGCCGCATTTGTTGAACCGGTAAAGGCAACACCAGCCACACATTTATGCTGCACCAGCATTTCACCGATGCGGCCATCGCCCACGATTAAGTTCAAAACATCTTTCGGAATGCCTGCCTTATGCATCAAATGCACGGCAGCCTGTGCAACAAACGGTGTTTGCTCCGCAGGTTTTGCCAGTACGGCATTGCCAGCCATGAGTGCCGCAACAACCTGCCCCGTGAAAATCGCAAGCGGAAAATTCCACGGCGAAATACAAACGAACACGCCGCGCCCTTGCAGCAATAGTCGGTTACTTTCGCCGGTATAAGAGCGCAGCATCTGCCCGCTTTCATTGAAATCTTCTGTACCGCGTTCGGCGTAATAACGGCAGAAATCGACAGCTTCACGAATTTCGGCTAGCGCATCGGGAATAGTCTTGCCGGCCTCATGAACACACAACGCCATCAGTTCTACAGAATTTTCTTCATACAGATCAGCGATCTTGTTGAGGATGTTTGCACGCTTATCGGCGGTAGTTTTATTCCATTCGCAAAAACTTTTTCCGGCAATCGTAAAGGCTTTTGCCACAACCTGATCCGTTGCCGCATAGGCTGTGCCTATTCTTTCTTGCGTATCTGATGGATTGCGAACGTCGAATGACTGCCCCGATTTATCCATCACACCATCGATGATCGATCCACAAAACACTTCGCGGCGATCAAAGGCTTTAGTCATAGAGAACAATGTCTTTTGCAGTGTATCGGCATCATCCAGATCAAGCCCATCCGAATTCTTCCTTGCTCCGAAAATCGCCGATGGCAATGGAATCGATGGATGCGGCGAGCCGCCTGTCTCCATGGCAACCTCGACAGGATCTTTCGCCAGTGTTTCGGGACGAATATTGTC
>CAYYPX010000115.1:0-4852 GCA_964473655.1 uncultured Micavibrio sp.
TGACGGCGGAAGCACATAAGGATTATCAACCGAGCGAAGGTATGTGTACGTTCGGAACCACCGTGCGAAGCCTTGCGGCGTCTGAGCGTAAATCGAATTTGGCGCAGGTTTCTTTTTCAACACGCATGATGCAAAGACAAACCCACAATGGCTCTAACCTCACCTCCCAAGGTGAAGACAGCGATTTGCTGGCGCGTCTCGATCTGTTCAAATCAACCTATTGCGATCCTGCCGACAACCAGAACGGTCTTGCAAATCTTTGTCGGGCGTCATCGTCCACGGATGCCGACAAATCACGCCGCAATGCGGATGTCGATTACACGCGCACGATTGAATCCCGCCTGACATTGAACACGGATTTCCTGCCGCAAGCATCGGGCGATACAAACGGCGCCGAAGCACATGCGGACGAACAAGATGTGTTCGCCCTTTCCGCAAATCTTTTCGCGCATGATGTTGGAGCTTTACAAGTTCAGATCGGTGATCTGGTGCGTACCGACGACAAGTGGATTTATCTAGACCGCGTTGGAAGATATATGGATTTGCGCTCCGTCTTCGCGAAACGCTCAGTCGCGCAAAACTCTTTCTCCGCTATCTCCGCCTTGCGCGCAGCGGGCTCTCCTGAATCGGCGCCTTACACCAAGGCGATCTTGCGCGAACTTGGCGTTGCCGATGATGTTGAGATCAACAAGATCCTTGGCGATAATCCCAGCCAGTTCGCGCAGATGGAAGTCTTGACGAAAATGATTCCGCAAAGCCCATCCTTTTATGTCGAGCTGATCGACAAGCCCGCAAACGTGGATCGCAAAGGCGCAGCTCTGCAAGCCATCGCACTGATGCAAGATCGTGATCTATATGACAGCTTACTCCGCAGTGAAGCCGTATTGTCCGTTCTGCTTGAAACCATGTTGATCAAGGAACAAGGAAAGCTGGAAGCACGCGGCGCAGTCCCCGCCACCAAATCAGGATCATCAGGAGGTAGCAAATAATGAAACGCTATCTGCTTCTGTCTCATTTGCTTTGCTTTGCCCTTTTTGTGGCGAGCTTAACGACACCGAAATCTCCTTCTTATGCATTCGGCGCGACCTGCTGTGCGCCTGAAAATGGTTGTTCGCAACAATGCGCCGAAGTTTCAGCGCGTCAGACCGAAGACACCATCCAGCATTTGAAAGACGCGTTCGACAATCACCGCGACTGGATGGTTCATGCCGTGTTCGAACAAAATCTTCTGCCGGCCCTTATGCTGATGACCGAACAGATCACGGCGATGGCCATGCATCAGGTTGTGGTGATCGGTTCCTTCCTCGATGCAAAACACCAGCTGGAAACGCAGCGTTTGTTCCAAGAACTGACCGCCCGCGCGCACAAGGATTACCAACCGAGCGAAGGTATGTGCACTTTCGGAACGGCCGTTCGCAGTCTGGCGGCATCCGATCGCAACACCACGCTTTCCGCCATCGCTTTTTCAAGACGTGGCCTGCAACGTGAACTTCTTTCCGGCAGTGGTGTCAGTTCGGGCGGACAGGCATCGGACTCCCTCTCCCGTATCGCGAAATTCCGTAGCACCTATTGTAATACGTCCGACAATAATGGCGGCGGCGGTTTGCAAAATCTCTGCGATGAGGGAATCTCGGCGTCCCGCTTGAACAAGGATATCGATTACACCCGCACGTTCGACACGCCGTTGACGCTCAATGTCGATTTTGCGAATGATACAGGCAGTACGTTGACGCCCGACGAAGAAGATGTGTTCGCGCTTTCCGCAAACCTTTACGCACACACTTTGCCGCCAAACATACTCGGTAATGATCTGGCGGATACGCAAGGCAATATCTCTAATTCCACGGCCGTGAATAGATATATGGCGATCCGTGCACTCACCGCAAAACGCTCGGTGGCGCGAAATTCCTTCGCCTCTATCGCCGCTATGAAAACGCAAGGCAACGGGGAGGCGCAGCCTTATCTTTATGCCATCGCAAAAGAAATGGGGCTTACCGAAGATGATGTGAAAAAATATCTGGGAGACAAGCCCAGCTATTATGCACAAACTGAAGTTTTGACCAAAGTTATTCCGCAAAGTCCGAATTTTTATGTCGAGTTGATCGACAAGCCCGCGAACGTTGCGCGTAAAACTGTTGCGCTACAGGCGATCGAGCTTATGCAGCGCCGCGATATGTATCGCAGCATTCTAAGGTCGGAATCCATCCTCTCCGTCATGCTGGAATCAGCATTGATCGAACAGCAGGAAAAAGCCGTCAACGATCTGCGTAGCACACCCGCTGGCGTACCCATCAGCGTTCCGTAAGGCACGAAAGGTCGCATAGCGGAGATGATAAATTTCAAGGATAAATTTCAGATGGAAGAAGCAAGGCAGAACGCGCTTGTGCTTTTCGTTCTTCTGGGAGGATTCCTGATCGGGGCTGGCGTAATGATCTGGATGAAAAAAGATGATCACGCTCGGGATTTTTTAAGCGTTCTTACATCTGCAAGCGATCTTAAAATAAAAGCCCTTCTTGAAACTCCGCAAGGTATGCGCCCTCTTGATCTAACGGAAAAACCAGATGTGTTGCCGCCCTATCGTCTGACGGCTGAATTAAAAGATGGAAACAATCAATATCGCGATGTCGGTTTTACGGTCGATAAGGACTCCACACGCATTGCCGTGATGGGCGATGGTTTTGATCCTTCACAAAAAATTACACTCACCATCAACGATAAACTCGTTTTTGAAAATCTTGCGATGGATTGGTCGGGCCGCATAGAGCTTGAATCTGAACTGCCACCTAAAGGTCCTGCGCATGTTTGTCTTTTTGTGGAAAGCGCACCACCGCTCGATATCTGTCACTTTGTGGCAAAAAGGCGAGCGATATGAAGAGTGTTTTTTCCATCGCTGCCATCATGGCTTTAAGTATTTTGTGTGCGTCCTCAGCTACGCGCAGTGCTTTTGCTACGGCCGTTTTTCTGCCGCCCGCCGCTATTGCTGCTGGCTCGCAATGTGACTTCACTGCGATCAAGGACTCGCTTTATAAAACAGAATCCGCCGCGGATGGTGGCTATACGGCGATTGGTCCCGATACCGCCTATGGCAAGCCTTTGGGCAAATACCAATTCATTCCGCCAACACAAGAGGCGATGCTCAAGCGCTGCCCCGGCGGCGATCAATGTAGTGGCGATAAAATTCTAGAAGAGCGCTGCTGGCCTTTGCAAGAATGCATCATGGATGAGTATTTGAAAGAAAATCTCGACCGTGTCCGCAATAATTCCGTCTGCAGCAGCCAGCTTGGTAAAACCGTCACAGGGACCAGCGCGGATGGAAAAGAAACCCTAACCTGTCAAGTTACAGAAGCCGGACTTCTCGCCGCACAACATTTGGGCGGACCCGGTGCCTGTAAGCAGCTTCGCGACAACGGCGGCACCACCACAGATAATCTTGGAACCAGCATCGCTTATTATACTTGTAAGCATGGCGGCCTGCCTGTACCCGGTGCGTGTACACCGGCGCCATACGACCCAACCGTTCAGCAAGGCGTTGGTACCAAAGCCCAGTATGATTATCTGGTCAAAACAGGACAAAGCAGATACATCACCGTCAATCCGGACGCGCTGCACGATTGGTGGGTTGGTGGTCTTATGTTGATGGCCGAACAATTCACCGCAAACATGACGGCACAGCTTGCGATGATCGGAAAATTGTTCGATGGCAAGCACCAGCTCGAAACCCAAAGATTGTTCCAGCAAAAGACTGCCGAAGCGCATAAGGATTATCAACCGAGCGAACAGATGTGTACCTTTGGTACCTTCGCGCGTGATCTGACCGCCACAACACAAGCCGCAACCTTTACAAAAACTGCGCTTTCAACCGAAATCATGGGCCGCGAAGCGCATACAGGTGCTGGAAAGGGTTTGAGCCCTGCTGCAGATCAGCTCTCGCGCATCGCCGAATTCCGCAAAACATTCTGCAATCCAAACGACAATAATGGCGGCGGCGGGTTGCAAGGTCTTTGCCTTGAAAAAACGCCCGTTGCCATGCAAAACCGTGATATCGATTACACCCGCACAATCGATCAAAAATTATCGCTTGATATCGATTTGACCGATGACAAAACGACCGATGACGAAAAGGCCGTCTTCGCATTGGTTGATAATTTGTTCGCCCATACGATTCCGGAAACCATTACGGATAACAATGTCGAAAAACGTGAATACCAATATCGCTTGATGAATATAAGATCTATCATCGCGATGCGTGGGATAGCCCGCAACAGTATTTCAAACATCATCGCACTCAAAACAGCCGTGCCCAAGGACGATACCGAAAGTGCTGCACCTTATATGCGGGCTCTTTTGGTTGAATTTGGAATGACCGAACCCGAGATCACGAAATTTTTGGGCGACCATCCCAGTCTTTACGCGCAAATGGAAGTGCTGACCAAGATGATGTACCAGAACCCGAATTTCTGGGTAAACCTGATCGACAAGCCAACGAACGTCGCCCGCATACGCGCCGCCATGAAGGCGATCAAGCTGATGCAGGATCGGGATATTCAGGCATCGCTCCAGCGGCGCGAACAGCTTCTGTCCATGATCCTAGAGCTGCGCCTTCGCGATCAGGCGAACAAGCTTTATACAGCAACGGATGAGAGCCTGTTTAACGCCCCCATCCCGTCCAAATCCTCCCAATAATTCCCCTAATAGCCGCCCGTCCGATGGCACCCTCCTTGCAAGGGTCTACCGGAAGACGTTGCAGAAGGCCGGAAAACGGCCCAGACGGCTATTTAGACAAGGACAAGAATTATGTCGTTTCAGGCACTACAATCCGCCCTTTCGGGCCTTCGTATCGCCCAGCAGCAGC
>CAYYPX010000116.1:0-4797 GCA_964473655.1 uncultured Micavibrio sp.
ACGCTCCGCGGTCATTCACACGGACCACAACACTCTTTTGATTTCGCATATTTGTAACTTTGACTAATGTTCCGAACGGAAGATTTGGATGTGCCGCTGACAATCCGGTTGGATCGAACAACTCTTCATTCTTTGTCATGGCTTCCTCGAAACCCGGTCCATACCAGCTGGCGACGCCGCGCTGTATTTCTTCACCGCAAACATCGGTGAGTGCAAAAACCTTCGCAGGCGCGAATGTAGCAATAATCAGCAAGCTAAGGAATATGCGGGACATGGTCTTGAGACTAGCCCCCTGTGGTCAAGAATGCAAATCGAGTGTTAGCTGCAACGATAAATCCTGACCGGCTGGGTATTTGGCATACCAAGCGCACGGGAAGCGCCGCGGCTCAAATCAATGATACGTCCATGTACAAACGGACCGCGATCATTGATGCGCACCATCACGCCATTGGGATCTGCATTCGGTTTATCCAGAACAACCCTTACCATCGTGCCGAATGGCAGCGTGCGATGCGCGGCGGTCATCCCTGATGGAACAAATTTTTCGCCGCTAGCTGTTGGATTGAAAATATATTCGCCGTTGCGTTTGCCGATCGCCATTTCATTGCCATACCAACTGGCTAAGCCATCATCCATGAATACGCACTCGCCAGCGTGCTGTGGTGGCGGCACGATGTGTGTTCCACTCGCACAAGCCGTTAAAAATAAAACCATCGTAATGGCTAAGGTTTTCCGCACCATAAAATCTCCTCGATATTACTTGCACCTGTGGCCAACATAATTAGTCGGTCCATACCAAGTGCAATTCCCCCGCTTTCGGGCATTCCGTGTTCCAACGCTGCGATGAAATCTTCATCCAGCGGATAACGCTCGCCATATAACCGTTCTTTTATGTCCATTTCAACCGCATAACGCGCCCGCTGTTCTTTGGCGTCGGTCAGCTCGGAAAAGGCATTGGCCAGCTCCAGACCGCAAACATAAAGCTCAAAACGCTCGGCAAAACGCGGATCTTCAGCCTTTGGTCGGGAGAGTGAGGCCATTGCGATCGGGTAATCACAAAGGAATGTCGGGCGCGCCATACCAAGGTTAGGTTCAATCTTGGCGTCCATGACGCGGAAGAACAGATCATCCCATTGGTCGTCATCTGCGGCGCGAAGGTTAATGTTTCGCACTTTTTCCCGCAAACCATCCGTATCTTCCAGATAATCTGCAATGTCAAAACCGGCATATTTGACGAAGGCGTCGCGCACCGTGATCTTCTCGAACTCATCGAACGGATCACATCCATATTCTTTGTAGATGTATTTTTTGATGCCGAGCTTATAAGCAACGGCGCGGAGTAATCCTACGCAATCATCCATGATGTCGTTGTAATCTGCACTGTAATCTGCACTGGTACGATACCATTCGATCATCGTGAATTCTGGGCTGTGACGCTTGCTGTCTTCGGCGTTCCGGAAGACATGGCAGATTTGATAAATGCGCTCCATACCCGCGACCATCAGCTTTTTCATGGCGAATTCGGGGCTGGTGTGAAGGTAGAGGCGGCGGGCTATTTCCCCGTCGACTCCCCTTAGATCTGTCCCAAAGGCCCGTATGTGGGCATCAATGACGGGGCAGATCTGGAGGATGGGGGTTTCGACTTCCGTAAACCCCTGCCCGTCGAAAAAAGCCCGTGTTTCCCGTAGGATAGCGGCTCTGGCCTCCAGATAGGGGCGTTTGGCCTTAAAGTTTTCGGGTTGCCACCACATTTGCTTGCTTTTTCCGTTCAAATCCCATAGAAACAGGCTCGAAATTTATACAAAGGACTGCTGAAATGAAAGCCGATATTCACCCAGACTACCATGAAGTTACGATCGTCCAGACAGACGGTACGGAATACAAAACCCGTTCCTGCATGGGCAAACCGGGCGAAAAGATGCGTCTCGACGTTGATCCATTGTCACACCCTGCTTGGCAAGGTGGTACGCAGAAAGTTATCGAGAAGCAACAGCTCAAGAAATTCGAAAACAAATACGGCTCGTTCCTTACAGCGGGCGGAGCCAAAGAAGGCAAATAATTATTGCCTCACCCACACAATTAAAAGGCCGCTTCTCAGCGGCCTTTTTTATTATTCTATCAAGGACCTTTTGGGCCATCTTTTAAAGGAATTGGCTTTTTGCCTTCTTCCGAAATCTTATCGTCCATATAAATAATGCACGGCACACCTTCTGGAACTTTTGTTCCGTCATCTAACCAGCACATCTCACCGTTGACACCGCCAGTCGCAATCTCATGGTTATTATAAGCTTTTTGCTTGGCTGTCTCTTCACCCATATGCGCAGCGCCTGTATGTATGGCTACTGCTAAAAAAGCTCCGTAAAGAGTGTTTTGCGCCAGCTCCGCAATTCCAAATTTGTTCATAAAAGTCCCCTTAACAAATTATTAATTCTAAGGCGTAAACTATCTTAGAATAATTATTATGTCAAATATATTTATGCCGTAGCTAGCTGGCTTAGGGCTGCGCTAATTTTCTCTTTTGTTACAAGGGCTTCTGCCTTACGCGTGCGGAATTCTTCTAGAATTTCCGGCGGGGCATTGGCTACGAATTGCTGGTTTTGCAGCTTTTCTTCGGTCTTGCGGATATCGTCATCCAGCTTGGAAATCTGCTTTTTCAAGCGGTCGCGCTCCTTGTCCAGATCGATCAGGTCGGCAATCGGCATGATCAATGTCGCCTCGTCCACCACGCACTGGATGGCTCCAGATGGTGCGGCTGTTGCAGTTTCAATGGAAGACAAACGCGCCATCTGTTTCAAAATGGCTTCGTAGGTTTTGATACGCGCGCTTGTTTGCGCCGATGCGTCTTTTACCAGCAATGCGATTTTTGCACCGGCGGGAACGTTCATATCCGATCTCACCGAACGGATTTCAGAAATGAATTTCTGTACCCATTCAATTTCCGTGGCGGCATCTTTCTTGATTGCGCTGTCCGGATATTTCGGCCAGCTGCTACGTAGTAGATCATCGCCCTTCTCGCGCTTAGCGATGTTGGCGTAAAGCTCTTCGGTGATGTATGGCATGAACGGATTGAGTAGACGCAGGATTTGCTCCAAAGCCCATCCGGTCGTTGCGCGGATTTCCGCCTTCACATCATCCGAGCCATCGGCCAGCAATGGTTTGGTAAATTCCAGATACCAATCGCAGAAACTACCCCACACGAATTGATAGATTGCATTTGAAGCTTCGTTGAATTTGTAGGCGGCAAGAGCCGTGTCGATGGCCGTTGTCGCATTGGCGACTTCACCGATGATCCATTGGTTCAGCGTGTTCTTGACGCTTTCAGGCTTGAAACCTTCTTTGGGGAAGCAGTCATTCATTTCGCAATAGCGTGATGCGTTCCAAAGTTTGGTTGCAAAATTACGATAGCCTTCCACGCGGTCTTCGGACATACGGATATCGCGGCCTTGTGCTGCCGATGCCGACATCATAAAGCGTAGTGCGTCCGCGCCGAATTTATCGATCAGTGTAAGTGGATCAATCACGTTGCCCTTCGATTTGGACATTTTCTGCCCTTTGGAATCGAGGATCAAGGCGTGCAGGTAGACTTTTTTGAACGGAACATCACCCATGAAATGAATGCCCATCATCATCATGCGAAGAACCCAAAAGAAGATAATGTCAAAGCCCGTGATCAGGACATCACCGGGATAATATTTGTTTAGCTCTGGAGTCTTTTCCGGCCAGCCAAGAGTCGAGAAAGGCCATAGCGCAGAAGAAAACCATGTATCGAGAACGTCTTCGTCTCGTGTTAGTTTTTTATCGCCAGCCTGCTTCTGCGCATCTTCTTCGGTTTCCGCGACGTAGACTTTTCCGTCTTCGTCATACCAAGCCGGAATCTGATGACCCCACCACAATTGGCGCGAAACGCACCAAGGTTGTAAGTTTTCGATCCAGTCGAAGGTGATCTTTTCCCAGTTTTTTGGAACCATCTCTGTTTTGCCAGACTTGATGGCATCCACGACAGGCAACGACATCGTTTTCGCATCAACATACCATTGATCCGTTAGATAAGGTTCGATTACAACACCGGAACGATCGCCATGCGGAACTGTGTGCGTAATGTTGTCGACCTTGACCAGAATTTCTAGTTCTTCCAGTTCTTTTAAAATCTTTTTACGGGCGGCAAAACGTTCCATGCCTTTAAACTCTTCCGGCACGTTTTCATTCAAATGCGCGTTATCATCGAAAATATTGATCATCGCCAGCTTATGACGTTTACCGACTTCAAAGTCGTTGAAATCGTGCGCGGGTGTGATTTTTACCGCCCCGGATCCCTGCTCCATATCCGCATATTCATCCGCCACAATCGGGATCAGACGGTTGGCGATAGGAACAATCGCCATTTTGCCGATCAAGTCTTTGTAACGCTCATCATCCGGATGAACGGCAATGCCGGTATCGCCCAACATTGTTTCTGGGCGTGTTGTGGCAACCGTAATGGTACGCGCTTTATCACCTTCGACTTGATATTGGATGTGCCACATATGGCCTTTGACTTCGCGGCTTTCGACTTCAAGGTCAGAAATCGCGGAATGGAATTTCGGGTCCCAGTTTACAAGACGCTTATCGCGATAGAGCAAACCTTCTTTGTGAAGTTGTACGAAAACTTTAACGACTGCTTTCGATAGATTTTCATCCATCGTAAATGCTTCACGGCTCCAGTCCGGCGTCGCTCCAAGGCGGCGGAGTTGCGATGTAATCGTACCGCCGGAATAGGCTTTCCATTCCCAAACGCGATCAAGGAATTTTTTACGACCC
>CAYYPX010000117.1:0-4764 GCA_964473655.1 uncultured Micavibrio sp.
CCACTGCGTGATGAAATAATTCATGATGAAATCGATATAGGTTTGAAGGTCGCGCTTCATGATGAAGGCTTCGGTCAGGGCCGCGCCCATCCCTTCGGGCATGACATTGACGGATCTAAAACGCATCGGCCCTTCGGGGTGAAGTGCGATGGATACGCGCGTGGCCAGTCGTTCGGTATAGCCTGCGGCCTTGCCTTCATCTTCGGCTTGCTTGAGGCCCTTTTCATACCGCGCCATGATGATTTTGTTTTCCAGCGCGCGGGTTAGCCATTGTTCCATCTCGCCGTTTTCGACCAGCTGGCGCGCCTCGTTCACATTTTTATTGATGTCCTTGGCCAAAAGCTCTGGGCGGATATATTTTTCACCATTGAACGATAACGGACGGTTGGCTTTTGATTTCCGTACCGGCTGTTTCGGGCTAAGACGTCTTCCATCCAGCCAAACAAGCATATCGTCCAACGTCCAACGCTGCGATTCTTCATCTTGCAACACACCGCGCAAAAGCTCGAGGATCGCGCCGGAAAAACGATCTTTCCCCAGAAGCGCGACATAACTGCCCTCTTCCATTTTCTTGACGATGATCTCTTCTTCGCTCAAATGCTCCATCGGATCGAAATGGCGCAACAGAACGGCGAGCGTTACACCGAAAGAATAAACGTCATCATTGATCGTGCCCTGCCCACGGCCGATCGGGCTGGTCATCGCGCGATCAATCGTCTCATAAAGTGCAGGCTGGTAATAAGACGCAGGCAACGAAAGACATTCGCCCAAAATAACGCGCTCTATGGTGCGGCTGCCACCATCGAACAAATTGGCGGGGCGAATATTCCCATGAACAATATCCTTGTCGCGCATATCGGCCAAAACGCCGATCAATGGCCGCACGATGGAATTGAGCGCGAGTTCCGGTTTGATTCCCATCCCGCCACGCAAATCATCTTTCATCACGGGATTACCCAAACGGTTCTCGTAAATGAAACAGTATTTTTCCTTGTTCGCAGATGGCCAATGCAACGTGCCGCTCGCCACCAAAGATGTCATCGCGGGGTTGATGATAGATCCGTAACTTCCGGCCTTGGCGATGCGTGGGGTCAGATGCTCTTCGCAAATAAGCGCGAACAAATTCGGCGGAGCCTTGTCGGTTCCGCGCGCGACATAGGCCTTCACCGGCCCCTTATCGAACTGCGGCAAACGGTTGGCGGCATAAACGGTGATGTGTTCGTTGAATGGAACATCGCCCGACAAGGCTGGAGCCTTAGGCGGCGCTGTTGGTGTTGGGGCGGGAGCTGGCGAAGCCGGCTCGGCAACCTTATTCTCCGGCTCATCCTGAACCGTGACGTCTGACATGAAAACTTTCCGACCGTTTAAAAGACTAGAATGCCCGAATAGGCTTAACCAATTGTAAACCGGTTCGGGGCAAACGCCAAGAAACTGTCAGACGATGAGAAAGGCATTTGAAGGATTTTGTGCCGAAAATGACGGTTTTCGAGAACCGCATCGCAGAATACATGGGCGTATTTGAGAAGCGGAAGCGGAGAAAACCGTTATTTGCAGGCCAAAAGACGATAAATGCTCAGCCGAAGAATGGGTCTTGCATTAGGATAGTGTCGTCTCTGTCGGGGCTGGTAGATAATAAAGTCACCGGAGCCTCGATAAGCTCTTCTACCAAACGGATATATTTGATGGCAGACGCGTTGAGATCGGCCCAGCTTCTAGCCCCATAGGTGCTTTCCTTCCAACCCGGAACGGTGCGGTAAACCGGCTTGACGTTGGCTTGGTGGATTTGGCTGGCCGGATAATAATCGATGGGCTTGCCGTCCAGCTCATAACCCACGCAGATTTTAAGCTCGTCGAAACCATCCAATACGTCCAGTTTCGTTAATGCAATCCCATCAATTCCGCCAGTTTTCACGGCTTGACGGACCATCACGGCATCGAACCAACCACAACGACGCTTACGCCCTGTGACGGTGCCAAACTCATGTCCCTTCTCGCCGATCTTATCGCCGGTCGCATCGAATAGCTCCGTCGGGAACGGGCCCGAACCGACACGAGTCGTATAGGCTTTCGTAATGCCAAGCACATAACCGATATTTTTCGGGCCAATTCCAGAACCCACGGCGGCTTGCGCGGCGACAATATTCGATGACGTTACATAGGGATACGTTCCGTGGTCGACATCCAACATATGGCCTTGCGCACCTTCGAACAAAACTTTCTCGCCTTTGTACTTGGCTTCATCCAATCGTTTCCAAACGACGCCGGCATAAGGAAGAACCTGATCGGCGATTTTCATTAGAGAGTCGTAAATTTCGCCTGCATTGATTTCATCCCAGCCAAAGCCGCGCATCAACGCGTTGTTGTAACTCACCAGAGTTTCTATCTTTTCTTTGACGATAGATGAATGTTCCAGATCGCAAACTCTCAGGCCGCGACGTGCGACTTTATCTTGATAGGCAGGGCCAATCCCGCGCCCTGTCGTGCCGATTTTCTTATCGCCGCGGGCTGCTTCCATCGCGCGGTCGATCTGCCCGTGCACCGGCAAAATCAATGCGGCGTTTTCGGCGATCATCAAATTCTTTGGCGAAATTTCAACGCCTTGCCCGCGCACTTTTTCAATCTCGCTTAAGAACGCCCATGGGTCGATGACAACACCATTGCCCAAAATGGACAGCTTGCCTTTGCGAACGATACCGGATGGAAGAAGGGAAAGTTTGTATGTAACGCCATCGATGACCAGTGTATGGCCGGCATTGTGACCGCCTTGAAACCGGACAACGACATCGGCGCGGCTGGATAGCCAATCAACGATTTTGCCTTTGCCTTCATCACCCCATTGGGAGCCGACCACCGCAACGTTTGCCATATAAAACCTCTAGAAACCTGTTGTTTTTCCTTTCAGGTTGTAGGGGAACTTGGCTCCCTTGCCAACAAGGAAATAACCCTTTGATTAGGGCGCTCTGGCTCTTCCTCGTGGTGGCTCGGATAATGCCGCCAAACTAGGCTTACCGGCTTTCCGTTGAATGAGCGACATAACGCTATCGAAATCCATATTCATACCGGCGGCATATTGAAACGCCATAGCTGGAAGCGCCCTTTCCAAAAAATACTCATCCAGCGTACCAATCCCCTGTCTGCCGTTTGTGGACTTTGCAAAATCAGCATAAACCTTGCGCGCCAATTGCGCCATTTCGGCAAGATCACCACGCTCCAACACATCATCGAAATAGATTTTTCGCTTGCCTGCTTGTGCCGGCAATCTTGCACGTATTTTTTTCTTCGAAGACAACACGTCCATCATCTCTTTCAATTCTTGGAGCGAAGCCATCGAACGAATGTCGTAACGATCGAGTTTTTGAATGGGAATTCGTAGCGTGCCGCTGGCTTGGTTGAACACATTCGTGAAGGTAAGCGTCTTGTGTTCACCGAAACCACTGATCTGAACGGATTGAATCCCCTCGCACCGCATCGGACCGAATGTCGGGACTATATAATTTTTACCCGTGACGAATTTTTCGGCTCTTTTCTCCGCCCACGATTTTCTGTCTTTTACTGGGGCGATCTTCTCTTCAACAATCGCCTCGGCCTGCTTTTTCGCCGCTGACTTCTTCGCTGATTTTTTCTTTTTGGGGGGAAGCTTGGATTTTATTTTTTTCAGCACGTCTTTTTTATATTTTTCCTGGCGCTTTGAATCCGTTTTACCCCAAGGTTTATTGTACACCATTACCTACACGCCTCTACTCTATGAGCAAAGACATTAGGCGGCACATAAATTTATGTCAATATTACCCTTTGCGGACGGCATGGACGCCTTTGTCCTGCAAGGCTTTTAGGGATTTCCAATCGGCCTCTGCCGCCACAGACTCTCTGGCCTGCGCCTTGGCGGGCGGGGCCACGCGAAGGATTGTGTCCATATATAAAGTAAAACCGCTGGCCGTTTCGGGCTTCTTGCCGGCTACGGCGCAATCATAACGACCACCGCGCCCAAGCTCACCGCGTGCACCCAGCGCGAACAATGTAAAGCTCACACCCGTTTGATATTCAAACCCGCGACGCTCCAACGGGTCTATCGTGATCTGCACATTCGATAGACCATAAACATCCAGCGCATTCCGCAATTCTTTTGCAACATTTAAAAGCCTGTCCAGATCGGCCTTGGCATTTTTCGGCAAGGCGGTTTTTTCAAAACCCTCTTTGCGCTCCATCAATTGCAAAACAAAATCTGCGGCCTTGCCACCAATCGCCTTCACACCATCGGCATCGCGCTTTTCAATCGCGTCATCCAGATCGGCGCGGGTGTCTTCATTGACGCCTGTTTCATCATAAATATGCGCGACCAGCGTGGGTACGGTCAGATCGATGGATAGCTTTTCGATACCGGCGGCGCTCAATGCCTTGATCGCAACCAACGCGGTTTCAACATCGCTTACCACACTGTCGGTGCCGATCATCTCGCAACCGACTTGGCAGAATTGTCTCTCGGGGCGAAGCTGCGTTCCATTCACGCGCAATACATCGGCGGCGTATGATAATCTCAATGGGCGCGGCGCATCGGAAAGGCGCGATGTCGCGATGCGGGCGATCTGCGCCGTCACATCGGCACGCACGCCCATCATGCGTTGTGATACTGGGTCCATCAGGCGGAAAGTCTGACGCGATAACGCCCGTCCCGGTCCCTCGCCCAGCAGGCTTTCTTCGAATTCGACCAACGGCGTTTTCACGCGCTCATATCCGAACAAGGTGAATTCATTCATGAACAAATTG
>CAYYPX010000118.1:0-4745 GCA_964473655.1 uncultured Micavibrio sp.
AACAATTTCAGATGCGGAAGCAGAACCACCGTTGATGAGGATCACGATTGGCTTATTCTGTGCAAGATCACCCGGTGTTGCGTTGTCGCGCTTAGTGTCTTCTTCGCTACGCCCACGTGTGGAAACGATTTCACCCTTATCAAGGAAGAGGTCGGATAGACCAATCGCCTGATCGAGCAGACCGCCCGGATTGTTCCGGAGATCGAGGACATAACCGATCAATTTTTCATCGCCAACCTGTTTACGGATATCCGCAATCGCAGCCTCTACGCCTTCGACAGTATTCTGGTTGAATGTCGTCACACGAATATAGCCGACATTGCCACCTTCAACGTGTGAACGTACGGATTTGATACGGATGACATCGCGCTTCAACGTGAAATCCAAAGCCTCATCAACGCCTTCGCGGCGGACTTTCAATTTAACGCTAGTGCCAACCTTACCGCGCATTTTATCAACAGCATCATTCAACGTTAAACCCATGACAGGCGTGTCATCGATGTGTGTGATGTAATCGCCAGCTAGAACGCCGGCCTTAAAAGCAGGTGTATCATCGATAGGGGATACCACTTTCACGAAACCATTTTCCATCGTGACTTCGATACCCAAACCGCCGAATTCACCTTTGGTTTGCACCTGCATATCGCCGAAATCCTTGGCGTTCATATAGCTGGAATGCGGGTCGAGGTTTGAAAGCATGCCGTTCAAGGCATATTCGATCAGTTGTTTATCCGTTACTGGGTCAACGTAATTAGCACGCACTCGCTCGAACACCTCACCAAACAGGTTCAATTGCTTGTATGTATTGTTCGCGTCGGGATCATTGTCTTTTTTTGCCTCTTGCGTGGCCGTCCTTTGCTCTTCCTGCGCCATCGTAGGCAGTACGGAAACGAGTGTCAGGATAGACACCAGTGCAGAACCAAGAAGCAAACGGGAGAGGTGACGCATGAATATTTCCTTATGGGCTTACAGACCGGCAAACTTGCGGGCAGGGTTTACGGGCGCGCCATTAAGACGTAACTCGTAGTACAAGGTCGGCTTTCCACCATCGGACGATGTTTTGGAAAGAGTACCGACCGGTTCCCCAGCTGCAACGGATTGCCCAACCACTGTATCAATTCTGGCCAAACCTGCAATAAGGCTGTGATAATCTTTTTGATGTTCTACAATGATTATCTCCCCATAATTCTTGAAGTAGCCGGCATAACGAACCACCCCGCCCATAGGCGAGACAACGAGACCAGACGGTCGGCCCTCAATGGTTAGCCCCTGACTGACCGCGCCGATATCATCCGTCTGGCCATAACCGGTGCGTATAAGGCCCGAGACGGGAAGCTGGGCGGAGCCGGAGCGGGGAATGGGCGTCGGAATGGCTGCGCGGCGTGGCTCATCTGAAAAATGAGCCTGATTGATAGCGGCATTTTGCGTGGTGCGCGTGCGTTGTTCTTCATGCTGCTCCACCTTGGAAACCAGATCCTGAAGGTTTTTCGCACGCGCCGCTATTTCCCGTAAAGAGGCATCTTGCTCTTTCATATCCGTCTGGGTTTTTGCATAAAGCCCTTTACGTTTTTTTAGAAGCTCTGCAATTTCCTTTTGACGTTCCGCCAATTCGGCCGAAGTTTTTTTCACCTGATCCTGATCAATCTGCAAATCGGTTAGAAGCTCATTCAAACGGTTCAGATCTTTTTTCAAGCTTTCGGCGCGACCATAAATATTGGGCAAAATGCTTTGGAGCAGCATGGCACTCTGCGCAGTTTCAAGCGGCGCACCGGGGCGGGCCAAAACAGCCTCGGGCGGTGTGCGATCCAGACGTTCCAACGCCAACACCAAATCACCTATAGAGTTCTTATCTTTTTTCAAACGGGCATTGATGACATCTTGTTCTTTTCGGTTTTCGGCAATGCGTTTGTCCAGCTTGTTCAAGGATGCTTCATTGGCTTTGATCTGCTCGGCATTATCAACCAATGTCTTTTGCGTGCTACCAAGCTCGACTTCAATTTGCTTGGCTTGCTTTTCCAAATCTTTCTTTTTGCCTTCGGCGTATTTCTTGTCACGCTCGACTTGTTGTGTCGGGTGATGCGAAGGAACGGCAGGAGCGTCCTGCGCAAAAGCAGGCAATGAAATCAAGCAGGCAATAATTGCTAGATATTTCATCATCAATCCCTGTGATACGGATGCCCGGCGAGTATTTGCTGGGCGCGATAAATTTGCTCCATCAACATTACACGCGCCAACATATGCGGCCATGTCTGTGCACCAAATGACAGCAACATGGTAGCCTTTTTACGAATGTCATCAGACAATCCGTCCGCACCGCCGATGACGAATTGGATGTGGCCGAACGCTATTTGCCAATGATCCATCTTCGCCGCAAAATCACGACTGGACAGGCTTTTGCCGCGCTCATCCATAACGACAAGTGCAGCCTTGGGATTCAATTTTTCAGAGATTTTGATGTGCTCTTCGGCCTGCGTTTTACCTTCAAGTTCGATCAGAGAAAATTTCCAAAGCAGGCGTTTTTTATAGTCCTCGAAGACATCGAGGAGCGGATCGTTTTTCAATCTTCCAACGGTAATGAAATCAATCGCGGCCATCCATTATGGATGCCTGAATTTACGGCCAAAAGATAGTCGGCTTGAGGGTTAGATAACTTTAAATCCGCCGCTTTTTGTATCAGTGATTGGCGTATTAAGGCCCCACATTTTTTCAATATTATAGAACTCACGAACTTCGGGGCGGAACAAGTGAACGATAATGTCACCTGCGTCGAGAACGACCCAGTTTCCTTGGCCCATGCCTTCCGTGCGAATGCCTTTATGGCCACGTCCTTCGAGACGCTCACGAAGCTTGTCGGCTATAGCTGTAATTTGTCTTGAGGATGTACCCGAGGCAACGACGATATAATCTGCGAGAGCGGACTGGCCGCTAAGGTCAATTACCTGAATATCTTGCGCCTTGTCGGCGTCGATAGATGCTACGATGAAATCTTTGAGTGCGCCCACATCGAAGGGGCCAATGCTGTCGTGATTTAGAATGGGTTGATCTCCTCTCTGGTTTGAAGTTTGACATATATAGAGAAAAGGTTACGTCCCCGCAAGTCGGGCCTACCAGTTCGGTGGAATGTCCGGGGAAGTGTTTGTTTCGAAACAGCAAAAGCTTTTCTCATCTATTCTCATTATACGCCGGATTCGTTAACGGGTTCAATAAAAACCATTGATGCGGCGTATCAAAACTTTCCTAACACTTTGTTTTTTCTATCATTTCTGATCTGCGTGGAGGATATATCCACCATTTTTTCACCGTGCAGCCAGAGTAAGTTGGCATGCGAAACCTGTTTCAAAGGGGCATCGTCCACAACGTCGACCGCCCCGGGCCGATCGATGAAGGTCACAGGAATAAGATCGAGCAATTCCTGCCAGCGGTCCCATTTGTGAAAGATGAGTGCATTGTCCATACCGCAAATAAACATGAAGTCGGTTTGCGGGAATGCTTCTTTCAAGCCTTTTACGGTTTCATATGTGTAGGTCGTACCAAGATCACGCTCCAGATGCGTGGCAATCATGAGCGGATGGTCGGCGATAATATCTACTACCGATGCAAAACGCTCGTCATAGGCCGCCATATCGGTTGTGTCTTTGAGAGGATTTTGCGGCGTTACCAACCACCAGATACAATCAAGCCCGTAATGTTCGAGCGCAAGAAGCGCGATGTGTTTATGCCCCTCATGCGCAGGATTGAAAGATCCACCTAGCAGGCCAATTTTCTTGCCGGCCCAGTCCTTATCATTCTTCAAAGTAGGGGGTGTGAATTTCGTCATATTAAACTGGGCGTATCTGCCCATCTCCCAAAACTTTGTATTTGAATGTTGTCAGTTGGCGAACGCCTACGGGCCCGCGCGCGTGCAATTTCCCTGTGCCGATACCAATCTCGGCTCCAAATCCAAATTCACCGCCATCGGCGAATTGGGTTGATGTGTTGTGCATAACGATCGCACTATCCACATTGCTCAGGAAATAATCTGCAATGGCTTTATCTTCGGTAAGAATAGAATCCGTGTGATGTGATCCGTAATGATTAATGTGCGCTACGGCTTCACCAACATCCCTTACAAACTTCACACTGATCTTCTTGTCTAGATATTCGGCAGACCAATCTTCATCACTGGCTGGCTTTATATTTTTATCAAGCGCTTGAGCTGTGCCATCACCAACGATCTCCACACCTTCACTTAAAAGCATCTTGATGATGTCATGCGAAAAACGTGTATCCAGCTTTTCGTCAATCAATAAAGACTCCGCAGCCCCACAAATACCAGTCCGGCGCAGCTTGGCGTTCTTGATGACATTCAAAGCCAGATCGGCTTTGGCGGATGAATGAACATAGATGTGACAATTACCATCCAGATGGGCAAAGACCGGCATCTTAGCTTCGTTCATAACGCGGCTGGTAAGCCCCTTGCCGCCACGCGGAATGATCACATCGATCAAACCAGCAGCATTCAGCATTTCACCTACATGGGAACGATCCTGCGACGAAACCATGGAAACAGCGAAAGCAGGAAGATCATTCTTTATCAAAGATTCTTCTACGATCTTATGAAGAGCACTTGACGAATGAAAGCTTTCGGAACCGCCGCGCAAGATAATGGCATTGCGTGATTTCAAGGCGAGAGCAGCGGCATCCACCGTCACATTGGGACGGGATTCATAAATCATGCCCAGTACGCCGATAGGGACGGAAACTTT
>CAYYPX010000119.1:0-4697 GCA_964473655.1 uncultured Micavibrio sp.
AGCAAATGACGAAGCGTCGCCTGCGGGTGCGTATCATCCAGAACCTTCCAGCTTTCATCATCGATTGCCTGATCAAGGCCGGGCAAAACGATGCAACCATCGGGAAGATTTGCGATGGTTTTCAAAAGCAGAGCTGTAGAGGGAATAGAGCCTGTGGAACCCGCCGCGATCACGGGGTGCGATGGCGGTGATTCCTGCCAATGCGCGCTTAGTTTTTTCAAAAGGCGGTTGCGGTGATCCGCTGCATCGATGACATTTTCTTCGGCGAGAATTTCCGGCCAGAATTTGCTTAGCAGTTCCAGAAATTTCAAACTGATCTGCCAGTGCTCGGAAAAATCCGCGCGGTCGACAGCTTTTGGAAGATCGGCAAGATCGAGATCTTCGGTATAGACCTGATCCATCAAACGACCCAAGGCGGCCGCCAGCATCATATCCTGTTCCATGCCGCGCGATCTTCCTTGCGAGGCGATCAATCTTGCCAAAAGGAATTGCCGCCGCAACGGCGCGATGGGCTGCGGCAGGGAAAGTTCTTCTTCGGCATTGGCAAAATTAAGCGATAGTTCTTCTTCATCGACATCGCCGATCGGACTCATGCGCGGAAGCAGCAATGGCTTGCCGTTGGTCAGACGCAAAAAAGCTTCGCGAAGGGAGCGGCAGGCGCGTCGTGTTGGCAAGAGAACCTGCATATGTGCCAGCGATAGCGGATCATCGCCGGCCTTATCGAGAATCCCTTTCGCCAAAATTTCAACAAAGGAAAAACCGGCGGGAATTGTGTAGATGCAGCTTTTCTTGCTCATGCACCCCTCTTGCGGAACAGGGCGTCGACGCTTTCCAAATCTTCGGGTGTGCTGATGTGATACCACGCATCGTCATGTGCCATGCCGTAAAGGCGGCCTTCTTTTTCGGCCTTATCCATAAGGGTTAGGAAGGAAAAGTAACCATCTGGTGAATTTTCAAAGATGCGTGCATGGGCTAATCTAATTCCTGCAAACATGTGATTTCCGCTTTTATCCATTGCACGTGTCAATTTTCCATCTTCATGCATATGATAATCGCCAACGAAGCCTGTTAGACTCATTTTGTCTTTTGGTTGAATAAACAAAAGAATATCCATCTTTGTTTCATCCCACAGCGTGGCAAGACGCGAGAAAACACTTCCGCTTTTGCCATCATCCCAGAGCGCGTCGCCGTTGATGATATAGAAAGGATCATTGCCGAAATGATGCAGGGCTTTTTTCACGCCGCCGCCGGTCTCAAGAAGATCATGTTCTTCCGAAAAAATAATCGGCGGCGATATGTCGCCCAAATGTTCTCTCAGCGTATCGCCCAGATGATGCAAATTGACCACGACGTCCGTCACGCCATCATCGTGCAGTTTTTCTATCGTGCGGTGGATAATGCTTTTTCCCGCAATCTCCACCATTGGTTTTGGAATCGTATCGGTATAGGGGCGCAGGCGCGTGCCCTTACCGGCGGCGAGGATAAAGGCTTTGGTGGGTTTGCTATTCATCGATCGTAATTCTGCGGACATCGTCATCCATGGTTTTGATATGGATGTTGTATGCCTTTTTGGGTTTGTGAAGGCCGAGCCGTTCGGGCCATTCGACCAGAACGATTCCGCCAGCGAGCGCATCTTCCCAGCCTATCTCGAAAATTTCGTCCGAGCTTTTCAGGCGGTAGAGATCGAAATGCCAGAGCAAGGCTCTTGGATGTTCGTAAAGCTGGACCAGCGTGAAGGTGGGACTTGGCACTTCGGTATGCTCACCGCAGAGGCTGCGGATGAAGGCCCGCGCGAATACGCTCTTGCCCGCGCCCAGCGCACCGCTCAGCAGGTAGATATCGCCGTCCTTGGCCGTGGTGGCCAATTTGGCGGCGATTAGCTCGGTTTCCGCTTCGGAGCGTGTGTCGTGTTGGGGCATAGATTGGTTATAGCCTTGGAATCGGGGAAGGGCACGTTCGATTCGGCCGCCACGCGAAAATGCCCCCTTTTTTCCTTTGCGTGAAATCGGTTGGCCGGAGCCGCTGATCCGTGCCATATAACACGCATGACAAAGGTGGTTGGCACAGCAGATGTAGCGATTATCGGAGCGGGTCCTTCGGGCCTGTTTGCCGTGTTCGAATGCGGTATGCTGGGTTTAAGCTGCGCGGTGTTCGACGCCCTTCCTGAAATCGGCGGGCAATGTACTGCACTTTATCCGGAAAAGCCGATCTATGATATTCCGGGTGCCCCATCCGTTTTAGCGGGCGATCTGATCCACAATTTGGAGAAACAGGCAGCACCATTCCGACCTGAATATCATCTGGCTCAACAAGTTGTTTCTGTAAGCAAAGAAAATGGCCTATGGCGACTAAAGACGTCTAAGGGGACAGAAATACTGGTCTCCGCCATCATAATTGCGGCCGGTGCAGGTGCGTTCGGGCCGAATAGACCACCGATCGAGGGGATTGAAACCTATGAAGGTACGGGCGTGCAGTACATGGTACGCCGCAAGGAAGATTTCCGCGGTAAATCGGTCGTGATTGCGGGCGGCGGGGATTCTGCTGTTGATTGGGCGCTCTCGCTCGCTCCGCTTACATCCAAGCTGTATGTCGTCCATCGCCGTGATAAATTCCGCGCGGCGAACGAATCCGTACGCCAGATGGAAGAGTTAGTAGCGGCGGGCAAGATCGAGATGATTATCCCGTATCAGCTTCATCAATTACAGGGACGGGGTGAAAAATTATCAGGCGTTGTCGTGAAATCGACTGACGATCAGGAGAGAATTCTTCCCGCCGATGTACTCTTACCTTTTTTCGGATTGGCCGCCGAGCTTGGTCCGCTGGCCCAGTGGGGGCTTGATATAGACGCGCATCATATTACGGTCGATCCGTTCACCTGCCAGACCAGTATTTCAGGTATATATGCTATTGGCGACATTGCCGCTTATAAGAATAAATTGAAATTGATTCTGACTGGATTCAATGAGGGCGCGCTCGCCGCTCACGCTATCCGCCACCAAATGTTCCCCGATCAAGAAATTCATTTCGAATACTCAACGACAAAGGGTTTGCCAGACGCCGCGTAAATTCGGCTTCGCCGACCGGCAAAGCGGGGGTATAATAAGGGTATGATCACACGTCCTTTTCTCGTTTTTTTCGTCTGTGTCCTTGCCATGCCCGCTCTGGCGCAGCCTTTGCCAAGCTCCAACACTGGTGGCAAGCGCGGCGAGATCACAGCCAAGCCCATCTGCTCCAAACTAACCAATAGGTCAGATCAGACCATCATGGGCACGCTATCCACAGCCCCGCAGAGGATTGAAAGTGGGGACATGGTACGTCATCAGGATAATTTCAAGCTGATTGCGGGTGCTAGCAAAGAGTTTTGCGCTTCCGGCCCGTTCTATGAAGGGCAGCGTTTGGAATTGACGCTTAGAACCTTGATCCCGCTCTTTAGTTGTAAAACCAAAATCAATCGCGAAATCTTGCTCTATGCCGAAGAGGATCTCGACGGGGTGAAAAGGTTGTCCGCCGATTGTTATTGATGTGGTTTAAGCCGCCGGCAGTGTAAGGAGCACGGTCGTGCCCTTGTTTTCCGCGCTTTGAATATCGATCGTGCCGCCGTGAAGCTCAATGATATTTTTCACAAGCGTCAGGCCCAAGCCCGCTCCCGCATTGCCGGAATTTGTACGCCCTGTCGGGATCCGTTCGAAGGGCTGGAAGATACGTTTCAGATCATCCGGTGCAATGCCTACGCCCGTGTCGGTAATAGATATATTTACCATGTCCCCTTTTTTATCAGCTGAAATGCTTATCTCACCGTTTTCGGGTGTAAAATTGATGGCGTTGCGGATCAAATTCAGCAAAGCCTGCTTCAAACGGTGTTCATCAGCCAGAACCAAAACTTTATTATGGGGACATGATAATTTTAATTCCAATTTTCGCTTCCGTGCCCATTCCGTTGTCAGATCGAGCAAGCCATCGAGCAGAGGCTTCAGATTTACCGGTTCTTTCTTCAGTTCGAGATAGCCGGCTTCGATCGTGGAGAGATCGAGAATGTCGTCGATCAAACTGACGAGCCTTTGGCCGGATTCGTGAATGCCGCTGGAATACTCCTTTTGCCGCTCGTTGAGCGGGCCGAAATATTCGTGCCCTAAGATCTCCGAAAAGCCCATGATCGCGTTCAGGGGCGTTCTGAGTTGGTAGGAAACGTTGGCCAAGAAGTCTGTCTTGAGCTGCTCCGCCGCCTCAAGCGCAGCATTTTTATCGCGCAGAGCGTATTCAACGCGGGCTGAATCGGTAATGTCGTAGTAGGACACCATCACGCCGCCGTCGGGCAGAGGCATAGTTGCATAGCGCAGATGAATGCCATCGGCGCGCGTCATGCGGCCCTCACGCTCATCTCGCTCAAGAGCTTGTTCTATAATAGATTTTCTGGCTTCTGTGCGGATGTTTTCATCAAAGAACCCCGCCATACGCTCGACTACCCGGCTGACATGGGGGTTGCCTTCCAGCTCTTCGGGGTTCAGCTTCCAGATTGCCGCAAAAGACGGGTTCCAGAGCTTGATCCTCCCATCGCCGCCATATACCACGACCCCTTCGGCAAGATTGTCGAGTGTTTCCTTTTGCACGGCGATCAGGGTGTTATAGCTGGATTCAAGCTCCAGACGGCTCGTGACGTCCTCGAACGTGAACATTAGGCCGCCCATAGGGTGTGGCAC
>CAYYPX010000120.1:0-4686 GCA_964473655.1 uncultured Micavibrio sp.
TGATTTTCTCCGGCGCAGCGGTCTTGCTTTCCGGATGGGCGGCGTGCACTGGCCAGATGGCAGCCAATGTCCGCCATATATCGCGCACGGCATTGCCCGTGCCTTCGATCATTGCCGCAAAAGTAACGGCGTCTGTTGTCGAATGGGTATTGCTATGACGTGGAAGAGGTTTCTTTTTGAAACGGCCGTTGATGGACGTCATCTCGTCGGAATTGATATCCCGCTCTTCTTCATAAAGTTCAAGAGTTAGGTCGATATGTTCTTGACGGTCTTTTTCGGCTGTTTCAGCGCGTGCTTCGCGTTCGAGTTCTTCGCGAACCTTCGGGTCCGTGTGGGAGCGTATGAAATCCCTGCTAATCATAGGCACAGCGTACATCATAGAGCCCTATAAATCAATAAAATCCTAACCAATATGCATGCCTGAGGGTTTGAAGGGCGCACCAAATTCCTGTGTATCTGCGGAATTCTGCAAAGCAATCTGCGCTTTTGCATTTGTGTTTAATTCCAGTCTCAAATCCGCCGGAATTTCTTCGGGTTTCATTTCCTCATTTTCAAGTTTTTCAAGAATTTCCATACGCGATGTAATGCGCGCTTCGCTACGTTGAATAAAGCTCGGATTAAAGGCTTTTGATAGAACGCCGTTCTCGCTCAACGGGATTTCTTCGCGTGCACGTTTCATCAAATCAAGCCATGCGGTTTCTGAACTGATCAGATCCTTAAGACCGGAAATAATGTCATTGTGGCTTAAATTCGGGAGGGTACTTACGCTCAGGAAACGTGCGCTTAACGCGTTGCGTTTTCTGCGTTCTTCTTCGTCTTCCAGATCGGCGGTTTGCGACGTGCGAAGCATGGGGTTTTCGATCACCATGCCGGATTCCTGTGCCAGAATTTCATTCTGTCTGTCTTGATATTCGTCGCTGACATAGTAATTACCACGCACGGAGAGAAAGCTTGTTTTAAGCTCTTCCTTCAGGCCTGCGGCAATTATCCCGTCCTTGGGCATGTCTTCTAACTCCTGCATTCCAAGTCTATCATTTTGGTAAATCAGACCTCAAATTTGGGCCCGTTAGGCCCTGTGTATGCCTTGCAAGAAGGGGTTTGCCCTCGTTTGCTGCAAATGCTAGAAAATGGGGGTCTGCGGGGATTTTGAGTCCCGCATATCCAGCAATTTCAAAGGGTTGAAAATATGAATATCCACGAATATCAGGCAAAAGAACTTCTCGCGAAATACGGCGTGGCCGTGCCCAAGGGCATTCCTGCCATGAATGTCGCAGAAGCTGTTAAAGCAGCCGAAAGCCTGCCCGGGCCGCTTTTCGTGGTAAAGGCCCAAATACACGCCGGTGGCCGAGGTGCCGGTAAATTCAAGAACAACCCAGAAGGTAAGGGCGGCGTTCGTCTTTGCAAAACCAAGGACGAAGTTAAAGCGGCTGCCGAAGCCATGATGAACCAAGTTCTGGTTACCAAGCAAACCGGTCCGGACGGTAAGGAAGTTCAGCGTCTTTACGTGACGGACGGCGTGGACATCAAAAAAGAATATTACTGCTCGGTCGTTCTGGACCGTAAAACATCGCGCATCACGTTCATGACATCCACCGAAGGCGGTATGGACATCGAAGAAGTGGCGCACAAGCACCCAGAAAAAATCACACGTGTGTCGATTGATCCCGCCGCGGGTTTTCAAGGACACCATGCCAGAACACTGGCATTCGGTCTTGGTCTTGAAGGCGATGCGGTGAAAAGCGGTCAGAAATTCTTTGCGGCTTTGTACAAAGCCTTCACCGAACTGGATTGCTCCATTGTTGAAATCAACCCGTTGATCGTGACCGATAAGAACGAAGTGGTAGCATTGGATGCGAAAATGAATTTCGATGACAACGCGTTGTTCCGTCAAAAAGCGGTTTCCGATATGCGCGATGAATCCGAAGAAGACGAAAACGAGCGTTTGGCCACCAACTGGGAATTGTCCTATGTTCGCATGGACGGCAATATCGGATGTATGGTGAACGGCGCGGGTCTTGCCATGGCGACGATGGATATCATCAAGCTTTATGGTGGTGAACCTGCAAACTTCCTCGATGTGGGCGGCGGCGCGACGACAGAGCGCGTGACGGCGGCATTCAAAATCATCTTGTCCGACAAAAACGTCAAAGGCGTTTTGGTCAACATTTTCGGCGGTATCATGAAATGCGACATCATTGCGAACGGTATCGTGGCCGCCGCGAAGGAAGTATCTCTCTCCGTTCCGCTCGTTGTGCGTCTTGAAGGCACGAACGTGAAGGAAGGAAAAGAAATCCTCGCGAATTCGGGCCTTCCAATCGTATCGGCCGACAATCTGGCCGATGCAGCCAAGAAAGTGGTGGAAGCCACGGCGAAAGCGCAAAAGGCAGCTTAAGATTTTTAGCTAGAAATTTAAAAAGCGCCTTTCGGGGCGCTTTTTTCTTATGCCGAAGGGGCTTTCGGCCCACGAAGATTTTCGGGTTTGGGCTTTGGCACAATTGTATCGACATAAATCGGTAGTTTTGTCTCAACCGTTATTGCTTTCGCAGGTTCTTCCTGTGCATCTGCAAAAAGAGATCCAAGCGTATGTTCGTAAGCTTTCTCTGTAGCTAGTACTGTAAGCGATCCTAGTTTTTCAAATGTATCAACCGTGACATCCCAGCGGGTACGTGGTGGCTGCATTTCAATCCGAACGAGCGGGCCATCTTTAATTACTTGTTCTTGATGAAATCTAACTACTTCTATTTCATAGGCCGCTTTGAATTGCTTTAATGGTTTGTCGATTGCAATAAGAAAATTATCATGGATGGAGTCAAACACCTGACCGACTTTCATGCCTTTTTTAAAGAAAAGCGGATTTTTTATTGCTTCGCCTAAACCAGCATCGGTTAAAAGTAGCTCAGTATTTCTTGCTTCCAATTTTTTCAATTTATTGTAATCGCCTGCACCCAAAAAATGGTCACGTGTGTAATATACAACGCCTATTTCGACCATTCTTTCTATTGTTATATTTGGATCAGAAAGTTCAGGAAATTTTTCTAACATATCAATGGCCACAAGTTGTGTGGACATGGGGCCGTAATCCACCAACCGCATACCTTCCAGAATGGGGCCTTCCATTTTTCTGGCATTGTACATATCTATGATTTTAGATTCGCTATATTTTGAAAATTCATCGACGGCAAATACGATGGATTTTTCTAGATCTGTGGCTGTGCCATTTTCTAAATTCTCTTTTGCATCAAGATAGACGAGGGTCTTTTTTCCATGTTTTTTCATGTAATGGATTTTTGTTGCATTGGTAATCTGGAATAAGCCTGAGGCCGTCATTTTAGAAGCTGAAGAGCTTCCAGCCAGAACATCTCTATATCCAACGCTTTCTAAGTAGGAGATAAAATGGAGTAGCGCGGCAGGTACGCCCATCTTTTCACCCGATTTCATAGAATAGTACGCGTGTTTGTCGCGAGCGGATGTTTTTTCCGTAGGAGCAAAAGCGGCGTCGTAAGCGGCAATCAATGGTAGCTTTTTAATTTCTGCAGGATCCATATTTTGTATGGATATCTGAAATTGTTGTGGTGCTTCGCCATTCGCATAAGCCACGGTAGCCCAAACCCCCATCCCCAAAAGTGATGCACGTGTGGCGTTCGGTATGCCCAGAGCATTGAAGCTAACGCAAAGTGCATTGGCAGACACAATTACTGCGTCTGCTATCCCTTTCCCAGCTTTGTATCCCCAAACTAGTGGCCTAGACGGTATATAGACGCCAAGTTTCGCGGCAGCTTTGGCATAAACCAAACTTTTCTCAGCGATGATTCCGGCATCATGTTTGATTGCTTCCCATCGTATTTCTCTTTGTCTTCTTTTCTTTTCCTGTGCTTTTGCTCTATTGGTAGCAAATTCTTCAGGATTGACCACTTTTAGTGCAACCTTGGTAGGATCAAATAGATTTTTATTGCTATCGATTAGAGAAAGAAGAAAGCTTTTTGCTTCATTTTTGTTTATTCGGGATTTTCCGTGCAATGCATCTATTGAATTATCTAAAAGCTCGTCTGCTGTATAATTATCCGGCAGATTATGCTTGGCAATTATGCCTTCAAATATGCTGAAATTTTCATGAGCAAAATCTGCGAGCATTAGTGGACTGGAAAGACGCCTCTTGGCACTTTTCCAGTTTTTATCAAGCGCTCTTTGTTGATCGCTCTTGGTAACAGTAATCTCTAAGGGCGGTTTTTTCGCCATGGCGGTTGCTTCCCCAAATTCCCTATTTGCACGCCCTATAGATATATGAAAAATATTAACAAATCCTCAAAATCGGAGATATTTCGCGTGTGGAAGGTCAAGGGATACGGGCGGCTGCGCCTTGATTTCGGCCAGTATCCCTTTATAAAGAGGAAGGATTCTAAACCACCCCCAAAAGCTTCAAGCGAAAGAGACGAAAAATGGCCGTATTGGTAGGCAAAGACACAAAGGTGATCTGTCAGGGTTTCACGGGCGCGCAAGGCACGTTCCATTCCGAACAGGCGATCGCATACGGTACGAAAATGGTCGGCGGCGTAACGCCGGGCAAGGGCGGTTCCAAACACTTGAACCTGCCGGTGTTCGACACGGTTTTAGACGCGAAGAAAAAAACAGGCGCGAATGCGACCGTTATTTACGTACCGCCTCCATTCGCCGCAGATGCAATTTTGG
>CAYYPX010000121.1:0-218 GCA_964473655.1 uncultured Micavibrio sp.
GAAGGTTTTGGAAATAAGATCGCAGCCTTCTTCGCGCTGGCTTGCCTCTCCAAGACATGGAATTCGTCCAATTCCACCCGACCGGTATTTACGGCTCCGGTTGTTTGATCACCGAAGGCTCACGTGGGGAAGGTGGTTATTTGACGAACTCCGAAGGCGAGCGTTTCATGGAACGCTACGCACCATCGGCAAAAGATTTGGCCTCCCGCGATGTCGTC
>CAYYPX010000121.1:233-4653 GCA_964473655.1 uncultured Micavibrio sp.
AGGCCGCGGCGTCGGTAAAAACAAAGACCACATCCATTTGAACTTGATGCACTTGCCACCGGAAGTGATTCATTCACGCCTACCGGGCATTGCTGAATCCGCGCGCATTTTTGCGGGCGTTGATGTGACGAAAGAACCAATTCCTGTGCTGCCGACCGTCCACTACAACATGGGCGGTATCCCAACCAACGTGAAATGCGAAGTGCTGAACCCGACAACTGCCGATCCGAACAAACCTGTTCCGGGACTAATGGCAATTGGTGAAGCCGCTTGCGTATCCGTACACGGCGCGAACCGTTTAGGCTCCAATTCGCTGCTCGATCTCGTCGTCTTCGGGCGTGCGGCCGCAATCCGCTGCGCCGAAACGGTAACCGCCGGAGCAAAGCATAAAGTGCTCAATGGCGACAATGGCGAAAAGGCTATCGCGCATCTAGATAAAATCCGCAATTCCAAAGGCTCTATCCGTCCTGCCGAACTGCGCCGTGAAATGCAACGCACCATGCAAAATCACGCTGCCGTGTTCCGTACCGGTGAAACGTTGCAAGAAGGCTGCGATCTTATTTCCAAAACCTTCGATAAAAAGGGCGATATCGGAATCACCGATCGTTCCATGATATTCAACACCGATCTCGTCGAAGCTTTGGAACTGGATAATCTACTGGGGCAAGCTGTCGCTACGCTTTATTCCGGCGTGAACAGGAAAGAATCCCGCGGCGCGCACGCCCGTGAAGATTTCCCGGATCGCCATGACGAGGAATGGATGAAACATTCCATCATCCGCGTCGATGAAAAAGGTAAAACCAAAATGGATTATCGTCCGGTGATCCTGACAACGCTAACCAGCGATGTCGAAGCGATCCCGCCGAAAAAACGCGTGTACTAGGAGCGCATCATGGCTGAATTTACACTCCCAAAAAATTCCAAGATTAAACCGGGCAAGAAAGTCGATGCTGCCGGTAAGGGCGCCAAGCGCACGAAGAAATTCAGTATCTACCGCTATGATCCTGATCGCGGCGAAAATCCTGAAATGGATGAATTCAATATCGATCTCGATAATTGCGGGCCGATGGTTCTCAACGCGATCATTCACATCAAGGATGATGTCGATTCAACATTGTCTTTCCGCCGTTCTTGCCGCGAAGGCATTTGCGGCTCTTGCGCCATGAATATCAATGGCCGCAATCGTTTGGCATGTCTGGAGCCGATCTGTGAAAGTGGCGATGTCAAAATTACGCCGCTGCCGCATATGCCTGTGGTGAAGGACCTCGTGCCCGATCTGAAACATGTCTACGCGCAATATCAATCGATCGAACCGTGGCTCAAAACCGACACGGCGAACCCGTCGCGCGAACGTCTGCAATCTCCGGAAGACTCGACCATTTTGAACGGTGATGACGGGAAGGGGCCTGCGGCTTGTATCTTGTGCTTCTGCTGCTCTACATCCTGCCCTAGCTATTGGTGGAATCCCGGTAAATTTCTTGGTCCCGCAATCCTGCTCAACGCTTGGCGTTGGTTGACGGACTCCCGCGACGAAGCCAAAGGCGAACGTCTGGATCAATTGGAAGACCCGTTCAAGCTTTATCGCTGCCACACGATCATGAACTGCACGGAAGCTTGCCCGAAAGGTTTGAACCCTGCAAAAGCAATCGCAGGTATCAAGAAAATGTTGGTCGAACGCAAGGCTTGATTAATTCAGGGCCTTTGGCGCCATCCGAACGCTGCTGTTCGGTGTCGATCCCATCCATGTGCTGATCATGTTCGTAACCGTGTCGATCCCTCCATTGGCGAACAGGCAAAATGCCGCGCAGACGCTGGCCGCCCCCAGACCCATCAACGCTGATCCGCTTAATTTGGGAAGGACGTGGATGGCCACTGCCTCCGCACTGCGGATAACGATGGTGCCTGTGCCCGGCTTTGGTGCAAAATCATGGCGCATCTGATTGTCGTCGATCGTGTCGACAATGCTGTTCTGCCCTTGAATTTTTGCCCAGTTATAGAGCCTCGCGCCGCTGCGCAAAGTCGAAGAACTGTAGCGCTCTGGCTGCGCCGCCATAAATCCGGGGTCCGCCATGGCGCGCATGACGAAGAACCCTAATTGATCGTAAGCGTTGAAAATTGCGGTAAAGGCTTTGCACGTGCCCGAGGCCAGCGCAAAGGCCGGTCTTAGCAAAATAGACATTTCTAACTCCCTGTTTTAACTTTATTTTTCTAAAGTTTTTTATTACCAGAACTCTATCACGGAGAGGGTAAAAAGTAAAGAAAAACCGGTTGTTGGTAGAATTCACAGGGGCTTGGCCTTCGGGGCAAATCACTTTACCATTTTGAATTGGTTATGTTTTAACGCTGGGGAAAAAATGCTTACCAATATCGATATAAATTTCTTTGCTTTCAGCCTCTCTGCCGTGTTGGCGTTTCTGTTGGGATTGCTCTGGTATCATCCAAAAGCCCTTGGCGGTCGCTGGAAAGAATTACGTGGCGAATTGGGTGAAGGCCCGAGTACGCCGCTGCCATACGTCGCGTCTTTCTTTTTGTGGATGCTCTCGGCTTGCTTCTATGCGTTTCTGGCGCAATTCCTCGGCATCAATTCTCCGGCTGGCTATTTCTGCCTGTCTTGCTTGCTGTGGGTTGCTTTCGCTATGCCGCCGACATTGATGAACGCGCTTTACACCGGCAAATCGTTCGAAGCCACGGCGATTGATACCTCCTACCAACTCGGTGGGTATTACATCTTCGCTGCCGTTCATATTGCTTTTCTAGAGGCCGGCTGGCTCTAATCAATTAATTCGATATCCAAACCGATATCCAGTGCGGGGGCGCTATGTGTTAGCGCCCCTACTGATATGATATTCACACCAGTTTCTGCGATCGCGCGCACGGTTTGTAAATTCACACCGCCCGATGCTTCGATGATGGCCTTGCCGTTGATGGTTTTCACGGCCTTCTTCATGTCATCGATGGAAAAATTATCCAGCATGATGATATCCGCACCGCCATTGTGTAGAACTTCATCGAGCTGATCGAGCGTATCAACTTCGATCTCGATCTTCACCATATGGCCCGCATTTTCTTTTGCCATTTGTAGGGCAGGGTAGATACCGCCCGCCAGCGCGATATGGTTGTCTTTGATCAAGACGGCATCATCCAGTCCGAAACGGTGGTTCATACCGCCGCCGAAACGCACCGCCTGTTTTTGAAGGCCGCGAAGGCCGGGAATAGTCTTGCGCGTATCGGCAATCTTCGTGCCTGTGTCTTCAATCGCATCGACATATTGCTTGGTCAGTGTCGCCACGCCCGATAAATGCTGCATGAAATTCAGTGCTGTGCGCGCCGTGAGGATGGACCGCGCGGAACCTATGATGATGGCAATGTCTTCACCGGCGGCAACATCTTCGCCATCCGTCTTGATGATTTCGATTTCGCAGTCCGGATCGGTGATCGTAAACGCTGCCAATCCTGCAATAATACCGGCCAGCCTTCCACCTTTACGTGCATTCACAACCGCGCGTGCGTCTTTATCCAGCGGCACCGTGCATTCAGTGGTGATGTCATGACCATGGCCCAGATCTTCTTTGAGCGCGGCACGGACAATATCTTCGATATAAAGGGCGGAAATCACTTACTCATCTCCAGCATACGGTTGATGGGAATAATCGCACGGGCGGCGATGGCTTCATCGACGAAAATCTCGCCGGTTTCATTCTGCAGACACTCCAGAATTTTTGGCAATGTAATCTTCTTCATATGCGGGCAGAGCTGGCACGGACGCACCAGTTGCATTTCCGGATGTGCGGCTTGGATATTGTCGCTCATGGAACATTCGGTGATTAACAGCACTTTCGCCGGTTTATCCTGTTCGACATAATCAATCATTTGTTGTGTCGATCCAGCAAAATCTGCCGCTGCAATTACTTCTGGCGGACATTCGGGGTGTGCGATCACGACAACGCTCGGATATTGCGCACGGTATTTGGCAATTTCTTCCGCCGTAAAGCGTTCATGCACCATGCATGACCCCTCCCACGTCAGAATTTTCTTGTGCGTCTTGGTTTGCGTATACGCCGCCAGATATTTATCCGGCACCATCAATACGGTATCAGAATCCATCGCGTTGATAATCTTTACCGCATTACCACTCGTCACACAAATATCGCTCTCTGCTTTTACTTCAGCAGATGTGTTCACATAGGTAGCGATTGGTACATTCGGATATTTTTCACGAAGCAATTTCATGTCGGCGGCAGTAATGCTTTCGGCGAGCGAACATCCGGCTTTCATGTCCGGAATGAACACGCGCTTTTGCATACACAGGATTTTCGATGTCTCTGCCATAAAATGCACACCGCATTGAATGATCGCATCGGCTTTTGTCTTCGCGGCTTCACGGGCGAGGGCAAGAGAATCTCCAACGATATCGGCAACA
>CAYYPX010000122.1:0-4622 GCA_964473655.1 uncultured Micavibrio sp.
AATGGCGACATGGTCTGCGATCTTGCGGGCAGATGCCATATCATGCGTGATGGAGAGAGCCGTAGCACCGAGATCCTTTACGCAATCAACGATCAAATCATTGATGACATCGGCCATGATGGGGTCGAGACCCGTGGTAGGCTCGTCGAAGAAAATAATTTCCGGATTTGTGGCAATCGCGCGGGCGAGGCCGACACGTTTTTGCATACCGCCCGACAATTCCGCCGGATACAAATTGGCAACTTGTGGGCCAAGGCCGACTTGCGAGAGTTTTTGGATGGCAATGTCATAGGCTTCCTTGCGGTCGACGCCTTTGCCTTGGATCAGGCCAAACGCAACATTTTGCCAAACGCGTAGCGAGTCAAAAAGCGCGGCGCCTTGGAACAACATCCCGAATTTGTTCATCATCGCATCACGATCGCGTGAGGAATGATTGGTCACTTCCTTGCCGTCGATTTGGATGGAGCCTTCATCAGGCTTGATCAAACCCAGAATACATTTGAGCGTGACGGATTTACCGCTTCCCGATCCGCCGATAATGACTAGCGATTCACCGGGGGCCACGGTAAGATTGATTCCGTCCAAAACCTTCTTGTCGCCAAAGGTCTTCTTGACGTCGCGCATGGCGATTTTTGGCGTCGGGGCCATTTGGTGTCCATCAGGGGAATTCATGAGAAGAACACTTTCGTCAGGATGAAGTTGGAAACGAGGATGAGTATAGAGGCTGATACAACGGCGTAAGTCGTGGCTGCGCCAACGCCTTGCGCACCACGGCCAGAATTGAATCCGTGATAACAACCCATCATAGTAACGATGAAACCGAACATAGATGCTTTCACGAGGCCGGAGATAACATCATTGGGTTCTAAGATATTCCATGTCTGGTTCAGGTAACTACCTTCTGAAAAGCCGAGCGTGTAAATGGATACGATATAGCCGCCGTAGATTCCTATGATATCAGCAATCAACACCAGCGCAGGAAGCATCAGCGTTCCGGCGATGATGCGCGGCACGATCAGATATTTGTAAGGATTGACCGAAAGCGTGGTGAGCGCGTCGATCTGTTCCGTCACGCGCATGGTTCCGATTTCAGCAGCAATAGAAGCACCAATACGACCCGCCACCATCAATCCGGCCAGAACGGGTGCCAGCTCGCGTGTCACGGACAATGCGACTACGCCCGCAATCGCGCTCTCGGCATTAAAGCGGGTAAAGCCCGTGTAGGATTGAAGGGCCAGAACCATCCCTGTGAAAATGGCCGTCATACCGACGACAGGCAGGGAGTAATAACCTATATCGATGAATTGACGCAGGATAAGACGAGGATACCAAGGCGGCGTAAACACATGGACGATGGACTTGCCTACAAAAATGCTAAGTGCGCCGATTGTCTGTAAAGTTTTCAAGATGCTATGGCCCACCGCCTCGCACATATCGAGGATGAATCCGGCTTTCAGGCTTGAAGCGATCTTGTCATTCATACGAAACAACTCTTGAAAAAATCAGTGTCTATCAAGGTTTTACCGTTTTTGAGGAGCATTGGAAAGGCTTAACTCTCGTATATCCGGTGATATCGTTTGCCAAGGGATGTCAGGATTTCATAACCGATTGTCCTGCTATCGGAGGCGAGATCGTCGATCCCCTGATGGGGGCCTAGGACTTCCATCATGTTATTCACGGCCGGTGGATTTTGCAGATGGCCGATATCGACGATGATCAGATCCATAGAAACGCGCCCGACGATGGGGCAGGCCACGCCGTTCCAGTAAAGTTTGGCCTTGTTGCTGGCGCTGCGGAAGATACCGTCTGCATATCCAAGGGCCAGCACGGCGCATTGCGTGTCATTTTCGAATGTATGCGTTGCGTTGTAACCGGCAGTTTCGCCTTTTTTGGCCGCATGAATCTGAAGCACACGGGCTTCTAGTGTGACAACACTCTTCATAGGGTTTTTCGTTTCGGGCGTAGGGTTGCCGCCATAAAGCGCGAAACCGGGGCGCAGCAAATCATAATGCCAGTCTTTGTTTCTGAAGATACCGGACGAATTGCAAAGCGATTTACGGGCCTTTGGAAATCGCTCAGCGATCATGGCAAATCTTTTTGCCTGCGTTTCGCTCATTGGATGATCTTTTTCATCGCTGCAGGCGAAATGGCTCATCACGATTTCTACATCAAGCCCATTTAGGTTAAGCGTTTCGATATCCTCGTTACGGATGCCGAGCCTGTTCATGCCGTATCGAAATGTAAAACGGCTGGAACTTTTTGTCCCGATTTTGCCGCCTGTTTTTGCCACCGCGTTATCTGTTCCGGTGAGTTCAAAACAGGTGTGATGTTGTTCGAGGCATAAAGATCTTCTGTACCCTCATAAATTCCGCCCAGCACCATGATGGAAGCTTTTTGATCGAGGGTGCGGAGTTCAATTGCTTCATCCGGCGTTGCCACGAAAAACTCGGTGCAACCTTCCGCAGTAAGGGTTTTGAAAACTTCTATTGCGCCGATGCCGTAAGAATCCGCTTTCACCACGCCCGCGATAGATGCCTTGGTTATGGATTTAAGGATGCGGTAATTCTCGCGGACCGCAGGCAGGGAAATGGTTAAAATGGCTGGTGCTGCAGGATTTTTGGTCATAAGGGGCGGAAATTCCTTGCATAAAAGATGAATTTTTATTATGAAAATGAAAATTCATCACGGGATGTCTATGAATAATGCGATCCCCCGCACCAAAGAACAAGGAAATTACGTTGAGTAAAGTTACCTCTATTCCGCAAACAGAAGAAATCATGCGAAATCTGGATCGTGCCACTGGTTACGAAGGTGAGACCTATGATCTGTGTCCAGAACAAAATGGTTTTACGTTTATCCCTACAGATCACCTGTATGCAGGATTTTTTGGTAAGGCCCTGTCTTCGTTAACAGCAGAAGATATCCTAGATATTTGCTGCAAGTCGTATGAAGAATTGCATGAGACACTGGACAAAGTAGTCAAGCGCATAACGGACATACCTTCATTGCCCTCTTCATTAAGAGAAGAGTTTGGGCATGAAGCCTACGGCCAGATTTACTTTGCGGTCGCTTCTGCATTCAACGAATACGGACAAGCAAGCGAAGAAAAAATCCGTCAAGAATGGAGCGAAAAGCTCGAAGATTTTGTATTTATGGCTGCATTTGAGGCGGCTAATTACAAAAGAGCGACCTACGGCAAAACAAGATCCTTCGATCTCTAACGGAACCTTGTTTCCAAATCACCGAAGCGCGTGATGTTCGCATCGAAGAACAGGCTGACGGTGCCGATAGGGCCATGACGCTGCTTGGCGACGATAACATCCGCCGTATTCGCGCAATCTTCCAGATCCTGTTGCCATTGCTGATAGCGATCATTGAACTTCGTATCGTCTTCGCCGCCGCGTTTTTCAGGCTGCTCACGCGATAGATAATATTCGCGGCGATAAATGAACATCACGACGTCCGCGTCCTGCTCAATCGATCCAGATTCACGCAAATCCGATAACATCGGGCGTTTGTCTTCACGCGATTCAACGGCACGGGAAAGCTGCGAGAGCGCAATCACGGGGATTTGCAATTCCTTGGCGATTCCTTTGAGGCCTCGCGTGATCTCTGAAATCTCCAGAACGCGGTTGCCTTCGGATTGGCGCGTGCCGGAGCCTTGCAACAATTGCAAATAGTCGATGACCAATAGATCGAGCCCATGCTGGCGTTTCAATCTACGGGCGCGGGAACGAAGCGCACCGATGGTGAGGCCCGGCGTATCATCGATGTAAAGTGGAATGGTCGAAAGCTGGTTTGCGGCCTGCACGAAATTGATGAAGTCCGATTCCTTGATATCGCCTTTACGCAAAGCATCGCCGGAGATTCCGGATTGTTCGGATAAGATACGTGTTGCGAGCTGATCCGCGCTCATCTCGAGCGAGAAGAACCCGACACGTGCACCGCCCGCATTCGGATAAGCCTTCGCGGCGTTAAAGGCGATGTTGACTGCGAGCGATGTCTTACCCATCGAAGGACGCGCAGCAAGAATGAGAAGATCTGAATTATGAAGTCCGCCGAGTTTTTGATCGAGATCAACAAGACCCGTTGTCACGCCGGTTACATGACTATCGGCCTTATAGGCTTTTTCCGCCATCTCGAGCGCGACTTTGACGGATTCTTTTAAGGTAATGAATCCCTTGCTGCCCGTGCCGGTTTCGGCAAGCGAGAAGAGGCGGCTTTCGGCCGCCGTGATAATGGCGGGCGCATCGACATCCATGTCGAACGTGTAGGCCATGGTTGAAATATCCTGATTGAACCGGATGATTTCGCGGCGAATGTGACGATCGTAAATAGTGTTCGCATAGTCGGCGATGTTGTTGAGAAGGGGTACTTCGGTCGCAAGTTCGACGAGGTATTTCGTACCGCCGACACCGGCGAGGCTTTCATCTTTTTCGAAGTAGTCTTTGAGCGTGGTGGCTTTTGCTTCCATGCCCTTGTTGATCATCTGGGAGATCGCATCATAAATGCGGCCGTGCGTCGGGTGGCTGAAATGTTCCGGCTTGACGATGTCCATCACGCGCTCAAGATTGCGGTTGTCGATGAGCAGCATACCGAGCAGACCCTGTTCCGCCTCTAGA
>CAYYPX010000123.1:0-4556 GCA_964473655.1 uncultured Micavibrio sp.
ATCTTTTCTTGATTGCTTCCGTTTTCAAGAATGTCGGTTACATTGCCTTCGAATGCAAGGTTCAACGGTTTTGCATCCGGCACGAAGTTTTCGATCTTGGCTTGAACTTCGGCTGCATGCGCGGCCTTACCAACTTCGGTATTCGTTTCCATGTAGTCTTTGAATTGTTGCGCACCCGTGTTGTTTGGGTTCAATTCAAGGGCTTCCTTGCTGAGTGCGTAGGCCGTAGCGTGATCGATGGAAACACCGGACTTGCCGTGCAAGGAGTAGTAAGAAAGATTCGCCATAGCATGGGAACGTGCGGCGTCAGATGCGTTTACATCTTGTGCAACGGTCAGATCTTTCAGAACGGATTGTTTAACATCGGTATCATTGGCGATCAGTGCTTTGAATTGTTCGATCGGGCTCGTAGGTTCCGCAGCAACATCGATTGGAGAGATTTCAAGTTTTAGATCTGTTACAGGAAGCTTATCAAGTGTTGGTGCTGGCGGAGTTACGTCTGCCAGTTTTTCGAGTTGGTCGTTGGCGCCAGCCGCAATCGCGGCAAATGCTGCGGAAGAATTTACTTTAGTAGGACCAAACCAAGAGCTGATAGGACCAAAAAATTCATGGTTCAAAATACCTAAGCCTGTACCTACAGTACTGCCAACAAGACCCCAACCCGCATTTCTTAGGAAATGTCCGGTAATTGAGCGGCGCGCTTCTTCTTTGCCATTTTTATCAACTAAAGGTTTACCTTCGTTGAAACGTTTTTCCTGAGCTTTGTAGCTGAAGTAAGTTTTTACAGCTCCACCCAGAACCGTACCTATACCGATGCTGATTGCGGCGGCAAGAACAGGAGGCTGTGTGCCCAGCAAAAGCATAACGGCAAGTTTAGACCCGCACACGATACCAAAGTTTGCATACATCTGAGTACGCACTTGTGGGTCTTTCAGGCTGGCACCAACTGCGTAGGCGCGCTTTAGTAAACTTTTTGGACGAAGTGCTGTAAATATACCAGCAGACAAATCCATTACGGATTGCTGTGAAACAGAAATTTTTTCTTTCATAGAAGACAGAAAATTTCCGGCAATTGATGATTTTTTTACAATACCAGACGCATCGTCTTCAATGATTTGTTGCGCTGTATGTTTCAATACATATGCCCAGTCGTTCCGAACGCGATCTATTTCATTCGCGTCTGCATCGGACTCCAAGATTTTTCTGCCATCATCGATATTGTTGTGAAATGCCAACTCATAGCCTTGCAATGGTTGTCCCGCGGCAATTTTTCTTGATGTGATCGCATATGCGGATTCTACAGTCTCATGGGCAGGTTCGAAATCTGCGGCTGGGACAAAGAGGTTGTTGCTATCTACAAGTCTTAGAGCTTGGGACATGAACTTCTACCTATATATAAGGACAGGGGAAAAAACCGCCTGCCGGTTAACACATTCTTAATTGGGTGAGGATAAATAACCCAGTTATGGATATTATGCAAACAAAAAATGTTTGATTTTTTTCTTGACATAACACTTTTTTAATCATAAAACCCTAGCCATCTCGAAATAGTTGGTGCGGTCTTTGGTGGCGGTACCGTGAAATAGTTAACAAACCGGCTGGAATTCATTCCAACAACGCCACCGGTGGTTTTGAAAGGGAAAGTACTATGAATAAGACAAACATGACACTCGCAGCGACAGCAATCGCAGTCGGACTCGCTACCGCAGCATTCGCTCAAGACGGCGGATGCCAAAATGGCTGTGGCAACAATCCACCAACACCAGAGCCGGAAACGCCGCCAACAACTGTTATTAATAACACCAATAACAATACAGCCACAGGCGGTAATGCTATGGCCACGTCTACTGCCGAAAATGGCGATCAGATTGTTACCTTGAACTCCAAATATAAAGCAGCTGCAAGCGCGGTAAACATCAACGCTTACGGCGGTGGTAACGGCTCTCCTTGCTATGACTTTACTGGCGTTGGCCTTAGCGTCCTTGAAGCAAGCGTTTCATTTGCTGATGGCAGCACAAACATGAAGTGCGTAAGAGAAACAGAAGCTTTGGAACTTGTTGCTGATCTTTTGGACAAAAGCATCGTGGTATGGCTGAATATTGGCGATAAGCGCGTGTTTCTTGAAACAGCGGATATGCTGAGAGATGTTATTATCATCGATGACGTTCCTGTTTGGGAAAACGCTCTGAAACGTAAAGATGGCTTGGTTGAAAGCGCATTTGGCGATGCAAATGAAACTGTTCGCGCAGCGCCAGCCGGCGTTGTCGGGGCCGATGCGCAGGGTAAAATCATTTGCCCAGCCGGTACAAGACTTGTCGGTGTGTCCTGCACCAAAGGCTAATGAAGTCTTTCGAAAAAGAATTATAAAAGCCGATGAAAGTCGGCTTTTATTTCAACCAAAGAAAATAAATATGAAAAATAAAGGTGTTTTGGCAGGTATTTTTTTTGCAGCAGCTGGCATTTTGTCAGCGCACGCTGCGCCTGCTATTGGTGCCGATATTCGTACCGTTCCTGAATATAAAGAACACGTAAAATTTCCAAACACGATCATCGTAAACAAGGCGGAAAACACTGCCACGGTCGTAGAAAATTACGTCGTCGTGTTCAACACGACTGTGCTAACCGGCAAAAATAATTCCGATGAAATGGTTCAAAATGCCACTCCCGCAGCGACATTTCCTTTGCTGGAAAGAACCGGCAACACATACGAAAATAGCTCCATGTGTTTTTTAGATGAGGGGCCAAACAAGGATGATCCATGTTGGGCGATACACCCAGTCATGCCGGGTAAAGACAGGCAGGCGCGCCTTAACGCACTTGCGGGGGAAAGTGTAAAAGCAAGGCGCATGACGGGCGGATGTGTTGTATTTGTCAGAGATGATTACATATATGTAGCCAATTTCGCGGAAAAACACCGCAATTTAGACACTGGAGATGTGGCTTATTTGACCGTTATGCCATCAAGCCCTTGATAATAAACAATATAATTTAAATAAAAATATTTGACATAATGTTAAAAAACTATTAAATTACGTCATCTTCGATAACAGGGATTTTAAAAGATGATAAAAGCTTCAAAAATGTTTCAGGCTGCAGCCCTTTCACTTACCAGCTTTCTTGGTGCCTGCGCCACGACATTGCTTCCAACATATGAAGCAAAAACCATCATTAATCCAAACAACTGCGACACGGTGGAATACGAAAGCCTTTCACGCAGTCTTCTGGTCCCATTTAACTACACTAAGTCCGACAGCACAAAAATCAACTATAGATGCTATTCAGCGAGAGCGGCTATCAGCTTCTTATTAAAAGGTAATGACGAGGGCAAGCTTCTTGCGACGCACGTCTACGATAACTACATGGATGAAACATATCGCGGCATCGTTGATGAAAGACTAAATGCTCATGGAACATCGATGAAAAAAATTCGTGAAACGCTTCCAAAAGTTGAATCAACATCAACCGATGCAGAAGGCTGTATAACAATGAAATACACGAACAAAGATAATGCGAAAGTCTATATTTTCGAATGCCCACCACAGGATAAGCTATCTTTGACTATTATCCGTGGCCCTGAATTGAAAATGGCCGCCTAATAAAATTCTAAAACCTCCTTTGTGCAAATAAAGCGCGCGCCCATAAAACGGCGCGTGTTTTTTTGTCATGAAGGGAAAAGAAAGTATGGCGGAGCCGGAGGGATTCGAACCCTCGATACGGTATAACCCGTATGACGATTTAGCAAACCGTTGCCTTCAGCCTCTCGGCCACAGCTCCGCACAAGCCCATGAAATAACAGAACTGAACGGCAGGATCAACCCAAAGGGGGCTTAATCGAGATAATTCTCGTCTTTCAGGCGTTTATGTTCGGCAAAGTCGGATTTTACGACCAGCAAGAAGCCCAGAAGCAGGATCAGGACGCCGATCGTGGCCAGTAGTTTCCACAAGGTTGTGGCGTCTATGGCGATGCCCCAGATGGACATGATTATCAGCGCGGCACCCAAAAGCACGAGACCGATCAAACCAAGGACAAGGGCGCGGTGAATATTCATCAGTTTTTATCTCTTTCCAAGATAACGAGGAATGCCTCGCGTTCGAAAAACAACAGCATACGGCGGGACTCTTTTTCCATGGTGATCACGCGCCAGCCTTCGGCGGCATTGCGATTAAGAAAAGCTGAAAAACGTTCCGGATCGACCTTCGAGCTTCCGAGGAAGAGGGAACCGAGCATGCCTTCGCGGTAGAGGATAGCCTTATATTCTTTCGTCTGTGCCATGAATGAAGAATATAGCTGTCACTGGACGCAATCAAGTTGCGCCCAAACTTCGTCCACAACGGGCTTTTGGCTTAGGTGAGGTGGTCTTCCAGATCGCGTATGATGTCGCGCGTTTTGTAGCAGAATTCCGTATCCGTCGCGGTTTCATAGAGGCGGCAGAGAAGGCGGCCCTTTTCGGAATCGACGCCCGGATATTTCAGCTTGCCGGGAATGGCGTTGGTGTAAACTTTCACTTCGGGCGGCAGCAGGCGGCGCAATTCGAAATAAGCGCGCGGCATGTGCC